>JBFXFN010000047.1:0-17633 GCA_050179015.1 Methylacidiphilaceae bacterium | reverse complement strand
GCCCGCACGGGCGGGCCGCAGATCGTACGGGATGGCGGCTCCGGTGATCTTGCGCGCCGTCTCAATTACTTGCAGGACGGAATATCCATCTCCGGTGCCCACGTTGTAGAGGCTCGGCTGCTCCTTTCGCAGGACCGCCAGATGCGCGGCCGCCAAATCGCGCACGTGCACGTAATCCCGAATCGCGGTACCATCGGGTGTTGCAAAGCCGTCTCCGTATACCTCTACAGTTTTCCTCTGTCCCAAGGCCACCTGCAAGACCCGAGGGATGAGGTGAGTTTCTTCCTTGTGATCCTCCCCGTGCCGCTCTGACGCTCCAGCCGCGTTGAAATAGCGCAAGATAAGGGGAACGATCCCGTGGATCTCCGAATACCAGCGCAAGACCTTCTCGAAGCAGAGCTTGGACTCGCCGTAGGGATTGATCGGCTTGGCCTCTCCACGCTCCTCGATCGGGATTTTCAACGGAAGGCCATAGACTGCACAAGTGGAGGAAAAGACAATCTTCCGCACGCCCGTCGCAACCATGGCGTCGAGAAGATGGATTCCACAGAAGACGTTGTTCCGAAAATAGGTCGAAGGATCCCGCATCGACTCGGCTACGAGGGCCTTGGCCGCAAAGTGAATGACCGCGTCGGGCCTTTCTTCCTGGAACAGAGCCAGAAGCCTTTCCCGTTCGCTCAAGTCGAGTTGGTGAAATGCGGCCCGATCGTCGACAGCCGCTCGATGTCCTTCCGAAAGATTGTCGACGACGACGGTGGAAATGCCTGCGTCCAGGAGGTGCTCGACGCAGACGCTCCCTACATACCCCGCCCCCCCGGTCACCAGGATCTTCATAAGGTCGGCAGAGGGCTAATCCTTGAGATTCATCGAGAGAAGAAACTCGACGTTGGTCTTGGTCTTTCGCAGCCGCTCGAGCAGGAGCTCCATGGCTTCCACAGGAGGTACCGAGGAAAGCGCCCGCCGCAAAACATGGATGCGCGCAATCTCATCCGGGTGGTAGAGGAGTTCTTCCTTCCGCGTTCCCGACTTCGGGATATTGATCGCGGGATAGATGCGCTTATCGACCAAGGCGCGATCCAGATGGATCTCCATATTGCCGGTGCCCTTGAATTCCTCGAAGATGACGTCGTCCATTTTCGACCCGGTGTCAATCAGCGCCGTGGCCAGGATCGTGACGCTTCCTCCCTCCTCCAAGTTTCGTGCGGCCGCAAAAAAACGCCGCGGCTTCTGCAAGGCGTTGGCATCCACGCCTCCCGTCAGGATTTTTCCGCTATGCGGCTGAAGCGTGTTGTAGGCTCGGGCCAACCTCGTCAGGGAGTCGAGAAGGATGACTACGTCCACCTTGGTCTCCGCCAATCGTTTCGCTCGCTCGATCACCATTTCGGCCACCTGCACATGCCGATCCGGCGTCTCGTCGAAAGTCGAGCTAATGACCTCCCCTCGAACCGATCGCTCCATGTCGGTGACCTCTTCCGGCCGCTCGTCCACGAGGAGAACGATCAGGTGGGCTTGAGGGTGATTTTCGCTGACGCCGTTGGCGATCTTCTGCATGAGGACCGTTTTGCCGGTCCTCGGCGGCGCCACGATCAACCCCCGCTGACCGAAGCCGATCGGCGTCACTAAGTCGATCACCCGCAGCGATGGATCCTTGGACTTGCCTTCGAGAAAAATCCGGCGGTTGGGAAAGAGCGGCGTGAGGTTATCGAAGAAAATGCGGTTGCGGACCTTTTCCGGATCCTCCCCTTCGACAAGATCGACCTGCAGAAGCGAGAAGTATCGCTCTTTTTCCTTTGGATGACGAATGGGACCCGAAACCAGGTTTCCCTTCTTGAGGCCATTGCGCCGGATGAGGGCCGGCGAAACGTAGACGTCCTCCGGGCAAGGGAAGTAGTTGTAGGCAGGCGACCTCAGAAAGCCGTAGCCCTCGGAGAGCACCTCCAAGACGCCTTCCCCAAAGATAGGGCCGTTTCGCTGCGCATGGCGCCGCAGAGTCTCAAAGATCAACTCGTGCTTGCGCAGCAGTCCAGGATTCTCGATCTGATACTCGGCCGCTCTCTGCTGGAGATCGGAAAAGGAGATGTGTTGCAGCTCACTCAAGCTCAACGGCTGGCCCGTAGGAAGAGGCCGCGACCATTCCCCGCTCCCCTCCTTCCTGTTCTGCGGCTCGCCGCCGCGCGGTTCTCGCGGTTCTGTTTGTCGCGCCGGATTGTTGCTCCGAGGAGGCCGCTGCTCTTCGAAAGAAGCGCGCTCTTCCAAATTACCGCTCCCGATCGATGCGCCGCTCACGGATTGTCCTTTAGCAGGGTCATTTCTCGTAGGCTCGTTTCTTTCCTGATCGATTTCATCCGCATTCATTCTTTTTTCACCGAGGTTTTCCTCTTCCCCTTCGTCAAAAACACAACCTGCCTATCCTTGTTGGCTTCCGATTGGATTCCGCCGCACATCTTTCTCGTTGCCGAGAAGAGCGAGGATTCAAGACGCCGCGCAAGCGAGAACAAATCGAGAAAGCTGTTGCTCAAGAAGTTCCAACGATCCGTCGTTCCAAAGGAGTACGTCGCTCAGCGCCGCCTTCTTCTCCATCGGCCACTGACTCGCGATCCGCGCCTCCGCCTCCTCCCTTTCCAAACCACGCTCCTGAAGGCGCCGTAGCTGCGTCGCGTAACAGCAACCTATGCAGAGAACTCTCTCAAATTCTCCTTCCAGGGCCGCTTCATGCAAAAGGGGTACCGAAACGACAATTTTTCCGTTTGGGTTCCGAGCCCTGAAATCTGCTACTTCCTTGCGCCACCTTTCGACGATGGCAGGGTGAGTAAGCTCGTTTAGCCTTTTCCGCAACTGAGCGCAACGAAAAACCAGCGCCGCGAGCTTTTTTCGATCGATTGTCTTATCGTCATTTAAGATCTCTGCTCCGAATGCGTCAACCAGTTTTTGCCACGTTTTCTCTCCCGGCGCCGTCAACTCTCGTCCGATCTCATCGCAATCGATCACGAACCATCCGGCTCGCATGAGAAGCTCGGAGACCGTCGACTTGCCGGCTGCGATCCCGCCGGTCAGACCAACATAGGAAATCGGCATAAAAAACTTGCTCGTCTTCCCGCACGAGGCGACCCGAGCGCAACTTATGCCCAGCCCCGACGCGTCATCCTATCTTTCCGATCTCTACCTATCTTGATCGTTTAATCGTGCTAAGCCCGACTTTTGCCAATCCGCTTCTGCGCGCGATCGGGACGTGTTGCCTCGAAAATGGATGACACCGAACGGAGCGGTGGATGAGGGAATCGTTGCCTCAAAAATCATGACACCGTCGTTGTACCCCTTTATCTGCTAGCACGAGCAGCCTCGAAGCGTAAGGAGCCCGCAAGCGCGATGTGCGCGAAGAGGCTGTCCGAGGATCGCTCGCAGCGCCGTTTCGATCGATTCCTTGAGGAGGAATGGATCGAGCTTCCGGCGCATTTCCCGCAGGCGCCTTTTGGTTGCCGAGTCGACCTGATCGCTTTGCAGGAGCCTGTCGCAAGGCGTTTGAGGTTGATCGTGGCGACGACGGTAGCGACTGCCGACACGCACCTTCTCCAGAAGTTTTGCCGAAGGGCAGAAGAAATTTCGCAATGGGTTCCACAACTCGCAGTAGAGCCGATGGATCGGTTCCAAAAACTCGGGGGAATCGAGTCGGTCGTAGCCGAGGAGCTGCCCGACCCGGCTCCAGTTCTTCTGTTCCACATGGGTGTTGTCATCCTCGTGATAGGGTCGAGAATGGGTGAAAGGGACAGGTCTCCTTCTCTGGGAGAAATAGCGAATCAAGTGGTGATTCAGAGACTCGTCCCTTTGTTATAATCTAAGCCCAAGATCACAAAGGGCAACTCCGCTTCGAGCCGCCGAGCAGATATCGGTAATAGGTGACCGTTCCAAAAAGTCTCCGCAAGACTCTGCCCGCAATGGGCCACGGTGTCCGCTTCCGAATGCCCCGGCTGGCTAACATCCCAGTTGTTTCCCCTGTGATTGTCGCGGTTGTCTTGACCACCGGCTTTCGCCGCTGCTAAACGAATTCCTGTTGCCCTTTCGCGACTCTTCCCATGGACTCCTCGGACTTTGTGGTGTTGGCACAGGCTCGAGACTGGCGGCGTGTCGGCTTTGAGGTCATCCTGATCACCGTCGCCGAGAGCAGAGGCTCGGCGCCGCAACAGCTCGGCGCGCTCTGCGCGATCCGTGCGGACGGAGCTTTCGCCGGATCCGTCTCCGGCGGCTGCCTCGAAGAGGAGTGGATCGAGCGGGTCCGTGCGGGGGAAACGCTCTCCCTTCCCCGGGTCGCCGAGTATGGGGTCGACCGAGGGGAGACCCGGCCGCTACGCTTGCCATGCGGGGGCATGCTGCGGCTGGTGGTCGAGCGCATCGGGAGAACCGATTGGATCGACGCGGTCCTTGCCCGGACGAACGGCCGTAGGTCGGTCTCCCGCATCCTCGATTTGGCCGACGGATCGATCCAGCTGTCGAACTCTGACGCAGAGCCCGCAGAAGCCACCCGCCTCGAGGGGCGGCGTTTCATCACCGTCTTTTCTCCTCCCTGGCGGCTCCTGCTGGTCGGCGCGGGAGAGCTCTCGCGCCTGCTCGCCGAAATGGCCCGACCGCTCGGGTACGAGGTGCTCCTCTGCGATCCCCGGGAGGCGTATGCGCCCGCGGCCCTCTCTCTGGGCGTCCGCTACCTCCCCGGCATGCCCGACGAGGTCATAGCGGATCTTCCCGCCGATTCCCGAACCGCAATCCTGGCCCTCTCCCACGATTCGAGCCTCGACGACATGGCGCTATTGACCGCCCTCAAGTCGGAAGCGTTCTTCGTCGGCGCCCTCGGCTCGCGGGCCGCCGCCGCAAAACGGAGGGAACGCTTGGCCCCCTATTTCTTTCCGGAGGAGCTCGACCGACTCCGAAGCCCGGTCGGCCTCGACCTTGGGACACGCCGACCGGGAGAAATCGCGGTGGCGATTCTCGCGGAGCTGATCGCGGTCCAAAACGGCCAGAACGGCCGCGCGAAATGGACTGCCCCGCCCGACTCGGGGATGCTTGTTCCGTCGGCCCGACGCACGACGGACTCTCCGACGGAACCGGGGATCCAAGGGAACGCGGGAGCCAGGCTCGGCGGCCTCTCCGATCCCGATAGAAAGCGAGAAAGTCAATGAACCGCAGAGAATTCCTAAAAGGAATCGGCCTGACGATCACGGTCGGGCTCACGCCGCTCGGCACGATCGCCCTTCGAGCCGCGGGCCGGGAAGGCGACTTCCAACCCAATCTCTGGCTGACGATCACCCCCAAGGATCGGGTGATCTGCTTTCTGAACAAGTCGGAAATGGGCCAAGGCGTCTACACCTCCTTCCCCATGATCCTCGCAGACGAACTAGGTGCCTCGCTCGCCCAGATCGAGGTCCGGCCCGCCCCCGCACTCCCCGGCTATGGAGATCCCGAGTCGGGCGGCTTGATGCTTACCGGCGGAAGCACGAGCATCCGCCACATGTATCCTTACTTGCGAACGGCGGGAGCCGGTGCTCGGGAGATGCTGATCGCCGCGGCCGCCAAGCTCTGGAAGGAGCCCGCGTCGGAGCTCCATTGCCGCGAGGGGAAGATATGCGGCCGAGACCACGCGGCCTCGTTCGGCGAGCTTGCCCTCCATGCGCGAAAGGAGCGGCCCCCCGCCCAGCCGAAGTGGAAGGATTCCGCGGAGTTCGTTTTCATCGGTCGTCCGGTCCCGCGGCTCGACGTTCCGGACAAAGTTGCGGGAAGAGCCCGATTCGGGATCGACGTCGCTCTCGATGGGTTGGCGTACGCTTTCTTCGTCCGCCCGCCCCGCTTCGGGGCAAAAGCGAAGGCCGTCGACGACAAGGCCGCACGATCGGTCCCCGGAGTGCTCGCCGTAAGGAGCCTTTCCCGCGGAGTTGCGGTCATCGGTAAAACCGTCGCGGCGGGCTTCCAGGGCCGAGACGCGCTGCGGGTCGAGTGGGAGGGCGGCGAGAGCACCTTCGGCAGCGCTTCGGCGGAATCGGAGCTGCTGGATGCGCTCGGGAGAGAGGGCGTCGTCGCACGGGAAGAGGGTCGGCCTAGAGAACTCTGGGCCTCGGGGAAGCGAAGGCTCGAACGGAGCTATCGGCTCCCCTTTTTGGCCCACGCGACCCTCGAGCCGATGAACTGCACGGCTTGGGTCAGAAAGGACCAGTGCGAAATCTGGGTCGGTACCCAGTTCCCCACGGGGTCGGTAAAGGCGGCAGCCAAAATCTGCGGCCTTCCCGAATCGAGCATCCAGGTCCACACCCAATACCTCGGAGGAGGCTTCGGCAGAAGAGCGGCCGTCGACTTCGTGGTCGACGCCGTCGAGGCCTCGAAGGCAATCGGTCTCCCCGTCAAGGTGATCAACTCGCGCGAGGAAGATTTTTCCGCAGGGTACTACCGGCCCGCCAACGCGAGCCGAATTCAAGCGGTTCTCGACGAACGGGGGATGCCGGAGGCCTCGATCCATCGGATCGCGGTACCCTCCATCTTCGCCGCGGCTTTCCCCGCTCGGATGAAGAACGGGATCGATCCCGCGGCGGTCGAAGGGCTGGTCAACCTCCCCTACGCGGTGCCCAATCTCCGGGTCGAATGGATCCGGAAGGAATTTCCGGCTCCCGTCTGGTTTTGGAGGTCGGTGGGATCGAGCCACAACGCCTTTACGGTCGAGACCTTTCTGGACGAGCTGGCCCGATTCGCCGGAAAGGATCCGGTCGACTACCGACTCTCCCTTCTCGCCGATGTCAACGCCAGGCGGGTCGTAGAGGCTGCGGCCGAGAAGGCCGGTTGGGGGCGGCCCAAACCGGGTCGTTCCCTTGGGTTTGCTTACAACTACGCTTTTGGATCGCATGTCGCTGAATGCATCGAGCTCTCGGTCGACCCGAATGGGCTCGTCTTGCACCGGATCGTCTGCGCCGTCGACTGCGGGCCGGTCGTCAACCCCGACACGGTGAAGGCGCAGATGGAATCCGCCATCCTCATGGGCCTCTCCGCCGCCTTAAAGGAGCGTGTGGTGATCGAGCAAGGCCGCGTGACGTCGACCAACTTCGACAGCTATCCGATCCTGCGGCTGAGCGAAATCCCCAAGGAGATCGACATCGTTTTGATCCAAGGGCAGAAGGAGTTGGGGGGCGTCGGAGAGCCGGGCACTCCGCCCGCCGCTCCGGCGTTGGCGAACGCCCTGTTTGCAGCGACCGGCCGACGCGCGGAGAGCCTCCCCTTGGCCCTATAAGAACTACAAGGAACCGGAAGATCCCATGAATCTCGTCGTCAACGAAAAGAACCACTCGGTGGACGTTCCGGAGGAGTCGAAGTTGGTCTGGGTCCTCCGAGAATCGCTCCATTTGACCGGAACCAAGTTCGGCTGCGGCATCGGAGCCTGCGGCGCCTGTACGGTTCACCTCGACGGGAAGGCGGTCCGCTCCTGTACGATTGCGTCGGGCTCCATCCGGGGAAAGATCACAACGATCGAAGGGGTGCCGGAAGACCATCCGATCAAACGAGCCTGGATCCGGCACCAGGTGCCGCAATGCGGTTACTGCCAGCCTGGCCAGATCATGCAGGCCGCAGCCCTTCTCTCCGCCAATCCGCATCCGAGCGACGAGGAGGTCATCGCCTCGATGAACGGCAATCTCTGCCGATGCGGCACCTATCCCCGCATCCTCCGGGCGATCCGGGAGGCAGCGGGTGCGACTGCTTGACCGAAGAACCTTCGCCAGCCCCGGCTTTCTTCGGGAGAGTCCGTGTTCTAGAGGAAGACATCCCATGGAAGCAAAAAGCAACCCGGGGATCGCGGCGATCATCCTGGCCGCAGGCGGATCGTCGCGGATGCGACCCGACCACAAGCTTTTGCTGCCCATCCGCGGGGAAGCGATGATCCGCCATGTTGTGCGAGCCGCCCGCGCGGCCGATCTCGCCCCGATCGTTATTGTAGTCGGATGCCGCGCAAAAGACGTAACGGCGGCGATCGCCGATCTCGGGGCCCGCTGTCTGGAAAATCCCGAGTGGGAAACGGGCATCGCCTCCTCGATCCGCAGGGGAATCCGGGCTCTCCCGGAAGCATGCTCGGCCGCGATGATCCTGCTCGCCGACATGCCGCGGGTCGCCGAGAGCCACCTCCGGCGCCTCTCCACCGCGTTTGCTCGGGAAAAGGCCGCGACCATCCTCGTCCCCACCTATCGTGGAAAGCGGGGGAACCCTCTGCTTTGGGGAAGACGTCACTTTGCGGCGCTCACAGCGCTCCAGGGGGAAAGAGGAGGAAGGACGCTCCTCTCGGAACTCGAATCGTTCGCAAAAGAAGTTCCCATGGAGGATGACGGGATCCTCGTCGATCTCGATACCCCGCAGGAGCTCGTCAAAGAAGCGCTCCAGTCCCCCTCCACCCGGGAAAGAAACGAGAAGAGGCAGACGGGAAGGGGTTCCTCCGTCACCAGTCTACCGCATTGACCCGGAAGTATCGCATAAGATTCGGCGGATTTTTACAAATCCAACCCCCCATGGAATCGCTCAAGGCTCCGTCCGACCGTTCGAATCGGCTCCGGACTCGTTTTTGGCCACAAAGAAGCAATGTTTGGCAATCAGCTCGAGAATTTCAACCCGCGCCCTCTCCTCGCGCACTTTGCCCGAACCGAAGCGCTCGGCGGCCGCAAAGAGGCCTTCCGCCAACTCCCTTCCGTCCTCCTTGCCCTGGTAACCTACCTCCCGATTTTGCTCGAAGATCCGGCTCCACGCATCCCGGACAATCTTCCAAAAGGGGGCCCTTTTCCGCAGGTAACTGTCGGCGGCCGCAAAGTCGACTCGGCTTCCCTTCCTGTAGGAAATGACCCCCAGCTCCCGCGCCAGGATCGACTCTCCCGTTTGGTCCCGACTCACTTTGTCGTTCTCCTCCTCGAGGATCCATCCCTCGCTGCCAACCAACTGGTGCATCACCGACCGCAAGAGATCGTAGTCCGATCTTCGGGAGACCTCGCGCCGCGGAAGCGGCCTCCACAAGGGATGGGAGACCCATTCCGAAAAACCTTTCCGGTGGCGCCATCGTCCGTAGCCCGCATAGCGGGGCGCATCATCGACGTTCCAGACCGTCTGAATCCAACTCCCTTTGACCTCCTCCGGCGCGAGATCGACGGATTTCCACCGATCCTTTCCGGCATATTCCCAGAAAGAGCGCCTCTGGTAATCCCAATCCTGTCTCCAATGCTTGGTTACCGTTCCCCTGGCATCAATCAACAGATGTTGGAGCGCGATATGCTCCCCCTGCTCTTCGAGCACCACCACCTTTTCGAACCCAGCGATCTTGTACGGTGGACGCACGGAGTAGCCAGGCTTTAGGGAAAAGATCTCCTCGAACCGGTAGCCAACCCGCCAACTTCCCTCCATCGAGAGGATGGCCTTGCGATCCGTCTCAAACGAGGCCTTCTCGGGTTCGTGGAGCCTCTCTGCGCTTTTGCCGGGCGGCCCATCCGCGCCGAACAGGGAGAAGATCGTGCCGCCAAAAAGCAGGAGCAGAACCGCAGGGGAGAAGAGAGATGCCATAGGGATTTCCTCGTTAAACTACCGTTCGAACCAAAAAGGCACCAAAAAAGAGGGTCGACCTCCTCGGGCCTACGGGAACTCTTCGTAGCCGTACGGGAGCCCGTTGCGGAGGGAAGGGTTCAAGGCCTATGCACGCAGGAAAAAAATCCTGAGAGCGACTTTCCCGTTTCGGCAGCTTCGAATGAAAGGTTCCTCCCGGCAGAAAGCCGCGATGGCGGCTGGAGCGCTCATTATCGGCCCGTTATCTTACTCCCATTCGATGATCTGCCCTTCTCCCGGCGGACCGACAAAATCGGCCAACGGCGCGATGCGAAAGGATCCTTCCCCCTCTCGACATCCTCCGGATGGCTCGGTGGAGCCGAGGCAGGAGCATCCAGGTTGCTTCGCTCCATCGCGCGCCCATCGGCCCTCCTTCTGCCGGAAACTCCTCTCTGTTTTCCTCTGCCGCGTCTTGCTCTCCGGACCGACAGTTTTTGGGGCGGCAATGGAACCGTCTATCCCGGCTTCGGAAAACGCGACGATGCTGCCCGAGGTCTCCGTTACGGCAACCGCCCCTCCAGCATCGGACGTTCTTCCGACAGAGAGCTCCTCCGTCTACGGCCTCGACATCTCGGTAGTCGACACCCCGCGGCAGGTGACCCCGATCAACCAGACCTTGATGCGCTCCTCGGGCATGTCCGCCCAAGGCTACGTCGATCCGCTGAGCACCGCTTTCCTCATTCCCGGGGCCATCAGCGAAAACGCCGGAGCAACCATGGGCGCGCCTACCGTCCGCGGCATGGCCGCCCAACCCTACATCAACGGAATGCAAATGACCGTTGTCTATGCGGGAGGGCTGCTCACCCCCTTCAGTTGGAACATGGTCGAGTCGGAAGACATCACCGAAGGCCCCGCCAACGCGGTCTTCGGCGAGCAGCAGGCGGCCGGGGGAAGCGTCAACTACCTCACCAAGCAGCCCTACTTCGACCGCTTCCGGGGCCAGATGTGGGATACGACCGGAATGTACGAGAACTACATGTGGGGGGCCGACGTCGGCGGACCGATCGACAAGAAACAGAAGGTCGCCTACCGCTTCAGCTACATGGGGATCGAAAACGGAAGCTACTACCAGCCCGACGTTCACAACGACCAGCAGAACTTTTACTTGGCGCTGGAGGCGCGGCCCACCGAGAACTACTCGGTCGATCTCTATTCCGATTTCGGCACCTACGATTTTACTCCGATGTTCTCCTGGATGAACCGACCCACCAGCGCCCTCATCCAAGACGGGCTCTACAACACCGGTTCCCTGCCCCCCTCCCAGGTCCAGATCGGGACGGTGACCAATCCGGGCTTTGCCACCTACGCGGGGCCCTTGGAACCGATTAGCCGAAGGATGGTCGCCAACAACCCCGAGTCCGAAGGGCGTGCCTACTCGGGCTTCCTCCAGCTAGTCCAACGGCTTCAACTCGACGAGGGGCTCCAGCTGCGCAACAACACCTTTGTCTACTACGGACGCAACGCGGTGGTCGCCCCGGCTTCCTACTACGCCGAAGTCTCCATGGGCGATTACGAGATCGACAACCGCACCGAGCTTCTCGCCCAGTTCTCTACCCCGATCGGGCGACCCGAGAATGACTCCGCCCGGGAAAACGCATGGCTCGGCAGGCTTCTGCTCCAGCACCAGATCGATACCGGAGTCGAATGGGGCTTCGAGCAGAACCTCGATTACGAATCCCAGCTCTATTTCGGGAGCGCCAACGCCTGGGATATCCTCCGAACCAGCCCCACCAGCTGGAACTTTACCCAGACCGCCTTCTTCCGATCCCTCGTCCGCAATCCGACCGCTCCCGGGGGAGGAGAGTGGCCCATTCCGGGAATGCCCGGCGTCTACTTCGAGCCGCTCAACGGAAGCGCCGGAACGACCGACTCCAACTACTGGACCCTCGCCCCCTTCTACCAGCACGACCTTCAAATCACCGACAAGTTCTCCCTCCTCTTCGGCGCCCGCGCCACTACCTATTTCGTCTCGAGCCAGACCCCGCCGGGAACCCCGCCCGAGCTCTTCGTCCAAGCCCAAGCCATCCAAGAGCTTCCCATGATCAACGCGAGTGCGGTCTACAAGATCTTCCCCTGGTGGACCGCCTACTTTAGCTACAACTGGATGTACGTCGCCAACGTGGGAGCCGCGGGAGGCTTCAACGTCTATCCCGCAGGACTTCCCAACGCTTCGTTCGACCTCCAAGAGCAGCTCTTCGAAGGAGGCTTCAAATGGAGCCTTTTCCAAAACAAGCTTTACGCCTCCCTCGCCGGCTTCTCCCAACAAATCCCCCTCTTCAACTTCGTCGATGTCTCCCCCACCCCGGCGGCCGTCACCGGCTTGGAAGCAAACCTCACCTACCAGCCCGATCGCCACTGGTGGATGCGCGCCGGCTACTTCTTCGCCCGCGGGGTCGAAGACTGGTCCGGCCTCCCCTACGGACCACCCATGTCGCAAACCTACTCCACCGCCTACGCCCTTCGAGCCGACCTCCCCCTCAACAACAACGCGAGCTTCGCCCCCGGCTCGTACGATTTCATCGGCTGGCCCGAGCAGGTCGCCAACGCGATGGTCACCTACCAGGCCGATTCGGGCTTCGGAGCCACGTTGAGCGCCCTCGTCATGAGCCAGCAGTTCTTGGGATACAACTACGCCACCGCGATCCCATGGCAATATCTGCTCAACGCCCGGATCTTCTACGCCCGGCCGTCCTAGGAGGTCTCCCTCTGGATCTACAACCTCACCAACGAGCCCTACTGGCTTCCCTACGCCGTCGGCTCGATGCCCGACCGGACCAACGACTACGGAGGCATCGTGGCCGGCTTGCCCTTCTGGCTCCAAGGAACCGTCGCCTGGAAGTTCTGAAGCACACTCGCCTCACCTGCTAGGAGACCTGACGCTCGGGGCAGGCTCCTCCCCGAAAAAAGCGCGGCGCGATAAGCAGCTCCTATAGCCCAGACGATCACTGCCCTTGCTTACGACAGCCCCACGCATTCCCTGTTGACAAGCCCTCTCTTTCGGAAAAGAAGGAGCAGATGACCCTCGAAATGGCCTATGACGCTTGCCGCCGCATCGCTCGCCATTATGAGAACTTCCCCGTCGGCCTTCTAGTCAGCCCTCCCTTACGGCCCCATATTCACGCAGTTTATGCTTTCGCCCGGTCGGCCGATGACATTGCCGATGAGGGGTATGGGAACTCTCTTTCCGGTCCTCTGCCGCCGATGCCGACGACCTCGGATCGTCTCACGGACCTTCGGCGTTTCGAAACCGCCGTGCGCAATCCTGCCGCCGAACCGGAAGACCCGATTTTTGTCGCTCTTCACGACACGATCGAACGATTCGGCCTGCCGGTTCAACTCTTTCTCGACCTTCTAAGCGCCTTTGCACAGGACGTCGAAAAACGGCGCTACGCCTCCTTCGCGGAACTGCTCCACTACTGCCGCAGGAGCGCCAATCCGATCGGCCGGCTCGTCCTCCTGATCCACGGAGAGAGGCGAGAGGAGCAGCTCGCCGCATCGGACGCCATCTGCACGGCCTTGCAGCTCACGAACTTCTGGCAGGATCTCTCCGTCGATCTTCTTAAGGACCGCATCTACCTCCCGCAAGACGAGATGGAACGCTTCGGAGTTACCGAAGAGAGCCTCTTCGCCGGCTATGCCAATCCGGAATTTCGCACGCTGCTCGCGACGGAGGTGGAGAGGGCCTTTCGTCTCTTCGACGAGGGCTACGGTTTGATAAAAACGCTTCCTCGGCCGCTCTGCTGGGAGATCGAGCTTACCTGGCACAGCGGCCGCCGTATTCTTGAAAAGATCGTCGACCTCGATTTCGATACGCTTCGCCATCGCCCTACCCTTGGCGTCCTCGATGCTCCGACTCTCCTGGTAAAGGCCTTCTTCCGCATTCGAGACGGCGTATCTTGTCCCTCGGAACGGGCCGCTCTTGACTCTTCCCTACCTGTGGGACGCGGTTAGGGGGATCATCCTCCTCTTATGGCGCTCGAAAAGGGCGACCTCGCGGATGCCCAGCTTTTCCAGCAGCGAGGCGAGTCGGTCATAATCTTCGCCGATTTGAAAGGGGGAGTGGGCGTCCGAAGCCAACGTAAACGGAATGCCCAGCTCTTGGGCGCGCCGCAAAATTTCTTCATCGGGATAAGCTTCGCCCACGGGTTTTCTCCAACCCGCCGTGCTGATCTCGAGCGCCAGATTCTTCTCCCGCGCCAAGACCAAGATCTCCTCAAAGTAGCCCTGGAAGCCGGTCTTGGGCCGAAAACCGAATATTTTGATCAAATCCAGATGGGCTAGACAATCGATCCAGCCCCTTTCCACGAGCTTGCACAGGGCATCGGCGTAATCTCGATAGATCTCCTCGATGGGCCGTGCGGAAAAGCCGACATCCTCCCCGGCACGATCAAACGCCCAATTTCCCAGGAAATGGACGGAACCCAACACAAAGTCGAGCTTCTCCCAGTTCTTCTGCACCCAAGCGAGCCCGGCCGCGCTGCTTTGAGGATCATTGTCGAGCTCGATTCCGATTCGAATCGCCAGGTCGTCGTTTTCCTCGCGCCATCGCTCAAAGATATCGAAGTCGACTCCCTCATGATAGCGGTCATGGTCGGTGAGCGCAAAATCGCAAATCCCTCGCTTGCGGGCGGCATTCGACCAGGGCTTGAGTAGCTCTCCGCTGTATCGCTGGAGACGGTGTCCCTGCGGATGCATGTGGTAATCGCTGAAGATTTTCATAGGCCGGATTTCCAATCGGCAAGCTGCCGCCATGTCGCTCCCTCCGGCCGGAGAACCTCTCCCGCCCGGACGCCATGCCGCGCAAACCAATCTCGATTGACTTCTAGAGCATAGCAGACGCGCGCGCTCCGGCTGGAAACGATGCGCGTATCCAGCGGCTCGAGATCCGCAATTTCGAGGATGGTACCGTCTCGATCGAGAAAAGCGATGGAGAGCGGGATCGTCGTATTCGCCATCCAGAACGAGGCTGTCCCCTCGCGCGGGAGCAGGAAGAGCATCCCCGCGTCCTCTCCTAGGCTTCGGCGGAACATCAGCCCACGCGAAAGCTCTTCGTGCGTCCGCGCCACTTCGACAATCAGGGATCCGGTGCCCGCCGATAGGCGCAGAGAGGACTTCCCGATCTCCCGGGCCGTCAAAATAGAGAGCGGGTTCACCCACCCAAGCTGCGCCAACAGCAAAAGAAAGACAATTCTTCTCAAAGAGGCCTTGCGCGTAAAAACGAGCAGGGGAAAATTGGCGCGATGATCGTACGACTCCGGTCGGCGCAAAGGAATCGCACCGCTCTCACTCCACCAATCTGAATTTGACCTCCCGCTGCGCATGTCCTCTTCCCGGCGACTCTGCCTCCTCCTGACGATCGATCGAAGAAGCGGGAAGTTTGCCGAATTTCTCAAGACCCTGGAAGAACGAAGCGCGCAGGGAGACGAAATTTACCTCTACTGCCTAGACGAGGCGGTTCAAGAACTCGACGCCCTTCTTTCCCGGGACCGTGCGCACTTGCGGCTCTTCGCCTGCGCTTATGCCGCCATGCGCCGCTCGCTTCCAAGACCTGCCGCCGTGACCTATGGCGGGCTTGGCTTGCTTGCGGACCTAATCCTCGGCACCGACGAGTTCCTGGCTTTCTAGAGCTAGTCGCGCCAAGAGCGAGTCGGGGCAGAGCCGCTACGCTCCCTTCGCGTCGAAACGGTGCTCGATCTCCGGCCAGTTCACCACGTTCCAGAACGCTTTTAGCCAGTCTCCGCGCCGGAACTGGTATTTCAAGTAGTAGGCGTGCTCCCATACGTCGCAACCGAGAAGGGGGTAGCTCCCTTCCATGAGCGGACTATCCTGATTCGGCGTGGAGGTGATTTCCAGGGCTCCGGACTGGTTTCGAACCAACCAGACCCATCCGCTCCCGAAGCGGGCGAGCCCAGCCGCCTCGAACTTCCCTTGAAACTCGGCAAAACTACCGAAAGTCGACTTCAACGCATCGGAGAGCTTTCCGGACGGTTCCCCGCCCGCGCGAGGAGCCATCATCTTCCAGAACATCGAATGATTGACATGGCCCCCGCCATTATTGCGCACGGCGGTACGGATCTTTTCCGGTACGGACGCCAGATTCCGAATCAACTCTTCCGGAGCCTTCGACGCCAGATCGGGATGCTCGGCAAGAGCTTTGTTCAAGTTGTTCACATAAGCCTTATGATGGCCATTGTAGTGACAATCCATCGTCAAGGTGTTGACGTAAGGCTCTAGTGCATCCAACGAATAGGGAAGTTGAGGGATCTCGTATGCCATAGGGTATCCTCCTTAGTTGAACTCGGCTTTTTTAAACTCGGCTTTTCGCGAAGCACTACCAGCCAGCCGGCGATGACCAAGGAGATACGTTCCTGCGACCCTGGACTCGCCTTTCTCACAAAGCCGGCGCAGCCTGATTCGCCACCGGACAAGTCCAGTAAAAAGTCAATCGCTCCGCCATGGCAAGCATTTTTCCACAACCCGCCTCAGCGTTTCCCCGAGGTCCTGCCCGGCGATTGAGATTTCCGCCCGTGGGGAGCAAACGAATAAACGAGTTGCTCCTCCCCTTACGAACACGCTAGAGTGCGCCGTGAAGCTCTGGGAGAAAGCCAAGAGTCGCCTCCTTGCAGAGATGAGCAGCATCTTCTGCTTCGGTCTGGCCCTTCTTCTGCTCTTAAGTCTCGTATCCTACCGCCCGAGCGACATCTCCTTCAACCAGTGGCCCCGTCAGACGGAGGCGGCTAATGCGATCGGGCCGGTCGGTGCCTACACGGCTTTCGCCTTCTACTCTCTCTTCGGGCTCGCAGCTTACTTGATCCCGTTTCTGCTGCTAACCGCGGGTATGGCTTTTAGCCTCCAGGCGCGGGTCATCTGGAGGTGGAAGCTTCTCTGGACCCTTCTCTTCCTGACCGTCGCAGCCGGGTTTTTCAACGTTCAGCCCTATATCGGGAACGACTGGCGGGCTCGCGTGAACATCGGAAGCGTAGGCGGCTTTGTCGGCGAGCTACTCGACCGTCCGCTGCTCTCCCCGGCGTTCGGCAGAACCGGCAGTCAGATCTTTCTAGGCGTCGCCTCGCTTCTCCTCCTGGTGATTCTCTACGAGGCGGAGCCTATCCGCAGCCTGGTTCGTCTCTTGCGCTGGGCACGGGATCGCTGGATCGTCCACCGCGAAGAGCGTCTCCGACGCGAGGGCATTCGCGGTCAAATCGAGATCGCCGAGCGCAAGCTGGCGGAAGAAGAAAAGCTGCTTTCTCGGAAGCTCGCGGCAAGAGAGAACCGGTTGGGTGTACGCCGGGAAGTGCCTCTTCCCGAGATCATCGATGCTGCGGAGCGAGCCCCGCGGCGCCCTCCTTCTCCCCCTGCCCACGAACCGATCCGCAAGCCGCCGATGGAATCCCTTGCTCGGGTGGATCTCCCGGGCCGATCCGGGAGCTATTGTCCTCCTCCCCTCCGTCTCCTCCGGGAGAGTCCCGCTCCCCGCAAAGGCGGCCCTGGAGACACCGACCTCCGGACGACGGGAGATCTCCTCGTGAAGACTCTGGCCAGCTTCGGCATTGAGACGAGCCTTGGGACGATCACGAAGGGGCCCACCGTGATTCGGTTCGAGCTCTATCCGGCAGAGGGGGTCCGCGTCGACCGAATCCTCAGTTTGCAAAGGGACATTGCCCGGGCCACACGAGCGGAGAAGCTCCATATTCTCGCTCCCATACCCGGCAAGGACAGCGTGGGGATCGAGATTCCGAATCCGAACAAATCCGCCGTGGTTCTTCGCGAGATCATCGCTCTTCCCGAGTTTCAGGAGACCCGAGCACGCCTACCGATCGCGCTCGGCAAAGATGTCTACGGCCAACCGCTAATTGCCGACCTCTCCGAGATGCCCCATCTGCTCATCGCAGGAGCGACGGGCTCCGGGAAATCCGTCTGCGTGAACTCTCTCTTGCTCTCCCTGATCTACCGCTTCGGTCCGGAGGAGCTTCGACTCATCCTCGTGGATCCCAAGCAGGTCGAACTGCAGATCTACAATGGAATCCCGCACTTGA
>JBFXFN010000046.1:0-19039 GCA_050179015.1 Methylacidiphilaceae bacterium | reverse complement strand
CGATCCGGGGCGTGCGCGGGATTTTCCCGCGCACCAACTCTGGCTAGGAGCAGGTCTGCCGGGATTCGAGAATCTGGCGAATGTCGAGACTCTGCCGCCGCGAACTGCGACGATCTATTGCATCCCGATGAAGATCAGCGGAGGCAGCGGCGCTCCGGCTCGGGTCTTCGCCCAGCTCTCCTGATCGCGCCCGGCGCGCTCGGCCGGCGATGCCCGAGCGGCTTACCCCAAGCCGAGGGAGAGGTATTGGGGCTCGAGATATTCGGCAAGGCCCCACTTTCCTCCTTCGCGGCCGAGGCCCGATTCGCGAACGCCTCCAAATGGGGCCTGGGCCGTGGAGGGGAGGGCGTCGTTGAGGCCGACGATTCCATAAGGGATCTCCTCGGAGAGTCGGAAGGCGCGGCCTAGGTCGCGCGTCCAGAGGTAGACGGCGAGTCCCGCCCCGCCGCGGCGGGCGGCGGCCAGGGCCTCCGCGTCGTCGGCAAAGGAGCAGAGGGGGGCAACGGGGCCGAAGATCTCTTCTTCGAGGAGCCGCGAGTCGGGAGCGACCCCGGTGAGAATGGTCGGGGAAAAGAAGAGTCCCCGGCTTGGGCCGCCGAGCAGGGTTTTCGCCCCGCGGCCGCGAGCATCGTACAGGAGCTCCTGAACCTTGCCGAGAGCCTGAGCGCTGACCAGCGGACCTACCTGCGTCCTTTCGTCGAGGGGATCTCCCACGCGAAGGGAGGCGACCTTCTCGGCGAAAAGCCGCGTGAACTCGGGCTCGATCTCTTTTTGGAGGTAAAACGCGTTTGCCGCGACGCAGCTCTGTCCTCCGTTGCGGAACTTCGCGGTGATCGCTCCCTCGGCGGCCTTTTCCAGGTCCGCATCGGCAAAGACGAGGAAAGGAGCTCCGCCGCCGAGCTCAAGGCTGATCCGCTTGAGAGTCGAGGCGCTCCGCTCGTAGAGCCGCTTTCCCACCGGGGTGCTTCCCGTAAAGGTGAGTTTGCGGACTCGGGTGTCTGCCAAAAAAGGTGCTGAAACGGCGGCGGGGTTGGTGCTGGGCAGGACCTGGAAGACGGCGGGCCATCCCCCGCACTCTTCCCAGAGCTTGGCAAGAAGAAGGGCGGTGAGCGGGCTCTCCTCGGCGGGCTTGAGCACGAAGGGACAACCCGCCGCAAGGGCGGGAGCCGCTTTTCGCGTCACCATGGCCGCAGGGAAGTTCCACGGGGTGATCCCATAGGTGAGCCCAACGGGCCCGTAGCGGATGAGGAGCCGCTTGTGCGGGTGCTGGCTGGGAACGGATTCCCCGTAGATCCGCTTGGCCTCCTCCGCGTACCAGTCGACGAAGCTGGCCGCGTAGAGCGCTTCGCGCCTCGATTCGGTGATGGGCTTGCCCATCTCTCGCGTCATCGTTTGGGCGAGGTCTTCGGCATGGGCGAGGATCGAGCCATGCCACCGACGCAGCAGGTCGGAACGGAAGTAATGCGTCGCCGACCGCCATGCGGGATAGATCTTCTCCGCGGCATCGATCGCCTGGTGCGCCTCGTTTGCCCCGCAGTCCGCGACCTCGGCCAGAACGGCGCCTGTCGCCGGGTTCCTCACCGGAAAGGTGCGAGCCTTTTGGACCCAGGAACCGGCGAGAAACGCCTTGGATAGGAATGGCGGGGAGCCGGCCATGGTACCTCCGAAGAGAGAGGATTCACTTTACATTGAATGTTGATTCGTTTTGATCAAGCTTGATTTGTCAAGGGAGAGAAAGCGGGGCAAGGCTCTCGGGCGGGGCCGCTCCCGGTCGGGAAGAAGGAAGGATCCGTTTTTCGAGAAAACCAGAAGGAGAAGATGAACGCGCAACTCCCGTTGGAACTGCTCTCGGAGGAGATCTTGGAAAAGGAGGTGGAACTTCTCGAATACAGCAGGGCGGCCGATCCGCTCGCCTCCGGAACGACGCCGAGCGTGCCGGTGAAGCAATTTCTTCCCGAGATTTACGCCACCGGGGAAACTCGCTTGATCCCCTTGGACCTCTCGGGCGAACTCGGGACGGCCTATCCCGCTACAGGCCCCAGTCTTCTTGCGCAGTTTGCCAATCTTCGCCGTGGAGATTCTCTGATGACCTCTCCCCGGGCGACGAGCGAGTTCTTCTACGTGATCGCGGGCCGCGGCCATACCGAAACCGAATGGGGAGCAATTCCCTGGAAGAAGGGGGATATCTTCGTCCTTCCGGGAATCGAGGCGGTTCACCGTGCCGAGGAGGATGCGCTCTTCTACGGGGTGAACGATAGTCCTCTGCTCTCCTACTTAGGGGTGGACAAGCGGGAGAGCCGGTTTGCCCCCCTCCACGTCCGGAGCGAAGCGCTTCTTCAAGCGATCGAAAAGGTGAAGGCCGAGCCCGAAGCGGGAAGCAGAAGCCGCGTGAGCGTTCTTTTGGCAAATCGGAAGTTCTCCCAGACGATGACGGTGACCCATTGCCTTTGGGCGATGTTCGGGATCATCGTTCCGGGCACTCGACAGAAGCCTCACCGCCACCAGTCGGTCGCGCTTGACTTCGTGGTGGAAGGGAGACCGGGGGTCTATACCAGGGTCGGTCGAGAACTGAATGAGGACGGGTCGATTCGGGAAGCTGCTCGGATCGACTGGGTGTCAGGGTCGGCGTTCGTCACGCCTTCCGGCTGCTGGCACGAGCATGTGAACGAGTCGAGCGGGGATGCCTACATCCTGCCGATCCAGGACGCGGGCCTTCACACCTACCTGCGGACGCTCGACATTCGCTTCACTTAGCGGCCGTTACGGATTTCCTGTGGACGTCCCTTATTAAGGACATCCGGCTCCCTTTGACAGCACGAGATCTAAACAGGATCTTAACAAAAAAGGTCGAGGATTCGTGCGATTCCACTCCCTTCCCAAACATAGAATCCCCCTGCTTGCGGGAGTTGCAGCGATTGTTGCGGCACCCCTTCTTCTGGCCACCATTCTTTCTTACTTCATCAGCAGCGAAGCCCTTCGGAGCTATCTCGAACGCCAGATGAACGGTCACCTTAAAGAGTACAAGTTCCAGATTGCCCGAGCCTATTTCCATCCGCTCTCCTTTTCGCTCGACGTGGACGACCTGATCTTGATCCAAGAGAGCCATCCCTTTCCTCCGGTGGCCCATCTCCGGCGGATCCGTGCGCGTGTCCACTGGTATGAGCTTTGGAGGGGAAAGCTCGTGGCGAATTTCCAATTCGATCATCCCGTCTTCCATATCGATCGGAACAACATCGATGAGGAGAGGCGGAGCAAGGTCCCTTTCGGCAAGAAGGGCTGGCAGGATGCGATTCAGTCGATCTACCCCCTGAAAATCAACCTGCTCACGGTCCGGGACGGCGAGATCGCCTACGTGAACGTCCAGCCCTACAAGCCGCTGATCGTTCGCGGGATCAACCTGTCGGCCAAAAACATCCGAAACATTCGCGACCCGACCCGGCCCTATCCTTCCACGGTGCGCGGAGAAGGAATCATCTTCGATTCCGGGAAATTCTCCGTGGACGGCCGGGCCAATTTTTTGCAGAAGCCCTTTGCCGGCTTCCAGGGGCGTTTCACGCTTTCGAACATCGACCTGATCTATTTCAACCCCCTGTTGATCGATAAAAACCTCGTGGTTCGGAAGAACGGCTTTCTCTTCGCCAAGGGAACCCTGGAAAATGCACCCCGACGGACGACCCTCGACATCGAGGAAATTCTCCTGAAGGAAATCGGAGTCGATTATCTGAACCTGCCCGAAACGCTTCTCGCGGAGCGGGAGAGGGTCAAACGGGCGATGCAGGCGGCCGCCGGCTTCCGGAACAAGGCGGAAACCAAGATTCGGGTGCGCAAGGTCGAAATCAGCGATGCCGCCTTCGGGTACGAAGACAAGACGCTGAAACCGAGCGTCCGTCTCTATATCGACCGCACGAACCTCTCGCTGCGCAATATCAGCAATCAATATGGGGACGGTCCGGGATCCTTCCGGCTCGACGGAAAGTTCATGGGTCAGGCGGGGATCGTCTTTCACGGAGACTATTGGCTGGAAAGCAACCGGGTGAAAGGGGGGGTCGAGCTCCAGCACGTCCCGCTCTCCCATTTTCTGCCCTACCTACAAAAGGAGCAGAATCTTCGGCTCCGCGCCGGCACCATTTCGCTCGCCGGCGATCTCGACTATGCCCCGCGCTCCTCGGATTTCGCGATCAAGCAGGCGGACATCGACGATCTGAACCTCGAGTATCTCCACCTGCCGGAGACGGTCCAGCGGGAGAAGGAGAGAGCGGACCGTCTGCGGAAAAGCTCCAAAAACTTGACCAATAACCGGGAGAGGAAATTCAGGATCGAGTCGGCGAACATCCGGGGTGCCCACTTCGCCTACGAGGACAGGACGGCTAAGCCGGGCTTCCGGTTCTACGTCGACCAGACGAACCTTTCCTTAAAGAACCTCAGCAACCAGTATGCCGATGGTCCGGGCTCCCTCCGGCTCGACGGGAAGTTCATGGGCCAGGGGGAGATCGCTCTTCACGGGGACTACTGGCTGGAAAAGAACCGGGTGAAGGGGCAGATCGATCTGGAGCGCATCCCGCTGTCTTGTTTTGGGCCGTTTTTGGAAAAGGAGCAGAACCTTCGGGTGCGCGAGGGCGCGGTGTCGCTTGCGGGGGCCGTGGATTATTCCCCCACCTATTCGGACTTCGACGTCGAGCGCGCGGAAATCGAGGGACTCAAAATGGATTATGTCCATAGGCCGGACACGGCGAAACGGGAACAACAGAAGGCGGCCAAGGTATTGAGGACCTCAAAATCATTGATCAATCATTCATCAAAAAAGATCAAAATCGAAAGCGCCCAGATCAAGGACGCATGGCTCGGGTATGAAGACAAGACCGCCAGGCCGAGTTACCGATTCTACCTGGACCATGCGAACATTTCCGTGAGGAATTTCAGCAACCAGTTCTCCGACGGTCCAGGGAGGGTGAGCCTGGATGGAAGCTTCATGGGGACTGGAGGAGTCAACGTGGAAGGATCGTACTGGCTCCAAACGAACCGGCTGGAATCCCGGTTCGACCTGGAGAAGATTTCTCTTTCCGACTTCTCTCCGTTCCTGACTCGGGATAAGAACCTCAAGGTCCGAGGCGGGGTCGTGTCGGCGTCCGGCAGGCTCGACTATGCCCACCGCTCTACGGAACTTGAAGTCGAGCGTGCCGATGTTCGTGGACTGACGGTCGACTACTGCCGCTGGCCGACGACGTCCAGGAAAGAGAACAAGGGAGCCGCCAAGCCCGCGAGGTGGGCCAAGGCCTCGGGCGGGGAGCGGGACAATAAGTTCAGGATCGACGACGCGGGGCTCGAGGAGTGCGCTTTTGCCTACCGCGATGAGGCCACGCATCCCCGTTACGACCTCTTCGTCAACCAGGTTAAAGGGAAGCTGACGGATTTCGGCAATCAGCGTGCCGAGGGATCTTCCCGCCTGGATCTGCGCGGGAAGTTCATGGGCACGGGAGAGACCCTCATCCGCGGCACGTCTTTGGGCGGAACGAAGCGTCCCGATATCGATCTCCAGGTTGCCATCCAGGGAACCGAAATGGCCGCGATGAGCGACCTCTTCAAGGCCTATGGGAAGTTCGACGTGAAATCGGGCCTTTTTTCCTTCTACTCGGAGCTGAAGATTCGTGGAACGGAGATCGACGGCTATGTCAAGCCCTTCTTCAAGAATATGGAGATCTACGATCGGGATCTGGAGAAGCGGCCCGACCTCTCCCGTTGGATCTACGTAAAAACGATGAGCGGCCTCAGCAAGGCGCTGAAAAACAGACGCAAAGAGGTTGCGACCAGGGCTCGGATTTCAGGTTCGACATCGAATCTCGATATCGACCTCATGGAAGTGATCGGGAATTTGATTCGCAATGCGCTGATCGAAGCCATCAACCCTGGGTTTGAGGGACGGTAACAGCATGGCTTCCCGAAGGCGCAGCTTCTGCGGGAGCGCTCCCAACGAAGCAGGGAAGCCCGTTTTTGGCGGCCGCAGGAGAAACCTTGTGAGAGACGACGGCTAGCCTTTTCGCCGGTTTCCCGGCTGATCTTCTTCCGGTGAAAAGTCGACCACTCCTCCCAGTTCCATCACTTGAGCGGGAGGGAGGCGGAAAAAATCGCTGCCGCTTGCGGACAGCCGAAGCATGAGGGCGAAGAGCCGTTCCCTCCAAAAACCCATGCCAAGCTTTCTCGTGAACACCACTCGTTGGCGGGACAAGAAGTAGGTGATCTCCTCGGACCAGTGAAGGAAGCCTTGCTTCGCGCATGCATCGAGCAGGGCCGGGATGTCGGGATGTTCCATGAATCCGTATCGAGCCGTAAGGCGCAAGAAGCCCTTTTCGTATTTTCGGATTGCCGCGCGTTCCTGGGGAGGGATTCGCGGCTCCTCCTCAAAGAGGACCGTGAGAATCACGACCTGTTCATGGAGCACCTTGTTGTGTGTCAGATTCTGGAGGAGGGCGTGCGGGACGCCATGGCTTCCCGCGGTCAAATAGACTGCGGTGCCGGGAACCCGGAGGGGCGAGGAGGGGGATAGAGTGTCCAGAAAGTCCTGGACGCGGAGAGTTTCCGGGTAGAGCTTGCGGGTTAGGATCTCTCGTTCGCGGTGCCAGGTGGACATCAGGGTGAAGACCGCGGCACCTACCCCGAGAGGGAACCAACCTCCCTGTAGAAATTTCATTAGGTTGGCGCCGAAGAAGAGCCCATCAAGTAGGACAAAGAAGCCGAAGAAGAGTCCGACTTGCCAGGCCGGCCATCTCCAGCGAGGGCGGGCAACGACGACGATCAGGATGGTCGTGAGGATCATCGTGCCGGTGACCGCCGTTCCGTAGGCGGAGCTCAGTGCCCCTGCGGATCGGAACCAGAGGAGGACGGCGATCACCGCTGCCATCAGGAGCCAGTTGAGGGCCGGCAAATAGATCTGTCCTCGCTGGACCTCCGAGGTGTGAACGATCTTCAGGCGGGGCAGATAGCCGAGAAGGAGAGCCTGGTAAGTGGCAGAATAGGCGCCGGAAATGACCGCTTGCGAGGCGATGACCGTGGCGATCCCGGAAACGACGACCATCGGCAGGGTAGCCCAATGGGGGAAAAGCCTGAAAAAGGGGTTTTGGATTGCGGCGGGATTCCGATCGAGCAGGGCGCCCTGGCCGAGATAGTTCACGGTCAAGGCGGGAAGGACCACAAGAAACCATGCGGCGCGAATCGGTCGGGAACCGAAGTGGCCCATATCGGCGTAGAGGGCTTCCGCGCCGGTCACCGCCAAGACAACGGCGCCGAGGATCGCTATCCCGCCTATTCCATGCATGCCGAAGAAGTGGAGAGCAAACCAGGGGTTCAGGGCGAGCAGGAACCGAGGATCGGCCGCCAGCCAGCGCAAGCCGGAGAGGAAGAGGATCAGGAACCAGATCAACATGCCGGGTCCGAAGAGGTGGGCGATAGCGGCTGTGCCCCGGTGTTGCACCAGGAAGAGCCCAAAAATGATTCCTAGGGCAAGAGGAATGACCCAGGCCTTTGCGGCCGGGTTGGCGACTTCGATGCCTTCCGTGGCCGAGAGGACGGAAATGGCCGGAGTAATCACTCCATCTCCGTAGAAGAGCGCTGCGCCCAGAAGGCCTATTGCAAGGACCCCCTGCGCCAGCGGCCTTCGCTGTTGGGTCGCGCGCGAGGCCAATGCGGTCAAAGCCATGATTCCTCCTTCCCCGTGATTGTCGGCGCGCATCACGACCCAGGCATATTTGATGCCGACGACTAGAATCAGGGCCCAGAAGATGAGGGAAAGGATGTCGAGGAGATTCTCCGTGCTGGGTTGCAGGGACATGGCGGAGAGGCAAGCGCTAAGCGTGTAGAGCGGACTGGTGCCGATATCTCCGAAGACCACCCCGAGAGCGGCCATGGTGAGCAGAGGCGCGGATTCCTTGTTTTGGTTCATGAGACCCTCTCTCCAATGAGGAGCGGCAGCGGAGAGATCACCGTGACAACCTCCGGGTTGCGATGCCGCCCCGGGGAGTCTCCTCCGGTCGCTCTCTCTCGTCCATTCGATTGGAGAGTGAGGTCGGATAGCGGTGGAAGGCGAGCCCGCTTTTCACGCCGGCCTCGCATCCAGACCTTCTGCTGCGGCTGGGTGCGAAATTTGGGAGAAATGCCCGTTATAGGCGGAATCGCCGGGCCGTCTAGCAGGGAGGAGGGCGCCTGCGGGCTGGAGCCGGCTGTGGGGTTTGAACCCACGACCCGCAGTTTACAAAACTGCTGCTCTACCGCTGAGCTAAGCCGGCGGGGGGGTGAATGAGTCTTGATCCTAGGGTGAAGCGCGGGGAGATGTCAATTGGTCGCGGGCCTTGCGGCGAGCCGGAGGGACTACCGGGGAAAGCCCGTGATTTTAAAGCTAGAAAAGCCTTAAGGGGCCCTGACAACGATTCCTCATGAGCGGCTTGACGAGGGTCTTTGATGTCCTCCAGTATAAAACAATCTTGTAATTGCTCTATGGGGGGGACAAGGAAGAAGGCGAGCGTGAGGCCGAAAAAGAAGAGGAAGGCGGAGGAGGTCAAACATTCTCCGACCGAGAAGCCTGCGTCTCCGGAGAAACAAGGATCTCAGGGCAGGAGCCTGCTCTCCCAATGGTTCTCGCTCTTCCGGCTGCGCCGGATTCATGAATAGGCGCGCAAGCTCGTCCAACGCAGTCTCCGGCCGTTTTTGGGGGCGGAGAGCGCCGTTTCCGTAGCAGAAGGTCAATTTCTCCTTGCGTCGGCGGGTCGATCCGGCATGGGATGCGGTATGATCCCAGTCTCGCCGCGAGAAAAGGAGGATCAGCGCGGAACGCTCCGGCGGCTGATGGCCCGGCATAGCGCAGGCGAGAAAATCGTCGCGAGCAGGTGTCTGGCAGAACGGCTCGTGCTTCTTCCCGAATGGCGGAGGGCCAGGGCGGTCGCGCTCTATGCGTCTCTTCCCGGCGAGCCCGATACCAATCTTCTCTTCGGGCGAGCGCGGGCGGAAGGCAAGCGGGTCTTTTATCCGTTTTCCCGGGTGGGGGATCGGAGCCTCGGTTTCGCCGAGGTGGAGTCGCTGGAGTCGCTGCGTCCCGGGGCGCTGCGGTTTCGCGAGCCTCCGCCGGCGGGCGGGGGGCAGAAGCTTCAGGTGGATCTCTTGCTGGTTCCCGGGCTCGGATTCGACAGGGAGGGGATGAGGCTGGGGCGGGGGCGCGGATATTACGATCGGACTCTGGCGGAGATCGGCGGCGGGGTCATTCGGGCCGGTCTCTTCTTTTCCTGGCAGGAGCTTCCGCAGGTGGCCGTGGAAGCGCACGACCAGCGGATGGACCTAGTGGTGACGGAGAAGGAGGCGATCCGCTTTCGGGCGGCGGCATAAATGGGGTCGCGTTAAAAGGGGGAAGCAATGGCCAATCGTTTTCTTGAGGGTAGGGTGGCGGTCGTAACGGGAGGGAATAGCGGTATCGGAAAGGCCGTGGCGATCGCGTTGGCGGCGGAGGGAGCCGCGGTGGCGGTCGCGGCAAGGCGGCCCGAGGTCTGCGAGCAGGTGGCGGGCCTCTGTCGGGAGAAGGGGGGAGAGGGAATGGCGATCCCGACCGATGTTCGGCGCGAGGAGGAGTGCGAGCGCTTGATCGAACGAGCCTCTGGTTGGCATGGAAGAATCGATATCCTGGTCAACAGCGCGGGCATCGGGCGGTTCGGCCCGGTCGCCTCTTTCCCGACCTCCGATTTTCTCGAGATGGTCGAAACGAACCTCAACGGAACGTTCTGGTGCAGTCGGGCGGCTTTTTCCAAGATCGCGGCTGCCGGCGGTGGCTTGATCTGCAACATCGCTTCGCTTGCCGGAGTGGACGCCTGGGCGGATTGCGGCGGCTACAGCGCCACGAAGTTTGGGATCGTCGGGTTCACCCGCGCTCTGGCCGACGAGGGGAGGGAAAAAGGAGTAAAGGCGGTGGCGATCTGCCCGGCACTGGTGGCGACTCCCATGACGGGCGCCAAAGGCGCAGAGTATATTCAGCCGGAAGATATTGCAGAGACCGTTCTCTATCTGCTCCGCCTCTCCCCGGCTGTTTGGCCGGGGGAGATCGTGCTCAAGCGGCGCGGGGCCGTATGAGCATTCTGGAGCTCCTTTCCAAGAAAAAGCGGTAGCGATTTTGGAAGGAAGGGATAAAAAGGTAAGCTGCGGGAAGATGTCGGCTTCAAAGTTGGGACCGGTGGCAGAAGAGCCGGAAGCGGAGCAGAGCGGAGCGTTCCAGGCGAATGCGCGGGTGATCTTAGCCCTCTGCCTAGCCGCTCTTGGGGTGTGGACGGTACGAGGATTCCTTGTCGCGATGACATGGGCGCTCGTAATCGCGGTAGCTTCGTGGCCTCTCTACCGCTGGTTGCGGTCGCGCTCACCGGTTTGGATGCGGGGGATCGTCGTTCCCCTGGTCTTTACCCTGGTCATCGGCGTCGCCTTGATCGGCCCTTTGACTTACGCCGCCATCAAGCTAGGAGAAGAAGCCCGGGTCTTGGCGCGGTGGCTGGCGGAGATTCAGAAGGCGGGACTGCCAGCCCCGGAGTGGCTCAACCGAATTCCGGCGATCGGGACTTGGCTCTTTTCCACCTGGAACTCGTCTTTGGGGAGTCCCGGTGCCGCAGAGGCCACGCTCGGACACCTGGATCCGGCTTTCGTTCTCCGTTGGACTCGAACGGTGGGCGTGCAGATGCTGAGGCGGGCGGAGGTCCTCGCCTTCACGCTGCTGACCCTCTTTTTTCTCTATCGCGACGGCGAAGTCTTAGGGAAGCAGGTGATTCGATTCGCCCGCCGGCTCGTGGGCAGCTTGGGCGTGGAGTATTCCAGCCATTGCGTCTCTGCGATCCGCGCGACGGTGAACGGTCTGGTCTTGGTCAGCATCGGAGAAGGAATTTTACTGGGGGTCGCCTATGCGATTGTGGGGATTACCGATCCGGTCACTCTGGGCGGCCTCACCGGGATTTTTGCAATGGTCCCTTTCTTGGCACCGCTGCTCTACGGGACGGTCAGTATCATGCTCTACGCCAAAGGGAGCATGCTGGCCGCCGTCGCCCTCTTCCTCTTCGGCAGCCTGGTGCTTTTCGTGGCGGACCATTTCATTCGGCCGGGGCTCATCGGAGGAGCCGCCCATCTCCCATTTTTTTGGGTGCTTCTGGGCACGCTCGGAGGGATCACGAGCTTTGGGCTTCTTGGTCTTTTCCTCGGCCCGACCGTGATCGCGGCGCTGTTGGCGGCCTGGTACGATTTTATCGGCCGGGCCCCGGAGGAGTGAGGAGCGAAGGGAGCCGCTCTCTCCCCTCCTCCGCGAGGAGCGGCTCGGCGTAGAAGGTATATCCCGTGGTCTCGACGAGGCGGACCGGGAGGAGTTCTCCCCGCCAGCGCTCCTCCGCACGAACGAGAACAAGCTGGTTGCCGCGGGTTCTTCCCTGAAAGCGGTGGGCCGACTTCCGGCTCTCCCCTTCGACGAGAATTTCCACCTCGTGGCCAAGGAGCCGTTCCGCTTTCCGCAGGGCGATCGCATCTTGGAGGGCGAGCAGCTCGTGATTGCGACGTAGCTTCTCCTCTTCTCCGATCGGGTCGGCCTGAGTAGCGGCCTTGGTTCCAGGACGGGGGGAGTAGCGGAAGATATACGCCTGATCGAATTGGACGGTTTCGACGAGGGACCGGGTCTGGGCAAAATCCTCCTCATTCTCTCCCGGGAAGCCGACGATCAGGTCGGTCGTAAGGGTTGTCCCGGGAACTGCGGCCCGAATCCGATCGACCAGCTTCAGGTACCGGGAGCGGGTATATCCTCTCCCCATCGCCCGCAGGATCCTGTCGCTGCCGGACTGGGCCGGCAGGTGAACATGCTCGCAAAGAGGGGGGAGGTCGCGGAGGGCTGCGATCAGGTCATCGCGGAAGCCGATCGGGTGCGGGGAGGTAAAACGAACGCGGGCGATGCCGGGGATCGAGCAGACTCTCTGGAGAAGCTGCACGAAGGGGGAGCAGCCGTTGCGGGTGGGAAGTTCGCGGCGCCCGTAGAGGTTGACAATCTGGCCGAGGAGAGTGATCTCTCGGACCCCTTGGTCGGCGAGTTTGCGGACCTCGTCGGTGATCTCCTCCATGGGGCGTGCCCGCTCGGACCCCCGGGTGACCGGGACGATGCAAAAGGCGCAGCGCATGTTGCAGCCCTGCATGATCGAGACGAAAGCAGAGGCTTTTCTCGGAGAGGGGAGATGATCTCGAACCTGATTCTGGGAACCCGCCTCGGCATCGACATCCAAGATTCGGAGCGGGTCGGAAGGAGCGCCTGCGAGGGAGCCGGCACGCGCGGCGCGGATCCGTTCGACCTGGGCCGTCGCCTGATGGATCTTCTGGGTACCCAGGACGAGATCCACCTCGGGGAAGGCTTTCAGAAGCTCGTCTCCCCGACGTTGAGCCATGCAGCCGAGAAAGCCCAAGATCAGGTTGGGCTTTTGGCGCTTGCGAGCGCTCAACACGGCCATCTTCCCGCTGGCCTTTTCTTCCGCCATGTCGCGCACCGAGCAGGTGTTGAGAAGGATGACGTCGGCCTCCTCTTCCGCTCGGGCGATCCGGTATCCCTGGGCGGCAAAGCGATGGAGCACCGCTTCGGAATCCCGGACATTCATCTGGCATCCGTAGGTTTTGACAAAGATCGCCGGGTCTTCCTGCTGTCTATCGTCCATTCTTTCTCCTCTCTGTCGCTTCCCCCGCAGGAAAACAGCCCTTGCGGCTCGATCCCCGATTCTTTGCTGGTGAGCGTACAAGAAATGCGCGAATCTGTCCCGTCAAGTGATCGCTCTCGAGGCGCGCCATTTTCGGACAGGTGAAGTTCTTGTCATAGAGCTGGATCCGCCGATCTACCGGCGGATTGTGCCCGCGCGCCGCGATCCCCAGGGTCTTCCCTGGATCGCTCCGGGGCTGGTCGACATCCAGGTCAACGGGTTTGGCGGAGTCGATCTCAATGGGGGTCCGATCTCTCGAGAGGAGTGGAGGCGGCTTTGCGGGAGCCTGCTCGCACACGGCTGCACGCACTTTTTAGCGACCGTGATCACTCGTCCTGAGGAGTGCTACCGCGAACTTCTTCCCTCCTTGCGGAGTCTTTGGGCAGAGGAGCCGATCAACTGCATAGGCTTTCATCTGGAAGGGCCGTTCCTGCGACCGGAAGAGGGGTATGCCGGCGTTCACAATCCGAAGTGGATGTTGCCTGCGGACCCGGAGTGGCTTTCCTGGGCGCAGGCGGCCTGTGGCGGGGGCTGCCGCATGATTACGACCGCTCCCGAGGCTTCCAAGCGAGGACTCGATCTGGTGCGATCCGCCGCGTCCGGGGGGATTCGAGTAGCCATCGGTCATTCGGCTGCGATGGGGACCGTGCTCGCCGAGGCGATCGACGCGGGAGCTTCCCTCTGGACTCATCTCGGCAACGGCCTGCCTCACCTGCTCCCCAAGTGGGAAAACCCGCTCCTTCACGTTCTCGGCTCGAAGCTGCCCCGAGCAAGCGTGATCGCCGACGGAATTCATCTTCCGCCGCATGCGTTTCGCGCGGTGGCGCGAGCCCTGGGGAATCGCCTCATCCTGATTACCGACGCCATCGCGGCGGCGGCGGCCGGGGAGGGGTCCTATCGGCTCGGAGATCGAAGGGTCGATGTGGATGCGGGGGGAAGAGCGGTGGATGCGGTCTCCGGCAGGCTGGCGGGATCGACGCTGACCCCGTTTGGGGGAGTCTTTCGAGCGGCGGATTATCTGGAGCAGCCATGGGCGGATTGCTGGGAGGCGTTCTCGACGCGGCCCGCAGGCTGGCTCTCGCTCCGCCATGGCTTGGAGGAGGGAGCGGAAGCGAGCTTTTGTCTGGTCGAGCCCGAGCCCGAGCCGCGTCTTTTGGCAACCTATCTTCGGGGGGAACGGGTTTTTTCGAGCGAGGATCCATGATGACGAATGAAGCGGAGCGGCGAAGCTTGTCGGAGAAGACGGGCCTTCTACCGGAGGAGATCCTGCGGATCGAAGAAGCTCTTGGGCGTCCTGCGAACGGCGAGGAGCTCGCTCTCTTTTCGGTCCTCTGGAGCGAGCACTGCTGTTACAAGAACTCGAAGCGGGAACTTCGAAAGTTTCCGACGCAGGGGCCCGGGGTTCTCATCCGGGCTGGAGAAGAGAATGCCGGAGCCCTCGACATCGGCGACGGCTGGGCGGTGGTCTTCAAGATCGAGTCCCATAACCATCCGAGTGCCGTGGAACCATTCCAGGGGGCAGCCACGGGCGTCGGCGGGATCCTGCGGGATATCTATACGATGGGAGCCCGACCGATCTGCTTCCTGGACTCTCTGCGCCTGGGAGAGATCCGCGGAGAGGGGCACGCGGCCCGGAAGAATCGGCGTCTTTTGCGAGGGATCGTCGCCGGCATCGCCCATTATGGAAACTGCGTGGGGATCCCGACGGTCGGGGGGGAGTTGGCGTTCGACCCCTCCTATAGCGGCAATCCCCTGGTCAACGTCTTTTGCGCAGGCGTCGTTCGTCACGATCGGATCCAGAAGGGGGCCGCCCGTGGGGTGGGCAATCCGGTCTTCGTGGCCGGATCCTTGACCGGCAGGGATGGGCTCAAAGGGGCGGCTTTCGCTTCGCGGCTCCTCGGGACCGACTCGCGCGAGGATCGGCCGGCGGTCCAGGTCGGCGACCCGTTCATGGGCAAGATCCTGATGGAGGCCTGCCTGGAGCTTTTTGCTCGGGAGGGCGTGGTGGCCGGCGTGCAGGACATGGGGGCGGCGGGGATTGGCTGCTCGACGAGTGAAACGGCCGCACGTGGAGGGGTGGGAATGGAGATCGATCTCGACCGAGTGCCGCTTCGGGAGGAGGGGATGGATGCGGCGGAGATTCTTCTTTCGGAGTCGCAGGAGAGGATGCTGCTGATTCTCCAAAAGGGGAGAGAAGGGGAAGCGGAAGAGGTCTTTGCCAAATGGGGAGTGCCATTCGAGCGGATTGGATGGGTGACCGGCGACGGTCTCCTCCGCTATCGCCGAAACGGGAGGGTAGCCGTGGAGCTGCCCGCGCGGCTGCTGACGGAGGACGCTCCGGTCTATGAACGGGAGGCGAGGCTTCCGAAGGCTTCGCCCCAAACGGAGCCGGCTACGCAGCCTCTCTCCTTGGCAGAGTGTCGCCCGCCCTGGATCGCGCTCGCGGCTCATCCCTCACTGGCCTCCAAGGCGTGGGTCTGGCGCCAGTATGACTGGATGGTGGGAATCGGCACGGTGCTGGGGCCGGGACGTGCGGACGCGGCGGTCCTCCGCGTCCCCCTGGAGGATAAAACCAAGTATCTGGCCGTCACTGTGGATGGCAACTCCCGCTACGCGGCGCTCGATCCTTATTGCGGCGGAAAAGCCGCAGTCGCCGAAGCGGTGCGAAATCTCGCGGCGAGCGGAGCGCGGCCGTTAGGCATTACCGATAATCTCAATTTTGGAGATCCGTACCGGCCGGAAGCTTTTGGAGAGCTGCGGGGAGCGGTCGAGGGGATCGCGGAAGCGTGCCGTGCGTTCGGGCTTCCGGTGACGGGTGGGAACGTGAGCCTCTACAATGAATCTCCCTCTGGGGCGATCCTGCCGACTCCCGTGGTTGCGGCCGTTGGGCAGATCGACCGGGAAGAAGAGATCATCCCCATGGGATTTCAGAGGGAGGGAGATCTTCTGCTGCTCCTAGGGGGATGGGGGAAGGGGCTTTCGGGTTCGCTCTATGCCTGGGAGCTTCTCGGCTGGCGGCAAGGGGCGGCTCCCGCGGTCGACTTGTCGCGGGAGAAGGCGCTTCTTGCCCTCCTTCGAGCGCTCGTCGCCCGGGGGATCGTACATAGCGCCCACGATCTCTCCGACGGAGGGTTGGCGATCAGCCTCTTGGAATCCTGCCTGGCAAGTCCCGGAAGGTTGGGCGCCGAGCTTTCCCTGCCGGGGTCGGCGACCGCAGAGGAGATCCTCTTCGGAGAGAGTCAAGGAAGGGTTCTTCTCACCGTGGGGGCGGAGGAGGGGAGAGCCGTAAAGGAAGAGTGCGAGCGCCGGCAGATCGAGGTTCTGTCGATCGGCCGGGTGGGCGGCTCTCGTCTGCGGCTCGAGCAGGGACGGGAGCGGCTGGAGATCGAGCTGGAGGAGCTGGCGGGGGTTTGGGAGCAGGCGCTGCCCGAGCTGATGACGCCATCGGCCTACGAATCGGGAGGTTAACCCGCGATGCCTGCCGTCAGTTCCTTGCCTTCTTCGCGAGGGGTGGGCGCGAGGTAGTCGAGAAAAGTCGAGATCACGGCGCGAAGGCGGTGTCGATGGACGATCTGGTCGATTAGTCCCTTCTCGTAGAGAAACTCCGCGGTTTGAAAACCCTTGGGGAGCTCCTGGTGCGTCGTTTCCCGGATGACTCGGGCTCCCGCGAAGCCGATCATCGCATTCGGTTCGGCTAGGATGATGTCTCCGAGGGAAGCGAAGCTCGCCGTCACCCCCGCCATGGTCGGGTTGGTCAGAATCGAAAGAAAGGGCATTCGGGCGCGCTTGAGCCGGACGAGAGCCGCGCTCGTCTTGGCCATTTGCATGAGGCTGAGCGCGCCCTCGTACATGCGGGCGCCCCCCGACGCCGAAACGATGACGACCGGTTTCCGCTCATCGGCGCCGCGCTCGATTGCCCGGGTGATCTTCTCGCCCACGACCGAGCCCATGCTCCCGCCCAGGAACTGAAAATCCATCACCGCCAGGGAGATCGCTTTCCCTTCGATCCGTCCCACCCCACTGACCACCGCCTCGCAGAGGCCGGTCTTTTCCTGGTAATGGGCAAGACGATCGGCGTAGCTCTTCACCCCGTGGAAATGGAGAGTGTCGATAGAGCGGAGGGAGGAGTCGGTCTCCGTGAAGCTCCCGGAGTCGAGAAGGAGGGCGATGCGCTCGCGAGCCGGAAGGGGAAAGTGATGCTGGCAGTGCTTGCAGACGCGCTGATCGTGGTCCAGCTCCTTGGTGTAGAGCATCTGCTCGCACTTCGGGCACTTCTCCCAAAGTCCTTCGGGAATGTCGCGCTTGGGGCCCGAGGGGATGCGGGGCGTTCGATGGCGATCGTGGCTTTTGGTCATGGGGAAGGGCTGGGAGGGCTAGGACCTCGCGACCGCCAGGACGCATACCAACCCGGCTCCCAGCTCGCAAAGCCGGGCTGCGCATTCCCGTACGGTCGCTCCTGTAGTGATCACGTCGTCCACCAGTAGCAGGTTTTTGCCGGCGGGGTCAAAGTTCCTTTGCGGGCGAAAGGCGTGGGCGAGGTTGCCCGTTCGTTCTGAGCTAGACAAACCTGCCTGGGGCGGGGTGGCACGAACCCGGAGGAGAGCTCTTTTGACGGGGATCTTCTGACGTTTACCCAGCAAGCGGGCGATCTCCTCTGCCTGATTGAAGCCGCGGGATCGCTCCCGGACCGGATGGAGGGGAACCGGAACCAGGGCGTCCCAATGGGAGGTGGCCGCATAGGTGCGGAATCCGATCTCGAGCAGATCGGCCAACCAAGGAACCCGATCGATCTGCCTTGCGTACTTGAGCTGCAGAATCGCCTGCTTTACCGCCCCGGAGTACCGGTAGGGGGCGCGCGCCCAGAGGAAGTGGGGAGGGCTTTCCTGGCAGCGCGGGCAGAGGAGATATCCCGGTGCTGCGCAGCGAGAGCAGAAGGGAGGGAGCTGGTCCCGGAGCGCTCCTTCCCGCGGGCGAGCAGGAAAGAGAAGCCCGAGCAGATCTCGGGTTAGGCGACTCCCCCAAGCCGATGCCGTCCAGAGCGCATCCATAGTAAGACCCCAAAGGCGGCGATGACCAGTGCGCTCCAGAGGGCGGAGGATGCGCGGGGTTCTGCCGCCAGGCCGTAGAGGAGGGTTACCCAGAGAGCATGGATGCCGACCGGAAACCAGAGAGCCCCCGTTTCCAGATAGGCTGCGGCGAGAGCTATCCCGGCCGAAAAGAGGAGAAGCCCCCGGGGGTCGAGCCAGGCAAAGGAGAGGATGGGCGCCAAATGGGTCAGGAGCAGCTCCCAGCCCGAGGAGAAGGTGGGCGGACCTTCTGAGACTGTGGGGGCCGCGCGCAAATAGTGGGCGAGGCAAAAAAGAAGCGCGCTTGCGAGGATGGAGGGGAATCGACCGAGACCGCGCAGGAGGATGGTGAAGAAAATTCCGCGGAAGAGAAGTTCCTCGGTAAGGGCGACCAGAAGGCCTCGCCCCATCCATGTCGCGAGGGAAACGGCGTCCCAACGGAGCCCGGCCTGGTGGCCGGAGAGGGAGGGGAGGACGAGCGGCAGAAGGCAGACCAGACCCGAAACGAGTCCCAGGAGGCATCCCCAAAGGAACGGAGCGAGAATGGGCCGGGAGAAGCCGACGTCGCGCCAGGAACGAATGCCCATGCTCTTTCGGAAGAGAAAGAGCAAGACGAGCGCCGCAAACTCGAGCACGCGGCGAAAGTAGCGGCCTGCTGGAGCTGGATAAAAAGGGTCCAGGAGCGCACGAATGGCTGGAGTCAACACGGCGGCGGCGAGGAAGATCGTGAAGAGGTAGGCGAGGAAGGCCGCCACGATAGGCAAGGAGCGCTCGGATGCGGGCATGGACGACCCCGAGCATTCTGGGAAGGCGGAGCCCTCGCAAGCAGAATGGGCGAAAATTGGGTTCCTGGATGCGGAAAGACGGGGTGGGAGGAAAGGACCAAGCGGCGTCGGATCCGGCCAGTCGGCCTTCCTTTTGATTTTTCTAATGCGCGAACCGCCCCCTCCACCTATGCTTCCAGGAAAGGTGACGACCACGCCGCTTGAGTTTGAGAAGCCGATCTGGGAGATGGAGCGCACGCTGGAGAATCTGAGGGCCCGAGCGAAGGAGAATCCGGCCGACCTGCAAAGAGAGATTGCGGGTTTGGAAGAGAGGTTGGAGTCGGCGCGCCGTTCTGTCTACGCAAGCTTGACTCCTTGGCAGCGTGTTCAGATCGCACGCCATCCTCAGCGGCCCTATACGCTCGACTTTCTGGAGCGGCTCTCTCCTGGATTCCTGGAACTCGGAGGTGACCGCGCATTC
>JBFXFN010000045.1:9929-21492 GCA_050179015.1 Methylacidiphilaceae bacterium | reverse complement strand
TCCCCTTTTGGCGCGTGCGGACCTCCTGCAAGTACATGCCTACATAATTAGAAATTTTATGACACGATGTCAACAGCTTAGTCGCAATATTAGGTCCTACAAGTATGTGTGTAAGTCATTGATGCACCGATAAAATGGTCCAAAACTTGCGGAAGATCAGTAAGCCGCTGCGGCTTGACGTAGAAAAAACGGAGGGTCGCATCAGGGGACACGATCGTCGTGTCGTTGACTGCTACCGGGCAACTCACGTGCACCTCGCCTTCTTGCTCTCGGAAAGGGAAGGCTTCCGCAATCGGAGGTAGCCAGAGGGAGTGCTTGCTTCGCCCGGAGCGGACCGACCGTCGGCCACTCTAGAAGCATCGAGACGAGGATCGGTAGGGAAAGAGAGTCGAAGAGAGGGCGCCTCAAATCCTGACTGGAAGATCTCTGTGCTGCTTTCCGTCACGAAAGGGGCGGATCCGCGGACTCATGTTTCCCATGGGGGTGTTCTCTTTTTTCCGGCTCTCCCCGGCGCCAGGCCTCCATACCTGTCGGATCTGCCGCGTCCAGCTGCGGAAAACGCCCTACCCTCTCTGGCGGCCAGTGCACCAGCCAGAGCGCTTGGCTTGGCTGGTGGTGAAGGCCGCCTCTTTTGGTACGGCATAAGCAAAACCCGGCGGACTATTTTCTGATAGCAACTGGGAAAGAACAATGGCAGAAGAACGCATCGGTCCCGTTGAGCGCAAGGTCACGTACCGACTCTATCCATCCAAGATCGTTCGGGATGAGCTTCTTGGGACACGGTGGGTGCATTGCTTTCTCTGGAACATGGCGCTCGAGGAGCGCAGGCGAGCGTGGAAAGAGGAAAAGCGAAGCATCGCCTTCGCCGAGCCGTGTCGCTGGCTTACCACGCTCCGTTCCCGCAGCGCGCTTCTCTCCTCGATCAACGCTCAATCCGCCCAGGTTACGCTAAAAAGGCTGGATCTCGCCTTCCAAGCGTTCTTCCGCCGCGTGCGACAAGGCGAAGACCCGGATTCCCGCGCTTCAAACCTCCACGGCGATTCGGCGGTTTTCGGCTTCAAGCAGCATGAAAGCGACTGGCGGCTGATCGCCAGGAACCGAAGCGCGCACTTGAAGCTTCGTCTCTCCGGCATCGGAGAGATCCCGATCCGAGGCAAGGCCGGGACTCCTGGAGAACCCAAGACCTGCGAGATCTTTCTTTCCGGCGGCAAGTGGCATGCGTCGGTCACGATGCGTTGCCGACCGGCGCGGGAGCATGGCCGTGGAGCGGCGGCTTACGACCTGGGCACGGAGCGGTTCCTGACCAGCGCCCGTCTGGAGCCGGGGAAGAGCGAGCCGGTCATTTTCGATGTCGCCAATCCGCGTAATCTGCGCAAAGCGCTCAAGAAGCTCAGGAAGCTTGGGCGCACAATCTCCCGCAAGATGGAGGCGGCGATCAAAAAGCACGCGAAACGAAAAGGTTTTCGCGTCTCCAAAAGACTGCGCAAGCAGTACCAGTTGCTCGCCCGGATGCACGCCAAGGTGGCGAACGTCAGAAAGGATTTCCTGCACAAGCAGAGCGCCGCAATGGTTGGACGCAGCGGACTTTTGATCACGGAGGAGCTGGAGCCGAAAGGGATGACGGCTTCGGCCGGAGGCAGCCGGAAAAATCCGCGAAAATGGGTACGGCAAAAAGCCGGGTTGAATCGAGAGATGTTGGACGTCTAGTTCGGAGCTTTCGGGGCGATGGCCCGATACAAAGCGGAAGAGGCTGGTATCGGATACCTGGAAGCGCCCACGAGGACGTTGAAACCAAGCCAGAGAAGCCACCGATGCGGCGGCGTCATAAAAAAAAGCCGCTGGGCGACCGGTGGCATGAATGCGCCTGCGGGGCATCCTGCCATCGGGACGAGAACTCCGCGCGCGGACTGCTCAATTGGGGCTTGGCGAAATGGACGGGAACCGATCCATGCGTGGAGCGGGAAGCTCTGGCCGGATGAAACCTCGCTGTGGGCTGGAAGTCCGCAGCGATGAATACTCCGGTGAAACTGCCCGCCGTGAAGCGCGAAACTCCATCCCAGAGCCGTCAGGCTTAGATGGAGTAGTTCATTACGAGCAGTTGCAATCCTTGTGCTTGTGAACCGCGCACTTGCTCTGCTTCTCGCATTTTTCCGCACAGGCGCATGAGCCGTGCTTCTTGCTCGATTCGGCCCGCAGCGGTCCGACGGTGACGAAGAGCAGCACGGAGAGCAAAGAGAAGAGGGTCAGATGCTTCATAGCGGACCTAGTAGCCGCCATCGGCGCAAGGAGCAAGCATTATATTCCTGTGCATCCGGTGCATCCGTGACGAGTCGGCTCAAACAAAACCATACCGAACAACCACGGATATGATGACATGCGTTAATGTCCTCGCCCGACCGCTCCAAGACGTCAAATCCCTTGCTCCGCGCCCGCCGGAGCGATAGAAACTGCCATGGCTCTCTTCTTCCTCGACCTGACCCAGCGGCCGCCGCGCAGTCCCCGCGTTAGGCTCGGGGGATACGTCTGCCTACCCCGGCTGCTCGACAAAGGACGAGCCCAATTGGGCGGAAAATCGGGAGAATATCGCTACAACTGCCCTATCGATCAGCGCTGGTTTTCTTTCACGGGAATCCCGGCGGATGGCCTGCTGGCCGAGCTGGGAAAGGAAAAGGGAGACAGCGAGATCCTCGCCTGGATAACCGAAAACGTCCCTTTTCGCAGAACTCCTTGGGAGATCGCAGCTTGGTCGGCCTACATGGAGAATCGCTCCCCCGGGGACGCCGAATCGCATCAGGTGTTTGCCGAGCAGATCCAAAAGCTCGCTCCGGCCCGGGAAGAGATCGTCAGTTGGTTCGATCTCCTGGACTTAGACGACTATGTCTCCTTTGGGGGAAGGGGCTAGCCTCTCCAAGGCAAGACGAAAAAGATTTCGATCCGCGGGCGCGACAACCTCGGCCCCTTCGGAGACCGGCCTCTCCGCAAGGAAGCGGCAGGCTGACGCGATGATCTCGGCATGATCGAAGGCGAGCGAGGGAAGTCCCATCAGCGGGAACCAGCGAGCCGAGGCCGCGTCGCTGCCCGCGACCGGTCGGGTCTCGGTGGTTCCCAGCCAAGCCACGTGAGCGACGCTGACGACCGGCCCCCGGGGATCGCGCCCGGATTTTCCAAAGACGCCAATCTCCCTAAGGGAACAATTCTTGAGACCCGCCTCCTCGGCGAGTTCGCGACCCGCTGCGGCCAGCGGCTCCTCGCCCGCCTCCACGAAGCCTCCCGGCAGAGCCCAACAGCCCGCATAGGGCGGATTCCTCCGTTCGACCAAGAGCACGGCGAGTTCGCCCGCATGGACTCCGAGCAGGACCGCATCGGCCGTCAAGGCAAAACGGGCAATCTCCGGCCTTAGACCCGTTGGAGCGCCGTCATCCGTCCTCTCTTTCTCCGCCGGAGTGGAGGGCTCCTTATCCGCGGTTCGGAAGACGATCCCCGCCTTCTGCACCTCCCGGTAGGGAAGAAGCCAGACGAGCGACTCGTCGTGGAGATCAACGACCTGGATCCGGTTCCCCCAAGGATCGCGAAAATCGCACCGAAAACCGGGAATGACCGAAAGCCCATACTTCCGGGTGATCTTTTCTCGCACCTCGGCCAACTGCTCCTCGTCTCGAACCAGAATCCCAAAATGGCGCACCCGTTCCTGGCGCACCTCCGGAACCACGAAAAGCGCCAGAAACTGATGCTCGCCCAGGGCAAAAAAAGCATCGCCTTCCCCCTGGTCGAGCAGCCGCAGACCAAAGACGTCCTGATAAAAAGAGATCGCCTGCTCCCGATCCCCTACTTCGAGAGCTACGTGATTGCATCCGTAGACTTGAACGCTCACGGCCTAAATTTTCTCTCCATCCGCCGCAAAGAACAATCCCCATTCTCCTCAGTCATCCCGACTCTCCTCGGGCTTTGTCCGCAGCCAGAAGGTGACCGGGCCGGCATTCACGAGCGCAACCTCCATTTCCGCGCCGAAAACTCCGCTCGCGACCTTGTCGTAGCGCTTTCGAGCCGCGGCGAGGAGGTAGGAGAAGAGCGCCCGTCCCACCTCCGGAGAGGCGGCCGGGGAAAAGCTCGGCCGGCTTCCCTTCCTGGTATCGGCCGCCAAGGTGAACTGGGGTACAAGAAGGAGACCTCCACCGATGTCGCGAAGGGAACGGCCCATTCGACCCGCTTCATCCGGGAAGATCCGGTAGCCTAGCATCCGCTCCAGCAGCTCTTCCGCCATGGGCTCCCGATCGGCCCGCTCGAAGGCGACGAGGGCGAGGATCCCTGCATCGATTTCTCCCACCGACTGGCCCTTCACCGAAACGCTCGCCTCTCGCACTCGCTGAATCAACGCGATCATGCCTTTTATCCGCTCTTTCCCCAGCGCCGCTTCAAGGATTGCCGGAAATTAACTTGCCAGCAACTGGTTTGGGACATAGACAAGAGAATTTGGTGCAACGGCCTCGGAGCCTTAGGAAAGGGTCAACGCCGTTGCCCCACGCACAATCAGGGAGGAAAACATGATGAAGCATCGTAGCATCGCGGTCCTGACGGCCGCCGCCTTTGCCGGCCTGCTGACCGGATCGGCTCTGCGAGCCAGCGCAGCGGATCTCACCTCGGAATCGGGAAGCTCGCACGCCCAGATGACGTCCGAAAAGGGAAGCTGCGGTCAATGCAGCGGAAAGAAAGAAAAGAAGAAAAAGAAGAAGAAGAGCGAAGAGGGAGAAAAGAGCGGCCAGCAGTAAGGCTCCCTTTGGTTCGCATCTCGTTCTTCTCCTATTCGAAGGCAGGCGGGGAAGTTCGCCTGCCTTCGAGCTTCCGGGCCGCCGCTTCTCTCTAGCCCGCATGCCCGCCACCCGGTTCAACGCGTTCTCCTCGTACGGCGTTGGGATCGGGCTCCGGCTCCCTCATTACGACCACATCCTGCGGAAGAAACCCCTCGTCGACTGGTTCGAGCTTCTTTCGGAAAATTTCCTGGCCGATGGAGGCAGGCAGAGGGAGATCCTCGATCGGGTTCTCGAGCAATACCGGGTCGTCCTCCATGGCGTGGGGCTCTACTTCGGCTCCGCCGATCCCCTGGACCGCGACCATCTCCGACGGCTCAAGGCGCTGGTGCACCGCACGGGGACGCCCTGGCTCTCCGACCATCTCTGCTGGGGGAGCTTCGACGGACGGTACAGCCACGATCTGCTTCCCATGCCCTTTACGACGGCGGCGGCCCGCCATACCGCGGCCAAGATCCGTCAAGCGGCGGATTTCCTCGAGGTGCCGGTCTCCGTGGAAAACATCAGCAGCTACGCGGAGTTGACGGCATCCACCATGACCGAATGGGAGTTTCTTTCGGAAGTCGCCGAACGCGCGGATTGCGGCATCTTGCTGGATGTGAACAACGTCTATATCGTTAGCGAGAACCACGGCTTCGATCCTCACACCTATATCGACAAGATACCCCACGATCGCGTCGCCCAGATTCACATCGGAGGCCACAGCCGCCTCTCCACCCACATCCTCGACACCCACGATCGGCCCGTTGCCGATCCGGTCTGGAAGCTCTATGGCTACACCATCGGGAAGCTCGGGTTCACCCCTACCCTTCTCGAGTGGGACGACCGGATCCCGCCTTTTGAAGAAGTCCACCGTGAAGCGCAAAAAGCCAATGACTTCCTCGCCTCCCGCTGCCCCGCCGATCCCTAAGGCGGACAGCATCGAGAGCCTTCGCGAGCTCCAGCGCCTCCTCTTCTGCCGGATCACCCGGCCGCCCGAGCCGGCGGATCGGACGGAGGCGAGGAGCGAAGGGAATGAGTCCTTGGCCGCCCTTGCCTCGCGGCTCATCCGGCCCTCCGCGAGCCAAGCCCCGCTCGATCGGCTGGAGATCTACCATCGCCAATACTGGCTTCGCCTCTGGGACGCATTTTCCGAAGACCTTCCCTGTCTGGAGAGTCTCTTGGGACCCGAGCGATTCCGCAGCCTCATCGCGGCCTACCTTCTCCGCTATCCTCCCACCTCGCCCCTCCTCCGCACCGTGGCCATTCGAATCCCCCGCTTCCTCCGGGAAGAACCCGATTGGGCGGCTCCCTACCCGCACCGGCTCGTCCTCGACCTTGCCCGATTCGAATGCGCCAAAATCGCCGCCTTCTATGCACCGGAATGGCCGGTGCCTCGAACGGAAGAGCTGGCGACAGCGGAGATCCGGCTCTTTCTCCAGCCCCACCTTGTCCTTTTAACGCTCCGGTATCCGGTCGAACGATGGAAGCGAAAAACCGGCGATTCTCCGCCCTCTCCCGAACCGTCCCGGGTGGTCGTCCACCGGCAGAGGCAGACCGTCTACCACAAACGGCTTTCCCGTGAAGCCTTCTTCCTCCTGCGTTCGTTCAAAAGCGGGCTTACGGTCCGCCAGGCCTGCGAGCGAACGGCCGAGAAGCACCCCGGCCTTCCTCCGGAACGCTACCGGGAGTGGTTTCAGGAATGGTCCTCCCTCGGCTGGTTCAGCGCCCGATCCTCCTCCCTCGATCGCTCGCTGCGCTCCGAGACTTCTTGACCTCGGAGCGTTTGTCCGTTTTGGTCTTGGCATCCCCTGTCCGTCCGCCGGACGGCGCGGGAGCCGCTCATGAAACTTCCCGAGGCCTCTTTGCCCCGATGGGAATTCGGAGAAGGGATAGTGCAAAAAACACTGCTCCGCTTCTTTCGCATCGCGGTCGCCGCAGCGTTCAATCTCATCATCCTGCTGCTCCTCGTCGGGTTGGGCGTCGAAATCGGCCGCAGCGTCTGGGAGCTCGCTCCCACACTGGTCGGAGCCGCTCCGGCCTGGAGCTTCCGGGACCTGGTCGGACGAACGCTTTCGCTCGTCGTGCTCCTCGAGCTGCTGCGCGCCTTCGTCGAATATTTCCAGTTCGACCGGATCCGTCTCCATGTCCTCTTGGAGGCGGCGGCGGCCTTCGTCCTTCGGGAGCTGATGCTTTCGCTCTTCGACGAGAAGATCTCCGGAATCAACATTCTGATTTGGAGTGTCGCGGTGGTCGTCCTCGTCATCGGACGGACCATCGCGCTCCTTTCTCCTCCGCTCCTCGGGGCCTCCGCGAAACGGAACCCCCCGGGGACGGGCGGGACGGAGCCGGAGGAAGAGCGACGACGGGTGGGTTAGCAAATTCTAGGAAGCTGCTCCCCAGGGAGTAGGTTGAGCGGCCGCCTGCCGCCGATCCTGCTCCGAAGGAGCGCCTTGCCCGGATGCTCTTCGCCCACCGTGCCGATGACGGCGGCGTGGGGCCAGCCGCTCCGCCGGAGTTCGGCCACCGCTTCGTCCGCGATCTCCTGGGCGACGACGGCGATAAACCGACCCTCGTTCGCGACGTAGAGGGGATCCAAGCCCAGGATCTCGCAAGCCGAGCCGACCTCTCCCTCCACGGGAATTCGTGCCTCTTCGACCTCAATCCCCTTTCCTGCCTGCTGAGCGGCCTCCGCCAGGACGGTCGCCACCCCTCCCCGCGTCGCATCCCGAAGAAAATGGACCTGGGAGCCGAACCGATCGAGCAGGCTCAGAACGGGAGCATGCAAGGGAGCGGTGTCGCTTTCGATCGCCGATTCGAAGGAAAACCCCTCCCGAACCGAGAGGATCGCAATTCCATGGGCGCCCACCGGCCCGTTGAGGACGATCCGGTCGCCCACGCTCATCCGCCGGGCCGAGATGGCGGCCCCGGGATGGAGATCTCCTACCCCCGTCGTATGAAGGAAGATCCGGTCGCCCTTGCCCCGCTCGACGACCTTGGTGTCGCCGGTCACGATCGCCACCGCGCATTCTTCGGCCGCCTGGCGTACCGAGCAGAGCACCTTCCAAAGCTCGGCGAGGGGAAGCCCTTCTTCCAGGATCAGGCCGAGTGCCAGATAGCGCGGGCGAGCACCGCACATCGCCAGATCGTTCACCGTCCCATGGACCGCCAGTCGGCCGATGTCGCCTCCGGGGAAGAAGATCGGGGAGACGACGAAGCTGTCGGTGGTGATCGCGATGCGCCCCTCGGTGGTCACCACAGCCCCATCGTGCCGCTCAGAGAGCTCAGGATTAGCAAAGAGGTCAAGAACCGGCTCGAGGAGCTTCTGCATCAACACGCCTCCGCTCCCATGCCCGAGTTGGATTTCGGAGAAGTCGAGCTTCGGTGCGGGGCAGGCGGAGGCGAGCTTCATGGCAGGGAAACGGGGGCTTCTGCTGCGTCGTCGCCCGAAGCGAAGGCGGCAAAGTGAAAGTAGGCGGCGCAGGCCCCCTCCGACGAGACCATCGGCGCTCCTTTGGGGGTGCCCGGAGTGCACTCCCTGCCGAAAAGGGGACATTGAGGCGGCTTGAGCACGCCCTTAAGGATCCGGCCGGCTTGGCACCCGTTCCCTTCGCCGCTCCCCTTCGAGTCGAGAGCGAACTTGAGGAGGGCGTCGAAGTCCTTCCACTCCGGGCGCAGGTCGAGCCCGCTCCCAGGTATCGTTCCCATGCCCCTCCAGTCCCGGTCAACCTTCTCGAAGACCTTCGCGAGCAGAGCCCGAGCCTGGGGATTCCCCTCCCGCCGGACCACCCGGCCGTAGGCGTTCTCGACGGTCGTCCTTCCCTCTTCCAAGAGTGCGACAAGCTCGAGGATCCCCCGGAGCAAGTCCAGAGGCTCAAAGCCCGTGACCACGATCGGGATCCGATGGCGCTCAGCTAGGCTCTCATACTCCTCATAGCCCATCACGGTGCAGACGTGGCCCGCTGCAAGGAAACCGTCGATCCGACACTCCGGATCGGCGAGCAGCGCCTCCATCGCAGGAGAAACGAGCACATGGGCCGAAAGGAGGGAAAAGTTGGACAGGCCCTCCCGAGCCGCTTGCACGACCGCAAGGCCGTTGGCCGGTGCGGTCGTCTCGAAGCCAACCGCGAAGAAAACGACCTCCCGTCGCGGGTTCTCCCGTGCGATCCGGACCGCCTCGAGCGGCGAGTAGAGCATCCGCACGTCCGCACCGCCAGCCTTGGCTTCCAAAAGGCTCTTCCGCGATCCCGGAACGCGCAGCATATCCCCATAGGAGCAGAGGATGACTCCCCGCTCGGAGAGCTCCACCGCCTGATCGATCCTCTGAAGGGAGGTGACGCAGACGGGGCAACCCGGTCCGTGGATCAACGTGATCGCCTCGGGTAGAAGGGAGAGGATCCCGTACTTCACCAAGTTGTGCGTCTGTCCGCCGCAGACCTCCATGATCCGCCAAGGACGGGTGGTCCGTTCGCCGATCCTCGCCAACATCAAGCGAACGAGTTCGGGGTCGCGGTACTCGGAGAGCAGCTTCATGACGATGACTCTCTTTCCGCCGCGGGCGCTTCCGGGGAGCCGGCCTCCGCCCCGAACTCCTCGAGCTCCCCCATCTCGCGGAGCAGGGCAAAGGTCTTCTCCGCCTCATCGGCGTCGACGCGGGCGATGGCCAAGCCCACATGGACCAGAACGTAATCTCCCGCCTGGGCTTCCGGCAGAAGCTCGAGGTTCACCTCCTTGACCACTCCGCCGAAGCTCGCCTTCCCCATCCGAAAGCCTCCGGGAAAGGGCGTATAGATCTCCTTCAATTCTCCGGGAATCGCCAAGCACATCGCCGAACACCTCCTTTCCGAAAGGCTGCGGCCCTCCGTTGCTTCCACGCGCTCACTTTGATCTCTTCAAATCTCCGCTTCCCCAGGCGCAGGCCACCATCTGCCCGAAAGAAATACTTTCATCATTGGGGGAAAGGTCACGCGAAATATAGACCGAGAGCCGCTCTCCCCAAAAAGCCTCGACCAGATCGACCAGGAGGCCGTTTTGAAAGACCCCGCCGGAAAGCGCCACACGGCGGCAGCCCGCCCATTCGGCGAGACGGCCCGCAAGCGAGGCCAAGGCGAGATGAAAGCGGAGGGCAATTTCCGCCGGCGGAGCGCCGTGGACGAGATCCTGGGCGATTTCGTCCCGCAGCCCATCCAGGCTGACGACGCCGCATGGAGAAGGGAGCGGCAGCGGGTAGGGCTCTCGGCCGAGCGCCTTGGCAATGCCTCCGAGCTCACGGCAGGAGCGGAGAGCGATCCTTTCTATCCGGCGGGCCGCCTCCCCTTCGAAGGAGACGCGATCGGAAAGACCGAGCAGGCTCGCCAGCCCATCGAAGAGCCTCCCCACGCTCGAGGTTCTGGGAAAGTCGCCACGCGCAAGAAGCGCCCGGTAGATCGACCGCTCGGCCGGTCGTAGCTTCGCCTCCAGCCGGCCCCGAAGGGCCTCCGAGGAGTGCCAGAGGCCGAAGGCGGAGAGCCGCGGTTCCCGAATCGCTTTTTCGCCCAGGAGAAGCGGAAAATAGTCGAAGTGGGCTACCCGCTCCATCCGTCCTTCGCTCCAGCGAAAAAATTCTCCTCCCCAGACCGCCCCATCCTCCCCGAGGCCGGTCCCGTCCCAAATCACGCCCAGAACCGGCTCCCGGTCCCAAAGAAGAGAGTGTTCGGCCAGGAGGGACCAGAAATGGGCCCTCTGGTGCTGGACCGCCTCGACCCTCAATCCCAATTCTCCCGCCAGGGTCACGCCCATCTCGGTCGAGGCGTAGCCGGGATGGAGGTCGACTGCGATCCGCCGCGGCACGAAGGCAAGGAGGCGGCGGAGGCGGGAGAGGACGCAGCGGAAGTTCTCCTGGCTCTCCCAAGCTTCCAGATCCCCCAGGTGCTGGGAGAGGTAGATCTTCCCCTGATGGGCCAGCGCGATCGTCGCCTTCTGTTGCGCCCCCATGGCCAGGATCGCCGCCTCGGGGTCGAGATCGAAGCCCTTGGCGATGTAGAGCGGAGCGAATCCCCGAGCACGACGCAAGAGAATGGAGCGGCCGAAGAAGGGAGAGCAGCGGATGACCGAATCGTCCAGGCGGCTTTCGATCTCCCGGTTGTGGCTGAGCACCGCGTCGACGACATTTCTCAAGGAGCCGAGGATCTCCTCTTCGGTCGCCAGGATGGGCGACTCGGACAGATTGGCACTGGTCGCCACCACGGGGCCAGCCAGCCGCTGGAGAAGAAGGGCGAGCAGCGGAGCCGAGGGGAGCATGATCCCCAGGGTATCCTCCCCAGGGGCTACCTCCGAGGCAATCGGGCTCTCCCCCTCCATTCGATGCAGAATCACGATCGGCTTCTCCCGGCTACGAAGCCACCTCTCCTCTTCGGGACCGACAGACGCCTCCCGCCGAATCGAATCGAGATCGGCAAAGAGAAGCGCAAAGGGCTTGGTCGGTCGCTGCTTCCTCCGGCGCAGCTCCCCTACCGCCCTTTCGTTGGCCGCGTCGACCAGGAGCAGATAGCCCCCGACTCCCTTCAAGGCAACGATCTCTCCCCGAGTAATCCGCTCGGCGGCCTCGTCCAGCGCCGAGATTCCCGAGGCGAGCCGAGTTCCCTGCGAGTCGAGCAGGTCGATTCTCACCCCGCAGGCGTGGCAGGAGTTCGTCTGGGAATAGAACCGCCGATCGGCGGGATCTCCATATTCGCGGGCGCATGCCGGACACATCCGAAAGGGCGCCATCGTGGTCCGCTCCCGATCGTACGGGAGCCCCT
>JBFXFN010000045.1:0-9829 GCA_050179015.1 Methylacidiphilaceae bacterium | reverse complement strand
CAGGCGTGGCAGGAGTTCGTCTGGGAATAGAACCGCCGATCGGCGGGATCTCCATATTCGCGGGCGCATGCCGGACACATCCGAAAGGGCGCCATCGTGGTCCGCTCCCGATCGTACGGGAGCCCCTGGATGATCGAGTAGCGGGGGCCGCAATCCGTGCAGGTGATGAAGGGATACTGGAATCGCCGGTTCCTCGGATCGGTCATCTCGCCGTGGCAGCTCTCGCAGAGGTCGAGATCCGGAAGAAGCAGGACCGTCGCCCTCCCCTCCCGGCTGCTCTCCCGGACTACGAAGGCCGAATCGGTGCCAAGCTCCGCCTCCCGGACCTGCGCATGCGTCACCGTAGCGATCGGAGGGTGATCCCGCAGTAGCGCGCTCCAAAAGCGCTCGAGAGCATCGACCTCTCCCTGTACCCGGATATGGACCCCGTCGAGCCCGTTGCTCACCCAGCCGACCAGGCCCGCCTCGCGCGCCAACCGGTAGACAAAGGGCCGGAAACCCACTCCCTGGACCTTCCCGGCCAGATGGATCTGCCGTGCCGCAACCCGCGAGGGCATTTAGATTCCTCCCACCCAGAGCCAGAAGACCCCGATCCCGATCGCGAAGCCTCCGGTTGCGAAACGAGCCGCGCGAAACCCACGGCTCCCGCCCACCGGGAAGAGCAGCCATCTTCCCAGGATCCAGGAAAAGAGAGCCATCCCGAAGATCGCCCCGAGGCCAAAGCCCCCGATATATCCCCCCGCGGCGGCCCGGCTCGGGAGAGCCAGCACCGGGAACGCCGCCAGGAAATGATGGCTGCCGGAGATGCCATGGAGGAGACCGATCCAGAGCGGGGCGTGGAGGTGGCGGTGGGCCTCGGGCGCCTCGTGAGCGGAGGAGACGGCCTCGCCCGGCCGATGAATATGGAGATGGCCATGGCAGACCCCATCGTGGCAATGGCGATGGAAATGGATTTGACTCCGGAGAGCGTTTCGACAGGACCAGAGTCCAATGCACACCAGGACCACGCCAACCAGCCGCTCGCCCCAATGGGAGAGAAGCGCCGTCGGAATGGCACCTCGGAGCCAGAGAACGAGCAGGCTCAGGAGCCAGACGCCCCCACTATGCCCCAAACCCCAGAAAAGACCGACCCGCCAGGCATCGACGCGCCTCCCGACCGAGAGCGGCGCAATGGCGGCCAGGTGATCCGGCCCGGTGAGGGCGTGCACGACACCGGCGACGCACCCCGCCCCGACGGCGGCGAGCAGCAAGGGGTCTGCCAGCACCGTTCCGGCCCTTCTATCCGACGACCGGCGCCTCGACCGAGCGGGTTGCCTTGGCTCGAAGCCACCCTTCCTCCACCCAGCGGAGCCAATCCTCCATTCCCTCCCCCGTCTTCGCGGAGAGCAGAAGCAGGTCGAGACCCGGCCGGAGCCTGTGGGCAAATTCGGCGCACCGCTCCACGGAGAAATCGACATAGGGCAACAGGTCTCTCTTCGAGAGGAGAAGAAGATCGGCTCCATGGAAAGCCTCCGGATATTTCCTGGGCTTGTCCTCCCCTTCGGTCACCGAAAGCATCACCACCCGCTTCCCTTCCCCCAGGTCGAAGAGCGCGGGACAGATGAGATTCCCCACATTCTCGATCCAGACGATCCCCCCGGCGGGGAGCGGCAGCTCTTCGAGCGCGTGAGCCACGGCGTGCGCGTCGAGATGGCAGCTCCTGCCCGTCTGGATCTGGAGGGCGGGAACGCCCGTGGCGCGAATTCGCTCGGCGTCGAGCTCGCTCTGCTGATCGCCCTCGATCACGGCCATCGGGATCCTCTCCCGAAGAGCCTCGAGAGTACGGGCAAGCAGGGTTGTCTTGCCGGAGCCCGGACTTGAAATGAGGTTCACGGCAAAGACGCCGCTGCCGCGAAAGATCTCCCGGTTGTGCCGGGCGAAGTCGGCGTTGGCTTCCAGCAGATCGGCTTCCAGATCGACGATGCGGCTTCCATCCTTGGAATGCCGGTGCTCATGAACGTGGAAATGCTCCTCCTGGTTCTGTCTCCCTCCGCCTTCACATCCGCACGTCGCGCACATTGGTTGTTCCCCTTTCCCCCCGCCCCAAGGCGGAATTTACTACTCCACTTCGATCTCCCCGAGACGAAGCCCGCTATCCTCTTCTTCCATCAGGAGCCGATAGCTTCCGCAACGAGGGCAGGCCGACGCCAGCTTCTCCACTTCCCCTTGGCCCAAGCAGTCGAGGCAGACAACCCTGGCCGGGATGAAACGGATTTCCAGCGCGGCGCCTTCCGCCAGAGTTCCGCGGGAGGCGACAGCAAAGCAGAAGGCCATCGCGTCCGGCTCCACCATCGCCCGAGGCCCGATCCGAAGCTCCACCCGGGAGACGGTCCGGTAGTCGTGAGACCCGGCCCGCTCTTTCAAGATTTCGACGATCGACTGGCAGAGGGAGAGTTCGTGCACCGGCTTTCGAGTCCTCTTTCTCCCATTCCTCCAAACGGTAACACCGCTTGCACGGCTTCCTGTCAGTACATCTTCTCTCTCTTCCGCAGCCACGTCAGCAGAAAAAGCGCCGGCGATGACCGCAGGAGCTCACTTTCCGCTGCGTTGCTTGTAAATTTCTCCTTTCTGATTGCCTTTGTTGTTATGACAGCGATATCCTGGCGGCAAGAAAGGGCCTTTTTATGAAAATCTCCGGGGAGAGGGAGGACGCTCCTTCGGCCGAGGGAATCGCGGCGCGGACCGAGCAGACGTACGAAGCCCTCCGCCGACGCTGCGAGCGGCGCCTTCAGGAGCTTGAGGCGGCCCAGCCGCTTAAACAGGTGAGTCTCCCCGCTCTCCTCCGCGACCGCGGAATGAGCCGGCGCACCTTCCTCAAGTGGGCTTCGGCGACGACCGCCCTGCTCTTCCTTCCCGCGAGCTTCGAGAAACTCGTGGCCCGCGCGGCGGCGGTGATGAACCGGGTGCCGGTAATCTGGGTCGAATACCAGGATTGCGCGGGCAACTCGGAAGCGATCCTCCGCGCGGACGGCCCGACCGTCGACGAGCTCCTTCTCGATGTACTCTCCCTCGAATACCAGGAGACGCTAATGGCCCCTTCGGGCTTTCAGGCCGAAGCCCAACTTCAGGATGCGGTCGAGACCTTTCGCGGGAAGTATATCCTGATCGTCGAAGGGTCGATTCCGACCGAAGACGGCTTCGGATTCAACGGCCCGCGCGGGGAGAGCTTCCTTGAGAGCATCAAGCGCCTCTCCCGCGACGCGCTGGCCGTGATCGCCGTGGGGAGCTGCGCCTCCTACGGCGGCATTCCCGCCGCCTATCCCAATCCGACCAAGGCGGTGGGCGTCTGGGATGTCGTCAAAGGAAAGCCGATCGTCAACATTCCCGCCTGCCCCATGAACCCGGCCAACCTCGTCGGGGTCATGCTCCACTATGTCCTGACCGGAACGCTGCCCGAGCTCGATTCCCTGCTCCGGCCGAAGTTTGCCTTCGGCTACCGCATTCATGACAACTGCGAGCGCCGTGCCCATTTCGACGCCGGGGAATATGTCGAGCGGTGGGGGGACGAGGGCGCCCGCAACGACTTCTGCCTCTATAAGATGGGCTGCAAAGGCCCGATGACCTTCAACAACTGCTCGATCATCCGCTACAACGACGGGGTCAACTGGCCGATCGGAGTCGGCCGGGGATGCATCGGCTGCTCGGAGCCCGGCTTCTGGGACAAGTATGCCTACGAGCGCCCGATGGCCAAGGCGGACATTCCCGTTCCGGGCCTCTTGAACCTCGGGATCGAGAAGAGCGTCGACATCCTGGGCGTGGGCCTCTTGACCGCAGCGGGGGCCGGCATTGCGGTCCATGCGTTCCTGAGTGCCAAGTACGGAAAGAAATCGGACGAGGGCACATCCGGCCCATCTCCCAAGGAGAAGTCATGAGCAAGCGCATCATCGTCGACCCGATTACCCGGATCGAAGGCCATCTCCGGATCGAAGCGGTGCTCGACGACAACAACACGATCCGGGATGCCTATGCCTCGGGGACGATGTTCCGGGGCATCGAAACGATCCTCAAAGGACGCGATCCTCGGGACGCGGGCCTCTTGGCGATGCGGATCTGCGGGGTCTGCACCGGGGTCCACTACTGGACCAGCATCCGGGCGGTCGAAGACGCCTTCGGGGTCCGCGTCCCCAACAACGCACGGCTCGTCCGAAACCTGATTGCGGGCTCCCTCTACCTCCACGACCACCCGGTCCACTTCTACCACCTTCATGCGCTCGACTGGGTCGATATCCTCTCGGCCCTGAAGGCTGATCCGCACAAGGCGGTCGACGTGGCCTACCGCTTTACCGATACGCCCTGGAACGTGAGCGTCGGGCACTTTCAGCAGGTCCAGAAGCGGCTGGAGAGCTTTGCCGCGCAAGGCCGCTTGGGAATCTTCGCAAACGGCTACTGGGGCAACCCGAGTTATCGTTTCTCCCCCGAAGAAAACCTCGTCGCGGTCTCCCACTATCTCGATGCCTTGGCCCTCCAACGGGGTGCGGCCAAGATGATGGCGATCTTCGGAGGGAAGAATCCCCACCCCCAATCGATCGTCGTGGGCGGAGTGACCTGCGTGCAAGACATCGAAAACCCGAGTCGGATCGCGCTCTTCCAGACCCTGCTCGAAGAACAGCACCGCTTCATCCGGCATGCCTACCTGCCGGACATCCTCATGGCTGCCCATGCCTACCGGGAGGAGGGTCTTTCCGGCATCGGATCGGGCCTCAAATCCTACCTGGCCTACGGCTTTTTCGACATGGACAACCAAGGGCCGGGCCGGGGAAAGACCCTCTTTCCGAGCGGAATGGTCTTGGACGGCGATCTCTCGAAGGTCTACGACTTCGACCCAGCCAAGGTCACCGAAGACGTTCTCCACTCTTGGTACCGCGGCAACGACGGCCTTCACCCCTACGCGGGCGTGACCGATCCCTCCTTCACCGGCCTGCGGAAAGAAGGGGAAGTCGCCTATCTCGATACCGAGGGCAAGTATAGCTGGATCAAGGCTCCGACCTACGACGACCACCGGGTCGAGACCGGCCCCTTGGCCCGCCTTGTGGTCGGCTATGCCCGAGGCGACGTCCGGATTCGCGAAGCGGTCGACGGGTTGCTCCGGCGCGGCGGTCTGCCCGCCACCGTACTCTTCAGCACCCTCGGCCGGACTGCGGCCCGAGCGATCGAAACCGACCTGATCGCCGATGCGATGGCCGGCTGGGCCCAAGAGCTTGCCAAGAATACGGCGACCGGAGACCTCTCGACCTGGACGCCTTTCGATTTCGCGAAGGTCTCCCGGGACGCGCAGGGCTGCGGTTTATCCGAAGCTCCTCGGGGGGCGCTCGGCCACTGGGTCAAGATCCGGGATGGGAAGATCGAGAACTATCAGGCCGTGGTCCCGACTACCTGGAATGCCTCTCCGCGCGATCGCCAAGGCAGGAGGGGAGCCTACGAAGAGGCTCTGCTCGGCACGCGGCTGGCCAACGCCGACCAGCCCTTGGAGATCCTCCGGACCATCCACAGCTTCGACCCCTGTCTGGCCTGCTCGGTCCACATCGTCGACTTTCGCGGAAGAGATCTGGGCACCTATCGGGTGCTCTAACCCGGACATCGTATCGGAGAGGGAGCTTATGAAAGGAGAAGCAAGCGGAACGATCGTTCGCGTCCTCCGGATGCCCGCAAGCTGGAGGGTCTTCCACTGGGTCAACTTCCTCGCGGTTTTTACGGCGGTCGTCACCGGCATCTATATCGCGCGTCCCTACTACCAGGCCATGATCGCCGAGCCCGCTGTCCGAAAGTTCGTCATGGGATGGAACCGGGCGATTCATCTCTATGCGGCGATCGCGATCGATATTCTTTGCGTCGTCTCCTTCTACCTCTATTTCTTGAGCCGCTTCGAGCGCCCGGTCCGCAAGCTCCTCCCCACTCGGGAGCATCGAAGAGAGTTTCTCGAGGTGCTGGCGAACTTCTTCACCTTCAACCGGAGGAAGCGTTTCAATTCGGCCGAGCTCGACACCTTCAACGCTGCCTGGTTTACCCTCCTCCACCTCCTGCTTCTCTTCCAACTCTTCACCGGCCTCCAGCTCTATGTCTACAGCCTGGAGAGCGGCCTCAGCTCGGTCGGCGGCTGGTGGCCCTGGATCATCCATCTTGGAACCGATTGGACCTACTGGGCCTTCGGCGGCCGGATGGGGGTCCGGTGGGTCCATCACTTCACGATGTACCTGCTCCTCGCTTGGATCGCTTTCCACGTCTATTATGAGATCTGGCGGACCGTCTATTGGCGCGAAGGCGACATCGCCATCGCCTTTGGAGGCGAAAAGATCGCGCGCCGGCTCCCGGGAACAGCCCGCGAGTGACCTCGCCATCGCCGGGCTAGGGAACGTGATCCTTCGGGACGAAGGGCTCGGGGTGCTGGCAACCTGGGTTCTGGAGGCCAACTATGCCTTTGTCCCGGAAATCCGCTTCTTGGACGGGGGGGTCTTGGGCCTCGACCTCGTTTCCGAGTTCGAGCGCCACTCCCGACTGATCATACTCGATGCGGTCGCCAGCCTCGATCCGCCGGGCACTCTCTACCGCTTCCCCGGCGAAGCTCTCTGGAAGCGGGAGGGTCCCGCCCGAACCGCCCACGAAGTCGATCTGCTCGACGTCCTCAAGGTCGCGAGCCTCCTCGGCCCGCTCCCCGATCTGGTCCTCCTCGGCATGGTTCCCGCGGAGGTCGGCGGACCGGCGCTCGGCCTCTCCGCCTCCTTGCAGAAGCCCTTTGTTCGCTATCTGGCTGCGGTGCTTCGGGAAATCCGCTCCTTCGGGATTCGGGTGCGGAAAAATGCTGACCGCTCCCTTCCCGAGATCCTCGAAGCCAAAACGCGGATCGCACGCCCATGAGCAGTCCCTCCGCCCTTCTTCTGCTCCGCCTCGACCGGCTCGATTCCGAGAGCGGGCTCTTTGCTTCGTTTCCGACGTCTCCCCCCGTGCCCCTGCTCCGCTTCCTCCCTCTGCCCACCGCCGGACGGAGAATCCTCGAAATGGTGGGCGCGCTCGATGAAAACGCGGCGCGGCTTTTGCTGAATTTTGAAAGAAGATTCCCGAGCATCTATCAGGCCGTGGGATCGATCGGCAACGGCCTCCCGGACGGCGAAGAGAAGCGTCTCTTCTTTTTCCTCTCGGTCTGCAGCATCGCCCTTGAGGTGGAAGAAAGCGATCTTCGGGATGCCGGCTCCCTCTCCTCCGGACTGCAGGTGGACTACGCGCTCATCCAGGAACAGGAGCACTGGTTCGTCGATACCCGCACAACCCTCCGCAGCCTCTGGAGCTATAAGCTGGCCGATGTTCCCAACGCGCTTCTCCTCCTCTCGATCTTCGAATCCCTTGGGTACACCTTGGGAGCCTTTGCCGGACGCTGCGGCGATCTACTGCAGACCCAGAGGCTCCGGATCTCCGGGGATCTCGCTCTTCATCCCTTCCTCCGGAAGGGTCTGCGCCGCGGCCTCCCCAGGATGTTTTCGATCGAGGAGGATGCAACAATCCAGCATCCCCCCGCATCCTCGACCGAGCAGGCTACCGCTGCCCGCAAGCCGGGGTAGCCGGCCTTCGACTCCTCCGCCCGCTCTCTTCCCTCGGCTTCTCCTCTCGCAGGAGAAAGAGAGCGAGGAAGAGAAGCAGGCTAAGAACGATTAAGGCTGTCATCGTTTTTGTCTCCGCTCCCGGCCAAGACGTCAGGCTTCACGAGCGCCCGCTCCAGAGCCCGGAAAACGGGTCCGAAAAGCTCGGGGGCACCCAAAAGGCCCATCATCGCCGTCGACAGGAGCGCCGCTCCGTCCTCGGGCGAAACCTCCGGGCGAAAGGCTCCCTCTTCCCTCCCCGCCCGGAGCATCCCCTCCAGTCCGCTTCTCCACTCGGCTAGGCTCGATTGGAGAATGCGGGCGATCGCCGGGCAGCGGCGGGATCGGTGGATCAACTCCTCCATGACGAGCAGGAGCTTCCTCTCCTTGTCCCAATAATAGGCAACATCGGCGAACTCTTGCCGAAGAAGCGCCAGCCCATGGCTGCTCCCCCCCGGCGGGGCGGGCGCATGAATGGTCCGGAATCTCTCCCCTAGATAATCGACCAGGCCCTGAATGAGCTTTTCCTTGGTCGAGAAATAGTAGTGGAGGGTGGCCACGTTGACGCCCGCGCATTCGGCCACCCGGCGAGTCCGCAACCCTTCCAATCCATGCTCGATGAGCACCGTCATCGTCGCCTCGATGAGCTCGGTTCGGCGGTCAGGCCGCACCCGACCCCGAGGTCGTGGGCCACCCTCTTTACCCTTCCCCGGCGCCCTCCGAACTCTCATCCCGCCTACTCCTCTCCCCGCGAAGCCACGAGCAAGGGCGAGTGGTACCCGATGTCGCAAAGCTCCGTCTTTGAGAATCCCACATCCCCGAGCCACTCCGCGTACTCCTCGGCCGAAAAGACTCCCCCCTCTTCGGTATTGAGAAACATCCGCAACCCGAAGAGAACCGGTTCGAGCGGCCCCGTCTTCTCCCGATTGGGGAGAAACTCGAGGATCGCGATCCGGCCCTTGGGCCGCAGGGTCTTGGCCACCCGGCCCAGAAGCTTGCGCGATTTCCCCTCCCCTTCGCTGTGGAGGATGTGACCAAAAATGGCCAGGTCGTATTGGGCATCCGGCAGCGACACTTCCTGCATATTGCCCGGAAGGTATTCGTATCGATCGGCCAATCCGTGGCGCTGCCCATAGCGCCGCGTATGCTCGAGCACCCCGGGAAAATCGACCGCCGTGATCCGCGCCTCCGGGTCCGCGCAAGCGACGGCCAGGCTCCAGACCCCCGACCCGCAGGCAAGGTCGAGCACCCGCATGCCTCGATGCGCCTTGCCGGCCCCCAGCGCCTCGGCCGCCGCGATCGCCGGACGCCGGTTGACGACATGGAGAAAGCGGATCAACTGAGGGAAAAACTCCTCGGCCCGCTCCTGCCGCTCGACCGGGTCCACGGCTTCCGCAAGCCCGCCCTTCCGGACGGCTTCGGCAAGGCGATCCCACGCCTCATCCAAGACCGACCCTTGCATAAAGTCGCCGAGATAGTCGGGGCTCTCCGGCAACAGGAGTGCTTCGGCGACGGGCAAAAGCCGGTAAGAGCCTCTCTCCTTCGCGAGAAGCGAGAGGGCCGTCAGACTATCCAGGAGCGCACGGGTTCCGCGCACGCTCACGCCGAGCGCCGAGGCCACTTCGTCCGCGAGGCCGACCTTCTTGCGAAGCTGGACGAAGACGCCGAGCTCCACGGCGGCCCGGACGATCCGCGAGGCGCGCACGCTATCGATGCAGAACAAGAAGGGAGCGGGATCGAAATCAAGAGCGAATTTGCGAGAATCCATTCATTCCTCCTGGATGGTTGCCGGAACCCGGAGCGAGCCCCCCGAGCCCCTCTTATTAATCAATTGATTGATTGAATAGGGAAAAATCCTGCGGCTGTCAACCCCTGTCCGCTGTTCCAGGGTAGAAATCTTTCGCCTGGCTCGGCGAGCGAAGGCCGGGAACCGGCATCTTTTCCTCTTGCCTCGACGCGGCCTCCGCACCACAGTAGGAAGCGGTTTGCGGGTGTAACTCAGTTGGTAGAGTGCAACCTTGCCAAGGTTGATGTCGCGGGTTCGAGTCCCGTCACCCGCTCGGGGAGACACTCCAAAGCATTGATCCTTGCTTAGGTCTGGTTTTCTCCGGCGGCGGAGCGGCTTGCGTCCTCTTTTTCCCGCCCGGCGAGCAGTTTCCGGAGCCACGAGACGGCCAGGGAGGCCCAGCTGTAGGCCTCTTCACCTTCCGCGGCGGAAAAGG
>JBFXFN010000044.1:0-21547 GCA_050179015.1 Methylacidiphilaceae bacterium | reverse complement strand
TTAACCTGTCTATCTCACAAGTTTAGTAGGTGAGTCCTCCGTCGGTTTTTCACCGGAGCTGTATGCGGACCTACTGCAGAGATGAAAAACCAAGCCGAACGATGCGGCCATGCCTGGATTGGCAAACCGCAGGAGAAATTGCGGCTTGCCAGAGCGCCTGTCTCCTCCGTTTCATAAAACGCGAGGACAGGGAAGCGGCGAACACCCCCATTCCGGAAGCTCTTAGCCGGCCGGGCCCGCAGGGAATTTAAGGCCTTTTACTCCAACGTGCATCCTTCCGTCAGCGTCGTACTGCCCATTTTTAATGAAGCGGGAATTGCCGGAACCGTCGCCACCCAAGTCGTGCGGTTCGCGGAAAGCCATCCCGACTACGAATTTCTTCTGGTGGACGATGGATCCCGCGACGGTACGTCGACCATTCTCTCCGAATTCCTCGCGAAGAAGAGGGCACCCAATGTCCGGCTGCTTCGCTACGCTCCCAATCGCGGCAAAGGACAGGCCGTTCTTTTTGGCTTCGAACGAGCTCGCGGAGCACTGGTCTGCTTCACCGACGGCGATCTCGCCTATTCGCTCGACTACCTCGATCAGGTAGCGCGAGAGCTCGGGGACTGCGATGTCGTGATCGGCTCCCGCACCCCCTGCCGCGCCTCGCAAGGAGCTCCCAACCTACGGCGCCGATTTCTCGGCATCGCCTACAATCGGCTCGTCCGCCTTCTCTTGGGGCTGCCCTACGCCGACACGCAGGCCGGTTTGAAGGGTCTCCGCCGGGAATCGGCCGAGCGACTCATGCCACTCCTCCACTCCACCGGTTTCTCCTTCGACGTCGAGCTCCTGTTCTTGGCAAGGAAGTTAGGCTACCGGATACGGGAAATGCCCGTCCAGGCCGCAAAAGAGCACTCCTACAAGACCGCAAAGGTGAAGCTCTTGCGCGATTCAGCGGCCATGCTGGCGGATCTTTGGAGAATCCGGGTTCGAGATTGGCTAGGACTTTATCATGAAGGACGCACGCGCACTCCTAAGCTTTGATCTCGAGGAGTTTGACCTCCCAAGCGAATTCCGGCGAATTCTCCCCGAACCTGAGCAGATCGAAGTCACCCTCGCCGGTCTCCAGCGATTGACGGCCCTGTTGGCCGACCGGGGAATCGTCTCCACGTTTTTCACCACAGCCGTCTTGGCGATGAAGGCTCCGGAATCGGTCCGGGAACTGGGGCAGATCCATGAGATCGCCTCCCACGGATATGCACATACGGGCTTTTCCGTCTCCGATCCCGAACGTTCGAAGAAGGTCTTGGAGGAGATCACGGGCAAGCACGTTCTCGGCTATCGAAGCCCCCGCTTTCGCCCCGTGGCCGATCATCTCCTCCGAAACGCAGGCTATATCTACAACTCATCGGAGAACCCGACCTTCTTGCCGGGACGCTATTGCCGCCTCTTCTCTCCGCGAAAAGTTTACCGAAAGGACGAGCTGCTTCGGATCCCGGTCTCGGTCTCTCCTTGGATCCGCTTTCCTTTCTTCTGGCTGGCGTTCAAGAACACCCCGCCCGCTCTTTTTCGGACGGCGGCCGCATGGACTCTGGCAGAGGCGGGTTATCTCCACCTCGTCTTCCATCCTTGGGAATTCGCCGACCTCGACGGTTACAACTTGCCAGGCTGGGTCTCCTCCCCGTGCGGGCAAAAGCTGATCGACCGGCTCGCTTCCTTTCTCGATTGGCTCGGGGCACGAGCCCGTTTTACAACCCTTGCCGACTTTTCCGAAACCTTCTTGGCACGATGAAGCCGGCCTCCCGGGTGGAAAACCCGCTCTTTCGTCCGGGAGTCTTCCTCTGGCTCGGCTATCTGGCTATTCTCGCCCTTGTCGTCGCACAGGCTCCGGAACACGCGGTGACACCCACCTATGCCGCCGCCAGCCAAGCCTGGTGGCAGCACCGCAATCTCTATGACCTGCAAAGCGTGCACGGATTTCTCTACCTGCCGCAATCGGCGATCCTCTACGCACCCTTTGGCCTGCTTCCTCCTATACCGCGAGAGATTCTCTGGCGGACGACGAATCTCGCCATCCTGGCCAGCGCCCTGGCGCGCCTCGCCCGCTTTCTTCCCCGGCCCTCTCGATCCTTCGTTCTCCTAAGCCTTCTGACGATCCCCGCCTCCCTCGCCTCCGCCCGCAACGGCCAGACCAACCTTCCGCTTGCGGGCGCGATGATCCATGGCTTTCTCGAGGCCTCGAACGCACGGTGGAATCGAGCGACCCTCTGGCTTCTCCTGAGCCTGGCCTACAAACCGGTCGCCATCGTCCCCTATCTTCTGGCCGGAGCTCTCTACCGACGGCTGCTCGGATCGCTGCTTGCCGGGACCACCCTTTTTCTGGCGCTGCCCTGGCTTTTCGGCCCAAGCGGATTCGTGCGCGATCAGTACCAGCTCTTCTTTCAGAAGTTCCTGATTTCCGGACAACCTCACGAACCCGGCTTTTCGGATTTATCGGGCCTCCTGGGTGTGCTGCGGATTCCCCTCGCACCCTTCTGGCTTTTCTTCTGCCGGGCGCTTGCCGCTCTATTGACCCTCCTGCTTGGAAGGATCGCCCTTCGCCGCTATCCTTTCCATGCGGCTCTCTGGTTAGATGGCCTGTCTTCCGCGTACCTAATGCTTTTCAATCCGAGAACGGAGGCCAACTCCTATGTTCTCCTCGCACCGGCGGCGGCCGTTTTCGCGCTGTGGGAGCTTTCGCTCGGCAGGCGAGGGATCGCTCTTGCACTCATGACGATTGCCCTCGGTTTCGGTTCGTCGAGCTACGGCCCCATCCACGGCTGGACCAACCTCTGGTTTCAGCCGCTCCTCGCTCTGGGCTTTCTAGGCTACCTTGCCCTTCGCTGCTTTCGCCCGCTGCCCGCTTCAGGCAAAGGCTCGTGAGCGCTGTCTGCTCAGGTTTCGCGCTCCGAAAGCGCCAGGCGGAGCCGCATGTGGGGGAAGTCGATCGTCACCCGAAACGGACGACAGAAGCCGCTTCCCAGAAACCCTCCCAAAGCGAGTCCTTCTCCCTGCTCGATCCGAGAGGGAAACGGGACAACGACCCCTCGCACGTTGTGCAGGCGGAAGCCCGCGAAGCGCACCTCGGGAAGAAGGATCGGAAGGGCAAGATAGCGGCCGCCCACCCCCGAATAGGGATCCCCTCGGCTCCGTACAGCGAGTCCAAGCCAAGTTGCCGCCGGCCGGCTCAGTGCGAGATCGGTCTCCGCCGCGCCTGTATCGAGGAAGACCAGAAGCCTGTCCCGCGGGGCCACCTCCATCGGAACCGCGACGAGTCCTCCTGGAGTCAGGAGCATCGGAATGCTGACGGCTTCTAACGACCCCTCGGTGCGTCGACCGGTCCCGGGTTTCCGGAGCCAGAGCCGCCTCTTTGGATAATCGAGCGTCACGACAAACCGGCGCAAAAACTCCGACCCCAGGATTCCTTCGAACGGCTCGCTCCCATTCCGAGACCCCGAGAGGTCGACCGTGACGACCGGGATATTGCGAACTTCGGTGGCACCCAGTCGTAGCGAATCGAGTCGTCCCAGCTTTCCCTTCGTCCTTCTTGCACCGGCTCCGAGGAGCCGGGCCGATCCCACCGCAGGGAGACCGATCTCCTCGGCTAAACGCCGATCCAGAACGACGCCGGAGGCTCCCGTATCGACCAAGAAGTTGGCGTACCGCATCCCCGCGACCAGAACGCGGACCACCGGTCGCAGACCGGACCCCACCCAGTCCAGGCGGACTTCGTCAGGCCCCGTTTGCAGAAACGGCGAGGCACTTCCGAAGGTGGCCAGCTGTTCGGCTTCCGCTTCGCCCCCGATCTTCCGCAAAAGATTCGCTGCTTCGGGAAACCGCCCTTCCCGTCTCCAGAGTATCGCAAGCAGCGCCCCCGCTTCTGCATCGTGATCGTCCGCACGCAACGCGCATTCCAGCGCCCTCTCGGCTTGCCGCATCTCCCCCTGCTGGAGCGCAATGGCGCCCAAGAGACCCCACGACTCACCCTCCGCAGGATGGAGCGAAATCTCCTTCCGGGCCAACCGTGCCGCCTCCTCTAGATTTCCTTCGGAAAGAAGCCGACGCGCTTCTTCGAGCAGGCCGCCCGATGCCGGGGTTCGGGCGAAGGCGTTCCCAGAAGAAAAAGAGAAGAGGAGAATCAAGCCACCCAGATGAAGAACCGCTTGCTTGCGAAGTCTCCCATGCACGTGACGCTGCCCGGCATATCTCAAAAATGCTGCGGCGCGAGCGTACCAAAATGGCATGGACGCGAAACAGCTCCCCTGTTCCCCGCCGGGACTCTCCGACATAGTGCAAGGATGGAAACCAAGCTCGGATGAAGCAGGCAAGCCCGTTTTGCCAGCCGGCGGAGAAACATTGGGGAAGCGGTCGCTACAGGCGAATCGGAATGCCTAGCGCCCGCAGATGCTCTTTGAGCACAGGGAGCGAGACCTCTGCCGAATGAAAGATTCCGGCCGCCAACGCCGCATCCGCGTGACCCGACAGAAAGACCTCGCTGAAATCCTCGATCTTTCCCGCACCCCCGCTGGCCACGACAGGGACGGGAAGGGCATCGGCCAGAAGCCGGATCAGAGATGCATCGTAGCCGCTTTTCATTCCGTCGCAGTCGATGCTATTGCAGACCACTTCTCCGGCGCCCAACTCGACCCCTTGCCGCGCCCAATCAAGGACCTCCCACTCCGTCGTCCGCCTTCCACCGTGGCTGAAGACCCGCCAAGAGCCAGAGCCCGTTCGCCGAACATCGACCGAAAGGACGATACATTGGGAACCGAAGCGTTCCGCTGCCGCTCGGATCAAGCCCGGATCCGCCAAGGCCGCGGTATTCACACTGACCTTGTCCGCCCCCGCGAGCAGCATTTCGCGAATATCGTCGATCGTTCGGACCCCGCCTCCCGCCGTCAGAGGAACAAAACAGCGGTCCGAAACCGCGCGTAAGACGTCGAGAAGCGTCTTTCGCCCCTCGGCGCTCGCCGTGATATCGTAAAAGACGAGTTCATCCGCCCCTTCCTCGTTATAACGGGCCGCCAGGCCGACAGGATCTCCCACGTCCCGCAAGCCGCCCTCCTCGGCCCTTCCGAACTGCTGTCCGCGAGTCACGCGCCCTGCGTGGACGTCCAGACAGGGAATGATGCGTTTAGCGAGCACCTGCGCTTTCCCTCCGGCTCTCACGCTCCTGTTCTCTCGCCCCGATCTGGCGCAGGGCCTCGTAGACGACGATTGACACGGCATTCGCCAGGTTGAGGCTGCGCACCTTCGGGTTGCGGATCGGAATCGTGAAACTATTCGCCTCTTCCTCTGCCAGGATTCTTTGCGGCAGCCCGCGGCTCTCCTGGCCAAAAATAAGGATGTCCCCGCACCGGTAAAGGGCCTGCGTGTACCCGCGATAGGGACCTGTTTCAAAGAAAAGCAGCCTGCGGCCGGCCGAAGCGGCTCGAAAACCCTCCCAGTCTTCCCATTGCCGAATGGCGACTTCCGGCCAATAGTCGAGCCCGGCCCGACGCACCGCCCGATCGCTCAGTGAGAAGGGCAGCGGACCGATCAGATGGAGCACCGAGTAGGTAGCCGCACAGAGCCGGGCGATGTTCCCCGTATTGGGGGGGATCTGGGGGGCAACGAGCCCGATCTCCAAAAGAGCCTCTCCGTTCATTCGTTCCTCGACCTCGCTCTCTTGCTCGGCCAAAAACAGGCCGCATTTCGCACGCTCTTCCCGCGACTCTTCTCCCTCTTGGGAGCATAATCGATCCGCAGAAGATAGAGCCCCCAAGGGGGAGCCGAAGCGGGCGCGCGCTTTCGATCCCGACTATCGAGGATGTCCTGAAGAGTCTCCAAGGCCATCCGGCCCTTGCCCACGCGAACGAGCGCCCCGACGATATTCCGAACCATGTGGTAGAGAAAGCCGTCGCCAGTGACGCGGACGCGCACCAGAGAGCCTCGACGATAAATCCTTAGATCGGAAATCGTGCGGACCGCCGTAGCATACGCATGCCCGGGATTGGTCGCAAAGGCGGAAAAGTCCTTCTTGCCGACCAGGAGTTCGCCCGCCTCCCGCATGGCCGGATCCGCCAACGGGCTGGGAACATGCCAGGCGCGATCTGCAAGGAAGGGATCCAGCACGAAATGGTTCCAAACCCGGTATTCGTAGGTTTTAGCTCGTGCGGCAAACCGCGCATGAAATCCCGGATCGACCAACTTCACGCTGCGAACGCGAATCGATGCGGGTAAAAAGTAGTTCAGAGCCCTCTCCAACGTTTTGGCGTCTAGTTTTCGCGGGGCGGCGAAGGAGGCCGTCTGCCGCACGGCATGCACGCCAGCGTCCGTTCGGCTCGCTCCTGTTACCACGATTCGTTCGCCCCAGATCCGCTCGACAGCGGATTCCAGGGATTCCTGGATCGAAGGCTTTCCTCTTTGACGCTGCCATCCGGAAAATCCCGTGCCGACGTAGGAGAGTTCGAGCCGATGACCCACGAGCGGGGATTCCACGAGACTCTTTCCTAGTCCGCCTTCCCCTTGAATCGCTTCCACCGAAGCCGGCATAGCCGCTCCTAACCCGCGCACTTCCTCATCTCGATGGTTTCCAACACGGAGAGACCAAGAAAGCTTCCGGTCGAAAAGCCGCCGGTCGTGGTTGTTCGCGCGTCACCGGGAACGCTGCCTCAAAAACCCATCCCAGGAGATCGCACCTAATCCGATCCAAGCAGGTATGAAAAGCCGACGAGTCCGCCCACCTCATTCACCCCGATATTGCGCGAGGCCATATCCGCATTGGACATGTGATGAAAGAGAGCTTCCGCGTTCACCGACCAGTGCTTGGACAGCATGTAGCGGAAACCGACCCCCGCCTGGGGAGTGAATTCGATCGCTTGGCCCACCATCGACTGGCCAGAGACCGTATAAGCATCGGTGAACACAAAACCAAGCCCGCCCTCGACGTAGGGAACAATACGCCAGTTGGGTTGAACGAAGTTGTACCGGACGAAGACGTTTGGGCCCACCACGACGTTGCCGCTCATGGGACCCGCAAAGATGCCGCTCCCGTAGAGATCGACAAGCACCTCGATGTTGCCCCGGAATGGGCCGTTTCCCTTTGGCGTGGTCAACATCCAGCCCCAGCTCAGAATGGTCGGAGCCTCGTCGAAAGTATACCTGCCATTCCCGCTCCCCAGGGAAAAGAGAGCCCCGGACATCACCTGAATTTCATTGGTGCCCTCTCGGTAGAGGGCAAGCTCGGGAATGCTCTCCGTATCCAGCGTGACGCCCCCCTTGGCATCCGCGCCTTCCGGAGCGCCTGCGCGAACACTCCATGGCGCGCTCACGAGTCCAAGAAGCAACGCCGCCGCCAACATCCTCCTCATGTGTTTGTTCTGGTTAGCAGCCGCAATGCCATCACGGCCAGCATTTTTTTCCTTCTTAATTTCCTTCTCAAGCTCCACCAGGGTGAGTTTACCGCTCAAGTCTCCCGAAGTAACAGCTCGTCGAGATAGGACTGGAGAAGCACCGCGGCGGCAACCCCGTCGATCTTCTGCCGGCTAGCCTTCTCCTTCCGTCCCGCTTCCCGGAGGTAGTGCGCAGCCAACTTGGTGGTGAGCCGCTCGTCCCGCATTTCCACGGGGACCGGCACAAGCTGCTTGCATTTCCGGGTGAACTCCCGGACCCGCTCCGCCGCCGGCCCATAAGATCCATCCATGTTCCGCGGAAGCCCAACCAAAAGAAGGCTCACTTCATAGCGGCGAATGAACTCCTTGAGTTGCCGGACAAAGTCGGCAAACGGCTCCGCTGGGAGATACCCAAGTGGTAGAGCCAAAGTGAGCGTTGGATCGTTGACGGCGACGCCGATCCGCTTGCTCCCGTAATCAAGCGCAAGAATTCCCATCCAACCTTCTTTCCGAGCCCGGCTCCCGGAGCTGTCCGGGGATCCTCTTGCCCGATGCACGATGCACGCTTTCGGCCAGCGGCCGTACGAATCCCTCGATCCTCTCACACAAATTCCATTCGGCACCCCAGGCACCAATCCGCTCGACAAGGGCGCTGCCGATCACCACCCCATCCGCATACCCGGCCACGGCGGAAGCCTGCTCAGGGGTAGAAATTCCGAAACCGACGCATGCCGGCACCGTGCAAAGCGTCCTCATGGACCGAACGAGATCTTCGGCTTCGGCCGGGACGTCGTCGCGGGCACCCGTCGTGCCGAGACGAGCCACGCAGTAGAGAAATCCTTCCGCCGCTTTCGCGATGGCCCGCCGGCGGGGCAAATCGGTCGTCGGAGCCACCAGATGAATCCGGGTCAGGGCGGCTTCCAAGGCCTCCAGGCCGCAGAGCCGCTCCTCCAAAGGCAAGTCTACGAGCAGCACTCCGTCGACACCCGCCCGGCTCGCCTCGCCGGCGAAGCGCTCCAGACCGAGCCGAAGCAGCGGGTTGAGGTAGCTGAATAGTACGATTGGAATCCTCGAAACCTTTCGGACCTCAAGGACGGCCTTAAGGACCCCCTCCACCGAGGCCCCCGCCCGAAGAGCCCGATAGGCGGCCGCCTGATTCACCTCTCCATCGGCAAGAGGATCCGAAAAGGGAACTCCCAGCTCCACGAGATCCGCTCCCGCACGTTCCAGGGAGAGCACGAGATCGGTCGTGGCGGAAAGAGTCGGATCCCCAGCCGTGATGTAGGGAATAAACGCCCGCTTCCCCTCGATGGAGAGAGAGCGAAACTTTTCCACGATCCTGCCGTTCACAAGACGGTTCCCGCTTTTTCCATCTCGCTCCGGGACTCGCAAGGACTCATGAGGCAAAGGTCTCACCGATGAACCCCTCTATCCAGGGAAAAGAGTCGCCTAAAAAACTAGTCTCTCCCGCGCCGCCGCTCCAGCACTTTCCTCTTTCCTGAACCGGGCCCGCTCGCGGCTGGTTTTTCTCTCGAGATTTTATGCGTGGGGGCCTTGCTTCGATGGGCAGCTTTCCGTATGCTTGCCAGAATGCCCGCAGGAAATCACGCGAAAACCAACCATTCGGCCCCGACATCCCTGTGGCACTCCGACGCAGAACGGGCGAGTTGCGGCGTGGGCTTTGTCTCTACCCTAACGGGAAGGCCTTCGCATGCGATTCTGGAAACGGCCCTTTCGTGTGTCTGCGCCCTATCCCATCGGGGAGCGGTCGACGCCGACATGAAAACGGGAGACGGAGCCGGGATCATGACCCAGATTCCGGTGGGACTCTTCCGCAAGGACATAGAGAATTGGGGTGCAAAGCTTTACCGGGACGAAGACTTAGCCGTGGGTTTTTGCTTCCTGCCTTCGGAAGACGCCTACGACCAGGCGCACTGTCGCAAAATCGTCCAGGAATCTCTCGCGGAACAGGGCCTCTTCGTCTTCGGCTGGCGGAAGGTTCCGGTGCACATGGATGCACTTGGCGAAAAGGCCGCACGCACCTGTCCGGAACTGGAGCAGGTTCTAGTCGGCAAACCGGAGGATCGCTCCCTTTCTTCCCTGGAATACGAGCGAACGCTCTATCTCTGTCGCAAAAAGATCGAGCAGCGAATCGCCAAGGACGGCGTGAACGGGTTTCATATGCCCTCCTTCTCCAGCCGCACGATCGTATACAAGGGCCTCTTCGTTTCGCCGCAGCTCTCAAAGTTCTATCGCGACTTACACGATCCCGCATTTGAGACGGCGCTGGCGGTCTACCACCAGCGCTATAGCACGAACACCTTCCCTGCCTGGCCACTCGCCCAACCCTTTCGCGTGCTCGGCCACAACGGAGAGATCAACACGATCCTGGGGAACCGTCTCTGGATGCGTGCGCGGGAAAAGGATTTTGCCGCTTCGTTGTGGGGGAAGGATGCCGGCCACCTCTCCCCGGTTCTTCTTCCCGGAGCGAGCGATTCGGCCAACCTCGACAATGCGGTCGAGCTTCTTTTGCACTCCGGCTATGACCTGCTCCACGCCATGCTAATGCTGGTGCCGGCTGCTTGGCAGGCGGAACCTCGGCTCTCGCCCGAGGAGCGCGCTTTTTATGAGTACCACGAGCTATTGAGCGAACCTTGGGATGGACCGGCTGCGCTGGTCTTCTCCGACGGGACAACCGTGGGAGCCTGCCTCGATCGCAACGGCTTGCGGCCGATCCGGTATAAAATCACGGAGGATGGGACCGTCGTCCTCGGCTCGGAAGTAGGGATTGGGGGTCTCGATGAGCGGACCGTCGTGGAAAAAGGACGGCTAGGGCCGGGAGAGATTTTCGCGATCGACGTGGCCGCCCGGCGTCTTCTTCGCAGCCAGGAGATCAAGAAGCGCTTCGCGGGGATGTTTCCTTATTCGCAGTGGTTGGTTGACCATTCGCGCCGCCTCGCTTCGGAGCGCTCCAGCATGGCCCCGCCCGCTGAATCGAACCTTCTCCCGGTGCTGCTCGCTTTCGGCTATGACGACGAGGAGATCAAGCAGGTCCTCAAGCCGATGGCGGAGAGAGGAGAAGAAGCAGTCGGGTCGATGGGCGACGACGCTCCCCCCGCCGCTCTTTCCCGTGAGCCGAGGCTCCTCTACTGGTACTTTCGGCAGCTCTTTGCCCAGGTCACGAATCCTCCTATCGATCCGCTGCGGGAGCGTCTGGTCATGTCGCTAGAAATGTGGGCGGGCCGCCGACCGAATCCGCTGGCGCACTGTCTTCCTGACCAAGAGGTCATCCGACTCTCTTCTCCTTTCCTGAACGACGCTCAACTTGCCGAGCTCTGCCGCCAGCCCGAGCCGGCTCTCCGGAGCCGAACGATCTCGTGTCTCTTCCCGGTGGGCGACGGCGAAAGGGGCTTTTTGCGGCGCCTCTCGGAGATTCGCCAAGAAGCCGAGAGGGCGGTGGAGGACGGAGTCTCGCTTCTCGTGCTAAGCGACAGGGGCGTTTCGCCGATCGCGGCTCCGGTTCCGATGCTCCTTGCCGTTGGAGCGGTCCACCATCATCTCATTCGGGCGGGGAACCGGATGCGCGCCACGATCCTCTGCGAAACCGGCGAATGTCGGGACGTCCATCATTTTGCCTGCCTGATCGGCTTCGGCGCGACCGCCGTCAATCCCTATCTCGCCCTTGGGCTCTACGCCGATCTCTCTCGCCGCAACGAGTTGAAGACCGCCGATCCGAAGCTCATCGAAAACAACTATCGGCAGGCTATCGAGAAGGGGCTGCGGAAGATCCTTTCGAAGATGGGGATTTCCACGTTGTGGAGCTATCACGGCGCCCAGGTCTTCGAGGCTCTTGGGCTTAGTCCGCAGGTGATTGAAGAGTGTTTCGAGGGCGTCGTCTCCCATCTGGGAGGAGCCGGCTACCGTGAGCTTGCCGAAGATGCGCTCGCCCGGCATGCGACCGCCTTCGCCTCGGGCCCGAAGCTCACCGATCGTGGTCACTATCGATTTCGTAGGGAAGGGGAACGTCATGCGGTAACCCCTCCTCTCATCCAAACCATCCATACGTTCGTCGGCCTCAAGGGACAGGACAAGGCCGGCCGGACTGAGGACTACCGCAAGATCGGAGAAGCGCTCACAACCAACCAGCCCCTCGCTCTTCGAGACTGCCTCCGTTTTCGCAAGGGGGAAGGGATCCCGCTATCGGAGGTCGAGCCCATCGAGGAAATCCGACGGCGCTTCACGACCGCGGGCATGTCTTTGGGGGCGCTCTCTCCGGAGGCCCACGAGACTTTGGCTCTGGCGTTAAACCGAATCGGAGGCAAGTCGAATACGGGAGAAGGGGGGGAAGACCGGACGCGCTTTGTGCGTTTGCCCGACGGCGACTCTCTAAATAGCGCGATCAAACAGGTCGCCTCCGGACGATTCGGCGTGACCGCCGAGTATCTCGCGAGCGCTTCGGAAATCGAGATCAAGATGGCGCAAGGCTCGAAGCCGGGAGAGGGCGGCCAGCTTCCCGGACACAAGGTCACGGCCCTCATCGCCCGGTTGCGGCGGAGCACTCCGGGAGTCATGCTCATCTCTCCACCTCCCCATCATGACATTTATAGCATCGAGGATCTCGCCCAACTCATCTACGACCTGAAACAGGTCAACCCGCGGGCACGTGTTTGCGTGAAGCTGGTTTCAGAGGCGGGAGTGGGAGCGATCTCCGCGGGCGTCGCCAAGGCCCATGCCGATGTGATTCTGATCAGCGGCCATGACGGAGGCACGGGGGCGTCTCCTCTGTCCTCCATCAAATATGCGGGCAGTCCGTGGGAGATCGGTTTGTCGGATACCCAGCGAGTCCTTCTCGCCAACGGCTTGAGAAGCCGGGTGACCCTCCGAACCGACGGCGGGATGCGCTCCGGTCGTGATATCGTCATCGCCGGCCTGCTGGGTGCCGAGGAGTTCAACTTCGGAACCATGGCGTTGATCGCTCTGGGCTGCGTTTATGTCCGGCAGTGCCATCTGAACACCTGCCCCACAGGGATTGCGACACAAGATGAACGGCTAAGGGGAAAATTCCGAGGCACTCCCGAGGGCCTGATTGCCTATTTCGACGCGGTGAGCCAGGAGGTGCGGGAAATCCTCGCCGATCTCGGCGTTCGCACCTTCAACGAAATCATCGGAAGGGCCGAGTTTCTGGAGCCCAGGGAGATTCCCAACCACCTCAAGGCAAACCTGATTGATCTCCGGCCCCTCCTCACATTTCCGGGTGCGGGAGAGACCGAACCCCGCTATCACACCTGGGAACGGAACGACCCGCAGGGCGACCGCCCACTGGACGACATTCTGCTCCAGGAAGCGAAGAGCGCCCTTCATTCGAAGGAGCCCATCGAGCTCCACCACCGGGTTCGGAATGTGCACCGCTCCATCGGAGCCAGGCTCTCTGGAGAGATCGCCTATCTTTTCGGCGATGAGGGACTGCCCGAGGGGACAATCCGGATTCGTCTCACGGGAACGGCGGGTCAAAGCCTGGGAGCCTTTCTCGTCAAAGGCATCCGGATCTTCTTGGAGGGAGAAGCGAACGATTATGTCGGAAAGGGAATGTCCGGAGGCGAAATCACGCTCGTTCCGCCCGCCGGCAGCCGTTACCGCCCAGAGGATAGCGTCATTTGCGGCAATACGCTTCTCTACGGGGCGACCGGTGGTTTGCTCTTCGTGCGAGGAAGGGCTGGCGAACGTTTCGCCGTCCGCAACAGCGGAGCGGTCGCTGTCGTCGAAGGTATTGGAGATCACGGCTGCGAGTATATGACCGGGGGTGTCGTGGTCGTTCTGGGTCCGACTGGAAAGAATTTCGGAGCCGGCATGTCGGGCGGCCTCGCCTACGTCCTCGACCAGGAAAAATGCTTCGAAGAGCGTTTCAACCCGGAAATGGTGCGCCTAGAGCGTGTCGAGCATCCGGAAGATCGGAAGCAGCTTCAAGAGCTTCTCTATCGCCACCTGGAGCAAACCGGAAGCTCTCTTGCGGAAAAGATTCTTCGAGCGTGGACAGACTTCCAGCCTCTCTTTTGGAAAGTTGTCCCCCTTCCGCCTGCAGCGAAGCCCACGGAGGCATCGAAGCCGGAGCAAGCACAAGTTCGCGCCGGAGCGACCGAGCCACGACCTGGATCGTAATCAGCGATCGTCTGGATTCAGACCGAGGAAGATCCACGCAGCGCCGGCCCCTCCTAAGAACTCCGCGATCCAGTAGAGGAGAGCGTCCGGCCACCCGATCAGCCCAATCCAGGCTAGCCCAACGGCAACGGCCGGATTAAATGCTCCGCCGGAGACAGAGCCCACGGCGAAGGCACCCACCATCACGGTGATGCCGATCGCAAGCCCGTAGAAGGAATTCCCGGCGGTGGCCTTTGCCGTAGCCGTGTTCAGAACCACGTAGACCAGGGCAAACGTGAAGAGGAGCTCCGCTGCGAAGGCAGGCCCCACCGAAAGCGCCATCCTTGTAACCGGGCTATTCCCCTTTATCGCCTGCGCAGCCACAGAAGCCAGAATGGCCCCAACGATCTGTGCGGCCCAATACGGAACGACATCTTTCATCGCGCACCGGCCTCGAAGCCACGCCCCGAGCGTTACCGCGGGATTGTAATGTCCGCCCGATAGATGACCGCCTGCGAAGACCATGACCATGAGAGCAGAGCCGATTGCCAGGGGTGCGACAACCCCCGGTGCCACAGCGATCACGCAGCAGCCTACCGTCAGCGCGAGAAAAAAGGTCCCAATCAACTCGCCAACATACTTATTCATGATTCTCCTTTCCGATTTTTGTTCCCGGCGTTCGGGCGGCTATCGCCCGCCGGCTTACGGATAAAGGGGGTTGTATAGTCTGCTCGCAGGAGAAGCAAACCTATCTTTGGCACTTCTCCGGCGGAACAACGATTAGAATTATCTCAATTACAACCATTTATGTTGCTAGCCGAGGTCTGCCAAGCTCACCGCCCTCCGGGAGCTGCGGCTCGCCTGCACGCCTACGGGAACAACAAAAGGGTGCCAGCAGCGAGAAGGAGCGCCGTTCCCCAGACTACGTCCAGATTCCACCAAGCTTTTCTTAGGAACGCGAGACCGCTCTTTTCAAAAACGACGAGCGATATTCCCAAAACCACCACCCAGTAACCCACCGCGTGGACGGCGGCGACTCCAAGAGCCTCCCCCATCGACAAACGCACACCTCCTTGGCCGCAAAGGCCCGTCGCGCTCAAAACCGGCAAAAGCATCAATCCGGCACCATGCGCACTCGCCATGAGGAATCCCCAAAGGACCAATTCCCAAAAGCGGACCCGCATTCCGACCCAGCGCGGGTGTCTGGCGCGCAACAGCCAATGAAGTCCAAAACCGGCAAGGAGTCCGGCGGCCCCCGCAGCGGTCCAATGCGGCGGAAGCAAGCTACCCGCCTCCCAAAAGAGAACGACGACGGCTACCACGGCGAGGGAGTGGCCGAGCACCAAGGCTCCGATGGCTTTAAAGACCGCCCTCCTCCGACCCTCTTGATACCCAAGAGCCACCGCAAAAAGCCAGCCCATGGCCGGATTTAGACCGTGGAAGGCACCAAGTCCCAGCGCCATGGCCCACGGGAAGAACCCGGTCATGGGAAACAGAAGGAGTCGGTGGAGCAGTCTCCTCCTTGGAGCCGAATCTGATGCGGGCGGTGGGTCGAGGGAAACTCAACAAAGAACCTTTCGTCCCAGTGAAGGCCCTCTTCCCCTGCATGGGCGAGCGCCATCCAACCCCGAATGCCCTCCGGGTAGAACTGGTCATCCCAGGCTCGATAGAGGGAGTTCGTCAGATAGACGCGCCTCCCATCACGGCTCACCTCGACCATCTGGCAGCCCCCGTTGAGCGGGTTCTGAGGCGCCCGAGGGTGAGCCCCCCTTCGTGTAATCCCGCCCAGATGCAGGCTGCTCACCCGCTTGGGATGGAATGGGTCGGTCACATCGTACTGGAGAAGATCTCCCGTGCCCCAGCACGATAGGTAGAGATATCGATCGTCGAGGGAAAGATCGATGTCGGTGAGCACAGGGGGCACGGCCCGAAAACTTTTTAGGAGGGGAGGCAGTTCCGCTTCCTTTGCCGGCTCCGCCGGGATCTCGATCACCTTCCGAATCGCCCATCGGTCCCCATCCCGGTACCAGAGCCAGACGGAGCTGGAAAGATCCACCAGCGAGAGAACGACTCCGGTGAAGCCGTAGGACTTTCGTGGATCGTGGGCGGGGCGGACTTCCAAAACCATCTGCTGGTTTTCCCCGAGATCGAGCTTTTGGATGTGCCGCCGCTTCCGAATATCCCAAACATGGAGAGCGCGGCCATAGGCACCCTGCATGAGCTGGTCGGGTAGAAGCCCATTTTCCAACATCCACGGCACTCCCCACTCGCTGCTAACGAGGATATCCTGGTTGATATGCCACCAGAAGTCGTACGAGAAAAACTGCGGGCCGCGCTCCATCTCCCAGCGCCCAAGGGGCTCGAACGAGAAATGATCCAGGATGAAGATGCCGCCGGGCCCGTCTCCTTTCGCATCGCCCAGAGCACTGACATAGATGCCGTCCGGTCCGCAGTGAACCGTGTGGGGCCGAGTGTAGCCGGTTTTCCGGATGAGCTCTTCCGGCTCGATCTGCTTTACGATCTCGGGTCGCCGGGGATCGGCCTTTGTGTCGACAATATAAATCCGCGACGAGCGGATTCCTGGGATCACGAGATAACGCCGCTCCAAATGGGGGTGAGGAGCATACGGGCAGAGCGCGGAACTACAAGCGTTCCAGCCGAAATGATGAAACTCGTCGCCGACAGTGGGAACAGACATCCAGTTGAGAATGGTCCCGTATTCGGGCGATTCCGGATTGAGATCGACCACGGCGAGCGCGTCGGAAACCTTCTTTGGACTGGCCCCGTCTGCGGCGAGCGCCACGACATAGCCCAACTCTTCTCTGGGTCCTTCCATCGCGAGGCGAGCCGAGGGGTAGAAGGTTGGATCGGGAGCGGTCAACTTCATGATCGCCTCTTTCTATGGCTACATTACTACAATCGCCCGATAGCACAATTCTGCAGGCGCTCCGCATGCACCCAATGCACTCGTCCTTCTCCATCCGCCTTGCTTTGCCGCGACAAGGATTTCCCGTCGTTCGATACCCGTCGTGTGACAACAAACTCGCCTCGGGGGATGCGGATCCTTGGTTCGGCGCTTCCTGAACGAGCGCAATCGATTACAGCACACCGCACCCGCCGGATGATCCCGGTGGGCGATGCCCCAGCCGCGCTTGTCTCCGCCTATTGCTGCTTACCTGCCGGCGGATTCGGTGTCGAGGGGGGCATAGGCGTCGCGCCAGGCGCTTCGGCCTCCTCCTTCTTTCCCTTAGCCGTGGAAGGAGGAACGATCAGCTCCTGCCCGATTTGCAAGCGATCGTTTTTCAGCCCGTTGGCCTTGCGAAGCGCTTCCACAGAAACCTTGAACTTCCGCCCAATCTTCCAGAGGGAGTCGCCCTGCTTCACTACGTACTTCGTCGATCCGGGGGGAGGCGGCTCCGCCGGGGCGTCGGCTGGCGAACCAGCTTCAGGAGCTTGGGTTGGGACAGAAGATTCCGCAGCGTTCGCAGAACTAGATGCTCCGCCGCCGGAAAGCAGGGCGATCAATCCTATGCAAGAAAAGAGACTAAAAAACTTCTTACGCATGAGATCATCATAAGTTGCTTTTAAGACAAGAGAAGGCCGAACCTTCCCGATCCAGCAAAAAAGTGGCAGAATGCGCGCCCGCATGCTCGCCCGAATTTTTTCTGCTGCTCTTTGGGGGGTTGAGGCCTTGCGAGTCGAAGTGGAGGTCGACAATTCTCCGGGAGCTTTTCTGACACGGGTCGTCGGACTGCCCGACGCCGCCGTGAGGGAGAGTCTCCACCGGGTTTCTACAGCCCTGCAAAATGCGGGCTTTCGCGCTCCTTCCGGCCGCACCACGATCAATCTGGCTCCAGCCGATCTCCGAAAGGAGGGACCAAGTTTCGACCTTCCCATCGCTCTGGCGGTTCTTGGGGCCACCGATCAACTGGAGAGTCCTCACTGCGAGACGTTCTGGGCGCTTGGCGAACTCGCGCTTTCGGGCGAGCTTCGGCCGGTCCGCGGGGTCTTGCCGGCTGTCATGGAAGCGAAGCGGCAGCGAGCAAAGCACATCCTTCTTCCTGCGACTAACGCCGCCGAAGCCGTGGTGGTCGATGGCATCCGAATTCACGCAGCCCGTTCTCTCGCGGAAGCCGCCGCGTCTCTTAGGGATCCGGAAGCCTCGCCACGACCGAATAACCTGGGCTATACCCCCGCTCACGATCCGGCTCCCGATATCGACTTTGCCGATGTCAAAGGACAGCTTGCCGCCAAACGGGCGCTGGAAATCGCCGTTGCCGGCGGGCACAACGTGCTATTGATCGGCCCACCGGGAAGTGGGAAATCCATGCTTGCTCAGCGCCTCCGCACCATCTTCCCGCCCATGACCTTGGAAGAGGCGATCGAAGTCACTCGCATCCACAGCGTTGCTGGCCTGCTACCAAGCGGAATTGGCCTGCTTCGAGAGCGGCCGTTCCGGTCTCCTCACCACTCCACCTCCGATGCAGGTCTGGTCGGGGGAGGCCCCCGCCTTTTACCCGGGGAGGCGAGCCTGGCCCATCACGGCATTCTTTTTTTAGACGAACTCCCCGAATTCAGTAGGAATGCCCTTGAGGCTCTCCGACAACCTTTGGAGGATGGAATGCTCACCCTTTCGCGCGCGGCAGGAACCGCTACCTTTCCCGCAGCTTTCATGTTGGTCGCCGCGATGAACCCCTCGCCGACCGGAGGATTCGATGACGCAGCCCGCGGGAAATGCACGCCGGCCGCGATGCGCAGGTATCTGAACCGGATCTCGGGCCCGCTGCTCGATCGAATTGATCTTCACGTGGAGGTACCCGCAGTCGACCAGGAGGTTCTCCTTCGATCCGACTCCGGAGAGAGTTCGGCGACGATTCAAAGCCGGGTCGAGCAGGCCCGTGCGATCCAAGCCCGGCGATTCTCCTGTCGGCGCAGGATCCACAGCAATGCCCGCATGAGCCCTCGGGATGTCGCGCGCTTCTGCACTCTTTCCACCGAATGCACGAGCCTTCTTTCTGCGGCTCTAACGGATCTAGGCCTGTCAGCACGGGCCTTCCACCGCGTTCTCAAGGTAACGCGCACCATCGCCGATCTTGCCGGCCGGGATGAGCTGCGCGAAGAGGATCTGGCCGAGGCGATCGGCTTTCGCTCTCTCGACCGGAAAATCTGGGGTGAGTGACCATTTTCGACGCTGTGAGCTCACCGACGCCTCCCTCCCGATTTCTTACTGAAAACCAGTCGCCTATCTTGCACTATCCATTGGTGGGTCGCCCATGCCAAAACAGGTTCTCGTCCTTGGCGCCACCGGGGGCATTGGGGGTGCCTTGGCTCGCGCACTGCTCCGACGCGGCTGGCGTGTGGCTGCACTGGTCCGGGCTCCCAATAATGCCGCGCGGGGCTGGAGAAGTCAGCCCTCCCCGGAATGGCTCCCCGGCGATGCCATGGTCCGGGAGACGTGGTACGCGCCGCTCTCGGCGTCTCCGACATTATCCACGCGGTGAATCCGCCGGGCTACCGCTATTGGGAGAGACTAGTCCTGCCGATGATCGACAACACGATCGCCGCCGCTCGCGCAGCAGGCGGAGCACGGATCGTGCTGCCGGGCACAATCTATAACTATGACCCCCGGTCCACCCCGGTAATTGACGAGGCAACTCCTCAGCATCCGATCGGCCGGAAGGGAGGGATTCGGGCAGAGCTCGAACGCCGCATGGCGAATGCAGCACCGGAGGTGCCCGGCTTGATCGTCGGCGCGGGGGATTTCTTCGGCCCTGGGTGCCGGCAGAGCTGGTTCGCTCAGGCACTGGCGAAGCCGCCGTTCACCCGAATCATCAACCCCGGACGACCCGGCGTCGGCCATGCCTGGGCCTATGTACCGGATCTTGCCGAAGCGATGACTCGACTGATCGAGCTCGATCGCGGCATCCTGCAACCGGCGGAACGGATGCAGTTCGGAGGCTTTTGGGATCCGGACGGACGTTCGATGATCGCTGCGATTCGTCGCGTGTCCCGCAGACCCAAGCTTCCGGTGCGGCCGTTTCCATGGTGGTTGATGCGGCTGCTCGCCCCCTTCGGGGGGTTCCCGCGCGAACTCGTGGAAGTGGAACCCTTTTGGCGCCATCCCGTGCGCTTGGACAACCGGCGTCTGGTCGAGCTGCTCGGAGAAGAACCCCATACTCCACTGGATGACGCCGTTGCGGCCGCACTGGCTATCTCAAACCGGGCATGAACCATGCACCATCCCCTCCGGTTTTTTCCCGCATGACGTTGGATCCCGCATGGCCCATCCCTCTTCGCCGGCAGCTCCGCCGCATCTCGGCGAGACCCGAACACGCTTTCTCTTTGGATGAGACAGAATATCGGCGTTATGTTAGCCAGCCCGTTAGCGTATGAGACAAACCTCAGCCTCGAATCGGTCGCCGCGCCGATTGCATAATCTAAGCAAGGTCGGGTTGGTTCTGGCAGGAACTTTCTGGCTTTTTGCCCTCCCCCGACCCGCCTCTTCGGCTCCGGATCCCGCGAAGCCCTGTCCTCCCCTTGAGTTTCTGCAAGGCCGCTTCTGGAGGAATTTCCGTCTCCAGGACTTCGCGTTGCATGGAGTGATCGAATCGGAGCGTGAGACCTATCCAATCCAACTCATTCTCCACGACCGCAAAATGACTTATGAGTTTCAGAACCCACCCTTTCAAATTCGAGTCGAGATTCAGCCGGAGCAGAGCATTGTGGAACGCCGCAGGCAGAAGCGTGAACCTTGGCAGCCCGTCGCCGGACGAGCGCGGATGGGCCCGATCCTAGACACCGATATAACTTACGAGGATCTCTGCCTCGATTTTATGCGTTGGGACCGCACCCAACCGCTGGGAACCGATCATGTGAAGACCTTGACGGCCTGGGCGTTTGATGCCGTTCCTCCTCACGGAACCAGTGCTTATGCCAAGGTCCGGTACTGGATCGCCGCCGAATATTACGCGCTTCTGCGCGCCGACGGATACAACGGCGCCGGAGAACTGATCAAGCGGCTCGAAGTCAACGGGGTCCAACGCATCGGGGAGGCATACGTAATCAAGGAAATGCAGATCTCCTCCTTCGACCCGAAAAAGGACGGCTCCTCCTCCCGTACCTACATCAACATCCGCCGCGGCGAGCCGCTGCTTCCCGAAACCGAGAAAACCTCCTTCGAAGAGCAGCCGCTCCCTCGCTCCGCAACCGGCGACGGCCGGCTAGCTAAGTAAAATCTCCTCGTGCCGAAGCGCCAGGATTACCCGCTCTTTCCACTTCTCCAAAGCGTCCGCGTCTGGGCCCTCGACTAGAAGGCGAATCTTCGCTTCGGTTCCGGAATAGCGTAGGAGAACTCGCCCCTGGGAACCCAAAGCCCGCTCTGCTTCCGCAACCGCCTCTTCCACTTTCGGCATCGCCTCCAGCGCCTTCTTTTCCCGAACCGGCAGGTTGACCTGCTGCTGTGGGTATTTCCGCAAGCAGCGGCGAAGCTCCGCAAGGGGAGTTTCCGTGGAAGAGACGACTCGGAGAATTTCCAGACCCGCGCGCAATCCATCGGCACTCGCTGCTCGATCCAAAAGCAAGAGATGCCCCGATTGCTCCCCGCCCAAGTTGAGTCCATGGGCGCGCATCGCTGCCGCCACATGCCGGTCGCCAACCGGCGTCCGGAGAACTCGGACCCCGGCCTCGTGCAACATCCGATCAAGCGCCAGATTGCTCATGACCGTGGTGGCCACCGTCTCTTTGGCAAGAACCCGGCGTCCATGGTAATCGAGCGCCAAAACGGCCAGGAGATCGTCGCCATCGAGCGCCTCTCCCCGATGGTCGCAGCAGAGCAGTCGATCCCCGTCTCCGTCCAGAGCCAGCCCAACGTCAGCATTCGTCAGACGGACCATCTCGGTGAGCCTCTCCGGATACATGCTGCCGCACTCGAGGTTGATGTTGATTCCGTTCGGGCTCGCCGAAAAGACGAACGGTTCTGCTCCGAGAGCGCGAAAAAGAGGAATAACCAGTTCCGACGC
>JBFXFN010000043.1:0-21605 GCA_050179015.1 Methylacidiphilaceae bacterium | reverse complement strand
TTGAGGCAGGCTAAGAGGCTATTCAACAACCTCTTCCGTCTCCATTGCCTTTCGGCGTTTCCGTCACTCCTGACACCAGATGGAGGACGAATGACAACGGAGGAAAGAGCAGTCTCCATTGCCTTTCGGCGTTTCCGTCACTCCTGACGACTGGATGAGGGGGCCGTATGAAGATGAAAACCCGTTAGAGTCTCCATTGCCTTTCGGCGTTTCCGTCACTCCTGACAAAGAGGGGATGTCAGGCGACAGCCGAAATTGACCCCCTGACGACACGAGGAATTGCCCCCCTGGCGAGAACCGGAGGTGTCAATGGGAAGAGAAGGAGGGCAGCATCGACCTCTGCCATTGGGCAGGAGGGAAGAGATGCTGCAAAGGGAGGAAGTGGGTCAAATCATGGCGCTGCATGATCTGGGTTGGGGGAGCAAGCGGATTGCCCGGGAGCTTGGGGTAGCGAGGAACACGGTCAAGCGGTATGTGGCGGCTGGGGGCTGGGCGCCTTATCGGGCGCCGAAGCGTGCTGGGAAGCTTGACGGGTTAAGGAGCTGGCTTGAGGAGCGGTTTTATCGGCATCGAGGAAACTGCGACGTGGTCCGGCAGGAGCTTCGGGAGGAGCATGGGATTGTGCTGAGTCTGCGGACGGTGGAGCGGGCTTGCCAGGGTTTCCGGGCGGAGCTGGCCGCCCGGGCGCGAGCGACGGTGCGTTTTGAGACGCCGCCGGGCCAGCAACTTCAGATCGACTTTGGCGAGGCGACGGTCCGGATCGGGGGCGAGAAGAGGAAGCTGCACGTCTTTGTGGCTACTCTGGGTTACTCGCGCTTGGGCTATGTAGCCGTTTTCCCCGATCAGCGGCAATCGAGCTGGTTTGCCGGTCTCGAAGGAGCCTTCGGCTACTTCGGGGGCATTCCCCGGGTGGTCCTGGTGGACAACGCCAAACCTCTGGTGGTTTCGCACGATGCCTGGAGCCGGCAGGTGGTATTCAACGAACGTTTCCTTGCCTTTGCCCGCCACTGGGATTTTCGTCCGAAGGCCTGCTCTCCTTACCGGGCGCGCACCAAAGGGAAGGATGAGAACGGAGTTGGCTACGTGAAGAGGAACGCCTTGGCGGGCCGGGAGTTTACGAGCTGGGAAGCGCTGGAAGCCCATCTGTTACGCTGGCAGCGGGAGGTGGCGGAGGTTCGCATTCACGGCACAACGGGAGAAACGCCTCGGAGCCGCTTCGAGCGGGAGGAGCGGCGGGCGCTCTCTCCCCTGGCGGGGCGGCCTTCGTATGAGGTGGCGCGGGAGCTGGTCCGGATGGTCAGCAGCGAAGCTTGCGTCGAGGTCGATACCAATTACTACTCCGTGCCCTGGAAGCTCATTGGCGAGGCGGTCCGGGTCCGCGTCGAAAAGGCGGTCGTCGTAGTCAGTCGCGGGGCAACCGAGGTGGCCCGCCACGCGCGGCTTTTCGGCAGCCGGGAGCGATCGATCGACGCAAGCCACTTCGATGGCCTCACGGGGCCGGGCTTTGCTCCTCGACCGGCCGCAGCGGTTCTGGGGAAATCCCCCGGAAGCGGCGAGCTGGCTCGACCGTTGTCCGAGTACGAAGCGCTGATCGGAGGGAGCTTCTGATGATCGACCACGAGCGTCTTCTTGCCATGCTGACCCGCCTGAAGTTGACCGCGATCCGGGACCAACTCGACAGCCTCCTGGACGAGGCGGCCCGCAGCGAGCTTACCCTGCGCGAGACTCTGGCCTTCCTCTGTGAACGGGAGATTGCCAGAAAGGATGAGCGGCGCACCCAGATGGGCCTTTCCATCGCTCATTTTCCCCGGGTAACCACCCTCGCCAGCTTCGACTTCGGGGCGCAGCCTTCTCTCGACGAGCGCCAGATCCGGGAGCTTTCGGCCTGCCGCTGGGTCGCCCACGGGGAGAACTTGCTCCTTCTCGGTCATCCGGGAGTAGGCAAGACACATCTGGCGATCGCCCTGGGGCGCGAGGCGATTCAAGGGGGCTACAGCGCCCTCTTCGTCTCGGCTCCAGCCCTAGTGGCAAACCTCGCTCGCGCGCACGCCGAAGGACACTTGGAGGAGCGAATCACCCACTTCGCCAAGCCGAAACTCCTCGTCGTCGACGAGCTGGGCTACCTGCCCTTTGAGCCCAACGCCGCTCATCTCTTCTTTCAACTGGTTTCGCGCCGCTACGAACGGGGAAGCCTCCTCATCACCAGCAACCGGAACGTGAGCGAATGGGGCACGGTCTTCGGCGATCCGGTGGTGGCCACCGCAATCCTGGACCGGCTCCTTCACCACAGCCATGTCATCACGATCCGCGGGGAGAGCTATCGGCTCAAAGAGAAACGGCGCGCTGGGGTGCTGCTGCAGCAGCACCCCTATGCCGCAACCATTCAGAAATCCGCATAGAGGGGTCAATTCCACATGTCGCCAAGGGATCAGTTCCTGATGTCGCTTGACACGGGCCGAATGGGCGCGGCCAAGGGCTTTACCGAAGAGGTGCCCAAGGTGCTTCGGCGCCTTCAGGCGGTCCGCTTGGTCAAACTCTCTCTGAAAGGAAGGCCTTTGATCGGGCTCTTCTCTCGGATTCCCTCCGAGTTAAATGCCCTGCTTCAAAAGATCGATCTGCTCTCCCTATTCGCTTCGCCGCCCAAGTGGGCCATGTAGGCAGAACGAAAAATTATATCTTTTCTGCTGCAATAACTTGTGATCAAACGTTTCGGAAGATGGGTTAGCCGATAGGCTTCAGGCTTAGCGTGCGATGTTTTCCGAATTCCGTGACACCCCCAATTAGGCGTCAAAGATCTGCATCTTGTCCGTCAGCTCGAGATCATCAAGGATCTGCCGAAGGTCCGACATTAGGCTCCCCGCCACGTCGCGGTTAACCGTGACCGAGAAATCCGCACTCACCTTCATGTCTGAGCCCGACCTTAGCTTCGGCAGTACCTTGGTCCCCAGGCGATTCCATATCTCGGGCGGGACAGCGCCGACCAGACGAATGGTCCTCATCTCCGCCTCGCGCGTTGGCTCCGTGCCGGGTTCTGGTTCTGGACCCGGTTCGGGCCTCAGCACCAGCGGAGCCGGTTCCGGTCCCTGAGCGGGCTCGGGAACGCCCGCCTTAAGTGCCTGGGCCTTGGCTTTCGTCAGAAGGAAGACCTCTGATTCGAAGGCGACCTCCTCCCGGGGGATGGTCTCCTGGAACCAGACCCGTTCATAGGTGCCATCAGGCTTCTGGCCCGAGGCGAGCCCGAAATCGCCTCTCTCGATGAACTCGACGATCTTGCTCTGCAGGGTCAAGTCGGCATCGAGCAGGCGGGTGAGCGAGCCGTTGAGGAAGCTCTGTCGCAGGCTGGACAGGGGCCATGCTCTCGATTCCTTTAGCGCCGGAGGCCAGTTGCGTTCGATGTATCCGGCGCCCACCGACTCGTTCAGAAGCGCCTCGGATTTGAGTGCGCCGATGACACGCCCGCAAAGCGTCCCTCCGCTGGAAGAATGCCCCGCCCCGAGGTCGATCACCTTGAGTCCGTCCACTTCCTGGCCGTCGGCAAGGATCGCGAAGCGGTAGCCGCCCCAAACTTCGTCCTTGGCGGCTTCTTCTGCGATCTTGATTTTCGATTGTAGCTCCTCTCGGTAATTCCGGTCGAACTCCACGCCCAGCGTGCCAGCGTCAACCTCGTCCGCGACCAGCCTCCATGCGAGTTCGAGTTCGACCTTCTCGCGCAGATCGCGCCCTGGCTTCTTGAGGCACCAGACGAGCGCACCTGGATAAAGGCGAGGTGACTTCCCGCGATTCTTTGCCCATTCCGCGAGTTCATTGCGGAGCGGGCCATTCCCCGTCCATTCTCTTTCCGGATCGGTTACGACAAGTGTCAGTCTCGGTATATCCGGAATTTCCGCACCATCGGAAGGGAATGGAACGATGGGGATGCTCGCACCGCGCCGGAATTCTCTTTCGACTAGCTTTCGCATGGCAGGCTTGACCTCTGTCTCGTGGTCAAGGGATGCTCGACGGTCGCTCACGACCTTCTTCATCGTTGGCTGGTAGCCGATCACAAATCCGTCCGTTCCCACTCTGCGCAGGAAGTAGGAACGATCTTCGAGCGCCAAAGCTGCATTGTCGATCGTCGTCGTATCCAGCTCCGGCTCGCCGAGTGCGAATCGGAGCTCCGGAAGATGCGCCACCTTGACGGTCTGGCCGCCTGAGGATTCAAATAGGATCGCGGTTCCAACCCGCCTGTGAATGTCGCGCAGCGGTCCCTTGGTGTCCGCATCGAGCGCCTTTGCATGAGCCTGCTCGCCGGCGATATCAGTGCCGATCGCAGCGTCGAGGCGGGACTCGCCGAGCTGACCCAGCACCACGCTACGGAATCCCGGCTCAGATAGCGGCGCCGACCCGAGCGTGATCAACGGCTCGGTGCGCGCCTTCTTGAACGCATCCTGTGCGGCGAGCGATATCCACTGGGCCAGCATTGCAAGCGTGCCGCGCGTCTGCTGGTATTGCGGCAGCGCCTGCCATTTCCGCTGGAAGACGGACAGCGTCGCCGGATGGAACGGGTAGCACGTCTCGAACCTCCGTTGGAGGAACTCGCGAGCTTTTGCTTCCGTCGCCGCCGAATTCACTGCGGTCCACTCGGGCGGGAGCTGGGCGCGCCGCTCGAAGCACCAATCGGCGAAGACCTTGGCCACGTTCTTCCTGATGCGCTCGCTTCCCAGGTCCTCGAAGAGCCGTCGCCGGACGACCTCGCTGATCTCCGTCTCGTCGTTGGCGATGAGATCCTTGGCGACGCGCCGGACGACCTTGGTGATCCTTTCCTGCCACTGCAGGTCCCAGTCGGTCATCTCAATCTGGCTGCGCGGGAGGCTGATCACCGCCGCGCCGTGCGTCGTTCCTGTCGTGGCAATCGTCAGGTTCTGGAGGAAGGCGTAGAACGATTCCGCCATACCGCGATGCCGATTGAGGAAGTTGAGCACCTCATCGAACAGGAGGAGCACTGGCGCGTTCGCCGTCTGGAAGACACGGACGATGGATTCCGTCCCCGGCGGGGTTGTCTTTGCTGCCATCCCCAGGGCTGCGACTCCCTCGCTACCCGCAAGCTGACTGGCAATGTCGATCCACGGCATCTCCCGGCCGTCCTGCGGGTCCCAAGCGTTTCCCACGAATACACCCACGCGCGCCTTGGGAACGGAAGAGAGCCCGGCCTCCTTCAACAAGTCGGATACCCCAGGGTAAGTGGAGGCCTTCTCTCCGCTCATGACGAGGTGATAGAGAGCCGTCAACGTATGTGTCTTTCCCCCGCCGAACTGAGTGATCAAGGTCAATACTGGCGCGGTGTTGTCGGTCCTGCCAGAAAGCCTCCGAAGGACCATGCCAGCGTGCTCCCGCAGAGCTCGGGTGAAGCACGTGCGGGCGAAGAACTGCTCCGGATCACAGTAGTCCTCGGGCGCCGTCTTCGTCACCACCTGCTCGAGGGCGATGGCGAACTCGGCCGGGTTGAAGGACCGTCCTTCTCGAACCTCCTTTCGCGGCGTAGCAACCTTGTACCAGGGTTCCATGAGGGGACTCCTACGGTCTCTTCATATGCGCGAACAGCTCGGCCGCCGACTTCTTCAGTCGTCCGAGGTTCGCATAGGCTATCGGTTCGAAGTCGCTCTGGCAAGAATACATCCGGTAGCGGATGCCGTCGGTCACGATCACGTCCCGAGGCGAACCCAGCGCTTCCACGTAGCCCTTGGCCTGTTCCAGGGCTCCTTCGACACCTGCGCCGAGGCGTTTCGCTTCGATCACAAACTGGCAGTTCTCTGGAGTGCGTGGGAGAGCGTGGAACACGGCCACGTCGATGTACCGCCACTTCACGGCGATTCGCTCCGGCGGCCAACCGAGCGTGCGCAGAAAAGGCACGGTGAAATGGGCAATCAACTCGTCCTCGCTTGGAGGTTCTCCAAAGGCCTGGCAATCCTCGAACAACGGTGCGAGATCGGCCGCCTGAGCCACGATTTCCCGCAGCCCGTCAGGCACTTCATCAATCGGTGGCTCCTCGACGAGAAGCTCAGGCAACAGTGCCGTCTGCCAATGCGTCGGCGGGGATTTGATGAAGCGATCCGTGAAATCAATCACATCCTGTCTCCACACCCGCGAGCAGCGCGGCGGATTGGCGCCGAAGGCCGAGCCCTCGAACGTATGGGGCTCCAGAAGGCGGCACCAGCGCACACGTCGGCCATGTTGCAGGTCCCAGCCGTTCACGTCGTCGAACGCGTTCAGGTAGAGGTAATCGCTGGCCACCAAACCGACCGCCGCGATCGTCGCAAGCCCCGTGCGCAGTAGGATCGCATCTCCTATCGTGACTTCGCTTGCGAAGCGTCGCACGAAGCCGCCTTCGAACTCGTTATCGTCGCGCTCGGTTTTCCAGGCTCCTGCATCGCCCGGGCCGATCAACGCAACGCCGTGCTTGAGCAGAACGTCGGCATAGGACCGCGATGCCGGACCAGCCGAGACTTGCCATACTGTCCGAGCAGAGACCGTCATCGGTTCACCTCGGCACTGCGAGAAGCATCGCATCGAGCAAACGCTTTTCCTCGCTGCCCCTCGGGTAGAGAGCCGAGAGGGCGTTGGCGAGACGCAGGAAGTCGGGGCTGCGTTCCTGCTCGGCCTTGAGCAGGGCCCGCAGCGCGTTGGTGCGGCCGTCGGCCTGAAGCAGCATGGCCGCGTGGACGCGGTCGAGGGTCGTGGCCTCGCGAGCGGCAGTCAGGCTTTCGTTCGAGACGTCGACGGCCATGCGGCGACTCCGGCCTCGCGCCGCGCGGCCGCGCACTTTCGCGGGCGCCTCCATTTCTGGGAACAACATTCCCTGAAGGGGATTGGCACCGGTTGTGGTGCCCAGCTCAAGTCGGGTGGCCACCGTCTGCGCGTCCTCATCTCCAAAAAGCTGCTTTGCCCGCTCCGCGATCGGCAAAAGGCGAACCAAGCCCTTCTTTGTCTCAATGATGCGGCCTTCCCATTTCGGAAGGTTGATGCCCAAGGGCTGGGCGAAGCGGCGCACCACGTCGAAGACCAACGTGAAGCCCTTTGCCCTGCCGCTGGATGTGCCTTCATCGCCTTCGTCGCCTGTGAACTCTTCGTCCTCGACAACCTCACTTGGATCCTCCGCTGTTTTGCCATTCGTGCTCTGCAGCGTCCAGAGGAACAGAGCCGTGAGCCGCGCGTCCTCTTCGACAGCGCCCGCTGCGCCATTGCGGGCGCGTGCTTCGGCGGTGCCGAGCACCTGGCCGAGCGCACTTCGGCCGACAACCTCCCACACCTTCTCCAGGTATTCGTCGAGCTTGACCTCCCGTCCATCGGCTGTTTCGACCTTGCTATAGCGGCTGAAGATTTCGAGCGCCGGGCCGATGCAGGCAAACACGAGGTCTGCGCCGCGCACACCTTCGCCTTGGAGGTGCTCCATCCAGTCGCCGACCCGTTTAGGCAACTCTCGCAAGACGTCGGCCCAATCGCCGATCGGCGCATTGTCGGGGCGGGGACGGCAGATGAGATGGACACTGGTGGCGAGTGCTGCAGATTCGCGAGCGCGGAGACGGTGTGCTTGCTCCGTTGCCACTGGCCACGATCCTGTGATTGTCCAGCCGCCTCGAGTCATGCCAGAAAGGAGCGCCTCCCACCCTTCCGTGGTCTTATGTGCGAATACGACCGCGCCTATGCCATCCTCTCGGGTAACACGCTGGCCTTCGGCAAAGGCCTCAGCCATGGTGTCCTCGAAGAAGCCGCGATCCTTCTGCCTCCCATCTACGTGCTTGGTCTCATCGTGAACTGCTTCGAGCGCCTTGGGAGTCAGCGCGTTTGTCGAATCGAATGGGTCCGCGGGCACATGCTCGGGCAGGACCCTTCGATACCAGACGTAGAATAAATCCGAAAGGTCGGCGTATGGGATGGCATCGTAATAGGGAGGATCGGTGAACCATACGGCGGCGGTGTCGCTTGGCAGCGGAGATACCTGCGCTCCGGCAACCTGCGGGTGCGTGGTCAAGCTGACGTCATTCACGGAGTTCACGCCACTCGCAAGGTTGTCGACGCAAGTGCTGAATCCGCCGCTGGCATCGGACGTTGTAACTCCCTCGGCGAAGTTCCATGACGGCTTCAATCGGCCGTTCGAGAGTACGTTACGTGGACATTCTGCAATGGGCTCCCAGGGACACACGTTGTTCGCGAGGTCAGCGAGTTTGCCGAGCGAGAGCGACATGGGTCTCGCCAGGTTACCGGCCATGCGGAGGAGCCCCCCCAACGTCACCATCGCCGTCTTCTGCCGCGCGGTGAAGAGGTCGCCCCACTTCAGCATGCCATAGCGCTGCACGCGGAAGCCCAACGCTCCGATGGGCGGGAGCGGCTCATCCGGCACCGGGCTGAGGCCCTGCTTGCCGCCGCGCTCCCATTTCTCCAGCAGCTTAGCCACGCGAACCTGTGCCTTGCGCACTGCTTCGTAATCGCGCTCGGCCGGCAAGCGATAGTGCCGCCCAGATACACCAGGTTTAAGCATCACGATGGCGAGCAGTCGCGCCCCACCCGTGCGCTTGCCGCTTTCGTCGAATAGTACGTCCGCACCGCCGCGCTGGAAAGAGAGCTGCGCACGCACTCTCTCGGGCGGCAACGCCATACCGCAGCAGACGCAGGTGGCCTTCGCGAGCGTCACGGTGCTGCTAGGCACCTCCTTCTCTGTCTTCGGCTCGAAGATCTCGAACTCGACCTGCGGCGGCTTGCCTTTCGGCCGTTCAACGCGATAACGCAGCGCCAGCTTGCGGTTTGCCTTCTTGCACAACCAGAACGAGCGCACCAGCGGAATCTCCGCGCCGCAGTTCGGTGACTCGCAACGGACCGTGCGGGCCCAGAGGTAAGCGATCGGTGTCGCGCTGTCCGGGTCCTTGGGATAGAGATCAGCCAGCTCCTTCTCCGCTTCCCGCTGGATCTCTGCCCCGACACGGCGAAGCTCCTCTGCGAGCTTCGGGCCGTGGCGCGGAATGTCTTCCAGCATTACTTTTAGAATCAAACAGGCGACGGGGTTGAGATCGCTCGCGAAGGCCTCGCAGCCCACACGGAGAGCCTCTAAGGGAATTGAGCCGCCGCCGGCGAACGGGTCCACGACCAGCGGCGGTTCCTCTCCATGCGCCGCCTTCACCAGCGCGCGGCTTACCTCCAGGTATGTGCGGTTGGAAGCGAGATTCCAGTTCGCGAAATCGGCGATGAACTTGAGCAACGCCTTGCGCAAGTCCTCGTCCGTGGTGCCCGGGTTGCAGCTCGGAACCTGTGGCAGGAGCTTTCGCGCCTCAATCTTAAACTCGGTCGGACATAACGGGTCGCACGGGTCGGGCCACAGCAGCGCGAGCAGGATCGCGCGGCACGAGGCGAGCGGTCGCCGCGCCCACCAGAGATGGAGCGTGCTCGGGTGCCCATGACGGATCGACTTCTCCCGCGCCGCATGCCGCGATACCTCGGCGATCGGAAAATCCACCTCGGCCAGGCGCTTGCATTCCCTGGGAATCATGGGATCGCGCCCCTGCCTTCAGCGAGTTTCGCGTTGACCTTCCTCTTTCCAATGATGTTCTCGTAAGACCCAGGATTGCTCAACTCTTTTGCAAGGAAGTCCACCCACGCAGGCTTATAGCAATAGTCTTCGTGGACATCGTCATAGACACAGAACTGAGCGTTGCACGCGCGCGGATCCGATGCCCCGGGTAGCGGCCGAACTTCGAAATGTTTGTAGCAAAGGGCATGATGGCAAATTGCGAACGGCCTACCAAGCTTGACCGCAACTTGCCTCGCGACTTCCCCTGGTTTCAGGAGGCCAAGATTCGCGATCTGCACCTCCTTCGGTTTAATCATCGCCACAACTTTCTCGTACTGACTCATTTCGTCAGGCTTCGAGGGATCGAACTTGATCCACTCCACGGCAACTGAGTCTTTGCTCGCGTGACTACCAATCTTCGGAAGGAGATATACCTTAAAGCTGTACTCCAGGTCGCTCTGTACGTCCGCGCTCAAAGTCGAGCGAAAGTCATCCACGAATCGCTTGACCTCTTTGAATGCGACACCGTAACCCTTGGCGGTTTGTGGCGAGAGACCCTTTGGGGCCACCTTCGAGAACTGCAACGCGAATGTCAGCCCGCCACGGATCGTATACCGGTCGCCGAACTCGGAAACCAACACCGACTCGAAATTGAGAAGCATCGCCTGGCATTCACCGAAAACTTCCGCATCGAGCTGTGCAAGCGAACCGTGCTCGATCTTGTTCCGCAGGGCAATGAAGAACTCTAAGTTCTTCCGCGCTGCTATGTTATCGCCCTCGTAGTATTGCTGCAGGGACTCCTTCAGCTTCCACCATTTTCGTTCCCCGTCGATCTTCTCGTACCGCCTGGAATTTTTCCTGCGGTAATGTGGCCTGATTCCTCTCCGCAGGAAAATTGCGTGAAAGAGGGATGTCCAGGCGATGATCATCAGGACGATGTATACGCCCGACCGGAAACTAGCTGTGGGACGATTGTACGTTTCCACAGCGAGTACGGCGCAGGTCCTCGCCTTCTCTACCAATGCTTTTACGCGATAAGGAAGGCCTTTCATGGGACCTCAACCCTCCGAAAAGGAGAAATGGCCCGTTCCACGAACGCCGTAACTTTCCCGCACTGCAGTGGGAGTGCCTTCCCCGCCAAGAATCGTGGACTTCTGGGTTAGGAAGATCATGACCTCTCGCTCCATAATGGGGGAGGCTCCCGCCGGACCTGCATGAGCTGGGTCAGCGCATCCACCAACAGGTGGTAGTGGGCCATCTTGGTACCTTCCTGCCACTCGAAGTGGACGATGGCTTCGATAGAACGAGTGTTTGAATCGAGGGCAGCTCATCGTTTCGTCGCCGAACTAGGAAGCTCCATTCCCGCCGCAGTTGTCCGGCAGCACTGGAGGCGGCTGCGTGGCTTGTCGGGGATGACGTGTTCGATCAAGCTCTCCTCGATCAGCGGTTTTGACCATTGCGTCAACCGCCAGAAAGTAGTGTGCGACCTTCGTCACTTCGTTCCAGTCGAGGCGCGCTGGGTCGCGCACCGGCTCTTGCAGGCGGGGAGCCGTGTCGCAGTCGGTGACAACGTAAAGCCAGTAGCAGTCGTGCCGGTCTTCTGCGACGCGGCGCTCATTGGGCGTGAGAAGGACGGTGCCGGTCGAAGCTCCAATCCCCTTCACTTCGATAAGACGGAGCTCGCCCGACGCAAGGTCTATACTGGTAATGTCGTACCCAAGATTTTTCTCCGACACGTCGGCGACCTGCCGGCCCTGTGCCTTTTCATGCTCGATGACAACCCGCATCGCGATGGCTTCGGTCTCGGAATCGGGCTTGAGACGTTGTACCTCAGGCGCCTCGCGTTCCGGATGCGGCAGCACGAGGACGCTGGCCAGCCGTTCCACGCCCTGGAGGGTGAGAGCGCGTTGCTGGTCGAGATCCTTCCGCCTCCGTTCCCTCCGCTGGAGCAACTCGGCATGCCGGCCCTCGGCCTGAGCGAGACGACCCTCCGCTCCGGCGATCTTCTGTTCGACCTCGGCTGCCGCTCGTCCGATCTCCTCGTCTGCCCGTTGGAGGAGCTCCGTAAGCGAGAGTTCGATGTGCTCCGAGATCCGTTTAACCTCCGCGAGGCGATCCTTGCGCGTCTCTTCGAGGAATGGTGCGAACGCGTTCTCCTGAAGCCAGCTCGTTGCTTCGGGCAAAGTCGCGACTTCCGGCATCTCCGCCGGCGGATCCCCTGGGGTGAAGTTGCCGAGGAGCCCAGGCTCCTGGAGGCGAGGAGTGCCATCTGCGGCAATCTCGACTGTGAAAAGGCGCTCATGGATGATCTGTCCCAGCCCGTCTACGACCCGGGCCCGGTAGAAATCGACGCGGGCCGGTTGCTCATGCTGGAGAGAGTAGAAGGTTGCGCCCTTCCCGAAAACGTCGAGGGCTTGCGCGCAAGCATGACGCCGAATCGCCTCGAACAACGGATGGCCCGGCGTGACCCACTCTAGGTTGTTCGTCTCCGCCGTCTCGCGATCAGTCGAACAACGAGGGTATTTGGCCGCCAGCTCAGGGAGCTTCCAGCTCGGGTCACTTTCGTACCGGCGCAGCACGGGCGGAGTCTTTCCCGGCTCAAACGTATGCGGCAGGTTTGCCACCGGCCTGAGAGTGAACGGCACGAACTCGGCCGCCTCCTGCAGAAACCGGCCGATGGTTTCGGGCACAACACGCCGTTCCTGTGCCCGCGCGCGTCGCTCGATCAACATCTCTAGGTTGAGCTTCTTCGATGCCAGCCCCTCCAGGGCGTTCTGGCAGATCGCCCGAAACTGGCCTTCGTCCACGTTCTTGAGCAGCCGCTCCTCCAGATCGACGTCACCGAGTCGCCCGGCATAGTAGTCCCGGAGCACCTGTTCCACATGAGCGGAGGGAAGCACCTCACCGACGACGTTGAAAACGGCATCGTCATCGAGAGCATCGCGGATCTCCTGGAGCTTCTCCAGCAACCGCTGTAGCACCCGGCCCTCGATGGTGTTCGTGGCCACGAAGTTGAAGATCAGGCAGTCTTTCCGCTGGCCATAACGGTGAATACGGCCCATCCGCTGCTCAAGACGATTCGGATTCCACGGGATGTCATAGTTAAACAGAATGTTGCAGACCTGAAGATTGATTCCTTCCCCAGCAGCCTCGGTTGCCACAAGAACCTGGACGGTCCCTTCCCGGAACTGTTGCTCCGTATGGAGTCTCGTCCCGCGCTCATCACGTGATCCCGGCTTCATGCCACCGTGGATGCACCCTACGCGGAAGCCCCAGGACTTCAGCCGGTCCATGAGGTAGTCCAGCGTGTCCTTGAACTCGGTGAAGATGAGCAACCGTTTCTCCGGGTGGTCGAAGAAGCCCTCCTGCTGAAGCAGTTTCTTCAGTTCTGAGAGCTTGGCCTCCGCACCCGACGCCTCGACGGCTTGGGCCTGGTCGACCAGCTGCTTGAGATCCTGGATTTCTTCGCGGACCTGCTGAGTGTTGCCAGCGAGCGTGATCGGCTCCAGCGTTTCTTCTATCCGTTCGCATTCACTCTCCTCCATCTCCTCCATCTCCTCTGGGTCGGGAAGGTCCGGCGGGTTCAGTCGCGCGAGTCCCTGAGCGCTCTTCACTCCCTCCTCGAGGCGCTTGGCCCGGTTCTGAAGGGAGCGCCGCATCGCATAGGTGCTCGAGGCCAGCCGACGCTGGTAGAGGGACATCAAGAAACCGACGGCACGAGCGCGCGGGTCGTCGCCTTGTGCGGCGGCCTTAGTGCTCTGTTGCTTCACGAATCGCGTGATGTCGCGATAGAGGTCGAACTCCGCCCCGTCCATCTGGAATTCGACCGTGTGCGGAATGCGTTTCGTGAAGATCTTTTCCGCAACCCAGGTTCCGTCTGTCTGGCGCTTCGGGAAGTAGACCATCGCCTCCTTGGTGCGCCGCAGGTAGAAAGGCGCATGGCGGCGATCCATGGCCGCGCGGATGGATCGGACGTCGGCATAGGCATCCGCGTCGAGGAGTTGGAGGAACAGGCTGAAGTTCAGCGGATCGCCCTTGTGCGGAGTGGCTGTCAAGAGGAGCATATGGTCCGCCGTGTCCCTCAGGAGCTCGCCCAGCTTGTAGCGTAGGCTCTTGTGGGTCTCGTCAGCCGCCGACATGCGGTGCGCCTCATCGACGATGACTAAGTCCCAGTGGACCTGTCGCAGGCCGGGGAGGATCTCCTTGCGTTTGGCAAGGTCCAGGGACGTAATAATCTTCTTCTGTTCGAGCCACTGGTTGACGCCGAACTGGTCCCGAATGTCGCCTCCTTTGAGGACGAGGAACTTGGCGTCGAACTTTTCCTTCAACTCGCGTTGCCACTGGAAGGAGAGGTTGGCGGGGCAGACGATCAAGATGCGCTCGGCCAGGCCACGCAGCTCGAGTTCGCGGATGAGCAGGCCGGCCATGATTGTCTTCCCGGCCCCGGCGTCGTCGGCCAGGAGGAACCGAACGCGAGCGAGCTTGAGGAGATGGTCGTAGATGGCTTCAAGCTGATGAGGCAGCGGGTCCACACGGGAAATGGAGAGGCCGAAATAGGGGTCGAACTCGTAGGCGATCCCGAGGAAGTACGCTTGCAGCCCGAGCCGGAGGAGGCGTCCGTCGCCGCCGTAGGAGTGCTGCACATCGAGAATGGTGAGGACATCAAGATCGCGGGTCGTTAGAGTGACCTTGCGGAACCGCTCCGATTGCATGCCGACCAACCCGGCCACCCACGTGTCTGGGCCATTCGCGCGCACCGTCTCCAATCGCATCGGTTCGCTGAACAACGAGCCAATGAGAATCTGGCCTTCCCGTAGGAGTTGCTTTTCGCTCATCTTGGCGACTTTTTTATTGGAGCACTTTATCTTTTGATAAATCTAGGCTGTAGGTTTGCCGCAACTTTTTGGAGAGCGTCCATGGTCTCGTTGTGACTTGGGATTTTTCCGTCGTCTCGCGCGGGCGCAGTTGGAGACGGAGTCTTGACTTTCCCGTTTGGAAGAAGACGGCAATCCATGGGCGGCGGAAGCCTCGAGAGCCTCCGGCCTTCCCCCCTTCCTTGAGGAAAGCTGGATTGCCCAGTTGACAGACGTCGTGGACCGCAGGAAAACCGTCGCTTATCACCGAGCGGGAGTATGATGCTTCCAGAGGCGCCGGCAAACTGGAAACATGAGACAAAAGCACTTGAAACACCTTAGCGGAGAGTGTTGCGGCCAGACGGCCGATCCGCACGGCGATTTCGCCGGACGCGGGAGGGAGCCATTCGGTTGCGGCATGCGGATTAGAAGACCCGTCCGGCTTAAATTTGGGAAGCAAACGCAGGGCAGCAGACTGCACAAGCGCGATTAGTCCTCCACCTGCAACATGCACCGAAGTCATAACTCGACCCCCGCCTTTTTCAAGCCATTCCTGACCGCCGCCTCGCATGGGACTTCCTCCGTATTCACTCCTGCATGTTTGAAAACATGCGCCGTTCCCGGACAAGCGCCGATTAGCTGCTGCATCACGCCGTTGATCACGGGTATTGCAATCAGGAGATCACGCAGCCATCCCTTCAGATCGGTTTCGTGTTCCAGGACGAAGACGAATCCCTTCAATGGTTCTTCGACCTCCCGGGACGCCCCGTTCTCATCCTGTCTCCAGATCAGACGGCGTTGGATTTCGAGCAAGTAAACCGGGTTGCCGGATACAACGATCCTGATGACCAGCACGCCGCGCGGGAAGCGCAACACACTTCCGCCGCCCTGAGTCACCTATCCTCCTCGTCATGCATCGCGCATATTGAGAGGGGGACTAGGTAGGATCAATTGCACTGTTTTTGTGCCGGATGATGTTGCCTGGATCTTGTTCGACGCGGCGGTTGCCGAACGCAAGGGCGTCGAGTCCGTAATGCATGCCGCGATAGTGTGGTGGTCGGAAAGCAGAAGCCAAAGGCGCAATGGGAAAAAGACACATGCATAGAGAGGCGGAAGCAGAACCGTTTTGGACCTCGATACCGCTGGAAAAGTTGGCCGAGCTTCAAGACGTTCAACCCGTCGAGGATCTCGATAGGATCGGTGCGCTCTGGTCGGCGGACGACGATCCGGATCAAATGCTCACCCATATCCTTGAGGAGCGCTCGGCGCGGCGTCGTGTCGCAAGGTCGCGGGACTAAAGCCGCTTGCAGGTTCGGTTAGACGCTCCGGACCAACGACGCCTACTCCCCAACCCTGGCCCATTGAAATTGGCGGCGCGTCAAGTGCGACGGAAAGTGATTGTATGGCAATGGATGTAATATTAACCGCATATCAAACGAATGTGATCTTAAGTTCATTGCAATAGCCATGGGTCAAGACAACCGGGGCTATCCCGATCGGCGCACAACGGTTCATGGAAAACACGCAACAATCAACGAAGCCGATCAACACGCCGACTCCGATCCCGAACAAGCTTCCCGTCCAGTTACCTCAAAACTGGCCGGTAGCCGACGGCAGGGTGGCAAGCGGAATCGCATCCGGGCACATCAAGGTGCTCGAGTGTCGCGAACACAAGACGCAGCAAGGCACTATCTACGGTCTGCACCTGTCGTTCGGAGTCGACCGCGAGATCTGGTGCCGGACGGACAAGCGACACTATTTCGAGGCCGCTAGGAAGGCGATGGGTGAAAAGCAGGAGATCACCGCCCAGGTCTGTTTGGACGAGCGGAACGGCAAGGCATACGTGGGTTCCATGTACCTTGGGCTCAAAAACACGCCGGACTCGCTGCTCTCCCGATGTCCCTCGTGCCAGGGCGACATCATCGCCAAGCGTATTGCCGGTTACGACGAGCTGTATCGCATTTCCTGTGCACCGTGCGGGATCAAGGACGAGCAGGCGGTTTACGGGAACCTGATCGACGGAAAATAGACATCACCACATACTCCAACACCATGCCAACCATCGAGCAAATGCTATCCCTGATCGACCGGACGGATCGAGCGCACGTCCGGGCTATCTCCTCCTCCGGGCAAGACAAACGGATCTGGATGTTGCTGGCCGTTCCGTTGTCCGCCGACGGAGAGGAAGCGCCCAGACTCCTCGCAAACTTCGTCCACGAGTTCGAGAGCCGCACGCCCGCCGAGGCGGAGAAGTTCCTCAAGGAACTTACGGATAGAAAGGAAGTCGTCTGCACCCGCAAGCCGCTCGATGCGGTGCCGGAAGGAGACGACTGGTGGCTACTCCAGATGCAAAACATCGTATACGCCGCCGTGGCGGTGCCATCGGAGGAGGAAGAGCGCCAGGCGGACGAGAAGATGCTGGAGAAGCTCGCGGAGAGCATGCAGGCCGAAATCGACTCGCGGGTGCCGGAAACGGCGGATGAATACCTGAAGCGAGTGATCGACCCGATCATCCCGATGGGAACCCGTCTGATCGCCGGAGGCGTCGAGGTCGCGCCCGTGCAAGGCGCGTATTACGACGGCGGCATCTACATGCTGTGGCGGGTCTTAGAGGACTACATCAAGGCCAAGGGGCTGCCCGGGCAGGTGATCCGGGAGCAACTGGCGGTCCGCCTGGGCCCGAGAGACGTGGCGCTTCCCGCGGTTTGCTGGACGGAGGAGAAGGTGGAGTTGTCGACGCACTTGGGGCCGAGTCTCGCTCGCGTCGTTCCGCCGTTCGTCGCGGAATGCGTGACGACGACGAACGCCTACCTGCTCTATCGTCCGCTCTTCTGCGCCTACGAGCGGGCAGGTGTGAAGGAGCTTTGGCTTCTCGACGCCAGAATCGACGTGGAGCCGGAGCGGCGGACGCGACACTATTTCTACCAGAGAAAAGGCGATTTCCTGGTCTCGACACACCAGGACCGGGAGCGGATCGAAAGCTCGGTGATTCCGGGCTTCTGGATGCTGAGAAGCTGGCTATCGGATGCACCTAGCGTCCATAAGCCCGCGTTGCAGGACATCCTGTCGTCTTGAGGAATCGCGGGCGGAAATCGCCATCATCAGCTTGCGATCGAAAAGGATGATCGGCAAACTGCTTCCGAGGAACGATATGGCATATAGCGTAAAGAGCAAAAAGAGCGGGAAAACATACTACCTGCATTCCCGCGATCAGGAACTGAGAAACGGCCGCAAGCAAAAGCTATTCTTTTTCGCCCAGAAGGAAGGCCAAGGAGCGATGGATCAACTTCCGGAAGGCTATGTCGTAACGGAAAGCGAGCAAACCGGCCTGCCGATCTTGCGGAAGGCGGATAAAACCGGAAGCGCGTGATCCCGGGCACGGCAGCCAACCCTATCCGATCCACTGCTGTCCCGCCGCCGGCGGCAGATCCAGGAATCTCGCGGCTTCCCTGACCTCGATCTCGCCCGAGAACGCGAGCCTGGCGGCCTCCTCCTCGATCGTCGGATAACCTCGTTCCCTGTTGTGCCGCCGTATCTTCTCCGGCGAGGCCTTCTCGTACAGAAGGGTCCGGACGTGCGAATCAACGGGAGTCACCTCGAATAACGGAATCCGATCCATGCCGTTTTCGATGCCCGTCCAGCGGCACCAGCGGCAGCCGCGCCGTTCGGCGACCAGGTAGCGGTCCAGTTCCACGTCCGGGAAGACCGCGACCTCCCCGGCCGTGGCGGGGCGGACCGCCTTGCACTTCCGGCAGAGACGGGGAGCGAGGCCCTGCGCGACGCAGAGCTTGACCGAGGAGGCGATCGTCGGCCGATCGAGTCCGAAGCCTTCCAACCGGTTGAACGCCTCCGCCGGATTGGCGGCGTGAATCGACGACAGGACCTTGTGACCCGTCAAGGCCGCCTGGATGGCCGCCATGGCGGTCTCAGCATCCCGGATCTCGCCGACCAGGATCGCCTGCGGAAACTGCCGCATGCCTCCCTTGATGAGGGCGGGATACGGTATCGGGTTCGCCCTGGTTTGCGAGGCCTCGGCGAACCGGCGTTCGGGCGGATCCTCGATCGTCATGAGGTGGACGCTCGGACCGGCGATCTCGAGAGCCATCGCGTAGAGCAGGGTGGTCTTGCCGCTGCCGGTGGGACCGATGGCCAGGAACAATCCGTGCCGCTGCGACAGGTACCACCGGATTGCCGCGGTCGGCCCGTCCGGCAGATGCAGGTCGGCGAGCCGCCTGGGTTTCTCCTCGTGAATCCGGACGGCGAGTTGATCCTCTCCCGAGTCGAGCGGGACGACGGAGAGACGGAGCCGGCGGGTCACGCCGTCGACCTTCTCCTCTCCGTCCCCGTCCTGGAGTTCTCCCACCGTGTCGGGTTTCATGCCGGCGCCGATCGTCTTCGCCCGCTTGAGCAGCGCCCGATGCTGCCGGCCGACGAGACAGGCTTGCTCGCGCCACTCGCCGCCGATGGCGAAGCGGATCCTGGAGCGCCCGCCCGCGGATACGGGAGTCGCCAGCACGTCGGAGGCGCCGGAGCGGATCGCGGCTCCGATCACCGAGCGGAAGAGCGTATCCGGATCCTCCGTGGCGGGCCACTGGCGGATGCAGATCGATTCGGCGGCGACCTTTGCTCCGCCATCGCCGCCCGGGATGCGTCCGGAGAGATCCTTCATTCCGGACCTTCCTTGCGCGAGCAGGGTCAGCCGCTTGCCCAGCAGGTCCTCGGTCGCCTCCCGCCAGAAGCCGCCGGATGTAAACCGGTCGGTGGCGACCCACGCCTGCGTCTCGGTTTCCCAGGCGACGATGCCGCCGCAGCGCAGGGATCGGATGGGGGCGATCCATCGGGACGGAACGGCGAGGATGGAGCTGCCCGTTCTCGCCAGGCTTTCGAGCACGTCGGCTGGCTCGCGGTACAAATCCGGCTGCCAGCCGGCGGCTTCGAGCAGGGCGTCCGTGGAAAGGGGAGGACCAGCCTCCGCGGAGCCCGCCTTTTGCCAACCGTCTGGCGTCAGGAGGCAATAGAACCTGGCCGAATTGGGGAAGAGAACGGCCGCGGCTGCGTCGGCCGCATGGCGGCGGAAGGGATTCAAGCAGCCGATCAGAACGGCGGGCTCGCGGGCGAGGACGAGCGACCATTCGGCCAGGAGATCGGGCGGAGTCTCCTCCCGGCCGGGAACGCAAGCCCCGGCGGGAAAAAAGGGCGGCAAACCGGGTAAGGCTCCGAAGACCTCGGTCCAGATCTCGGGCGGGATCCCCGCCTCCAGCAAGCTTTCCTCTGCGGGACGGGAAGGATCGAGCGGTCTCGTGCCGGAGATGGCGCCCCCTCGGACGAGGGCGTCGATCAACCGCCAGGATGCATCCACCATTGAATGGTGGCTTGCGCCGATCGGCGCAAGGAAAGGGCATGAAATTGTTCCGAACCTTGGTTGTCGCACTACTGGTAATCGGTCTGCACGCGGCAACGCTGCGGGCGCAGTATACGGTGGACTTCGCGGGGAACGCCGCGCTCTGGTCGTCCCAGACCTGCGCCAATTTGCAGGCGATCCGCGCAAGCGTCGGACCGACCCTCGGCGCCGACACCCGTCATATCGACGCGCTTCAAACCGGAGCGCACCGGACCGCCTACCACCTGAACAAGACGGGCAAGCTCGCCGGCTACGGAGCAACCATCTCGCAGTCTCCGATCGGCGGGATGTCGCCTCTGTCCGGCGCCTACGGCGCGTACATGCTGAGCCCGCTTCTCGGAATGGGAGGTATCGGAGCGATGGCGCTCATGGGACTTGGCGGACTGCCGCTGGCCATGGGCTCGATGCTGCCCTACATGATCACGATGCTGCCGATGGAGCTCATCGGATACCTTCCGATGCTCGCCTCCTCGTTCGCCTCCTCCCCGACCTCCGGAGCCGTAGCCTCGCAGACCGCGGCCAACCTGGGCACGACTCCGGCGGGCACCCAGGTAGGCGACGGAGCCTATGTCCGACCGATCTCGAACGCGGATGCGGCCTACATGCAGGCGCAGTACGCCGGAACGCCGGAGGCATGGCAGGCCTTCCACAAGACGTATTCGCCCGCGGGCACGGTGTGGCATCCGATCACGGGCTCTCCCATTCCCGTCAACACGACGGGAACGACCGCCGTCAACACCGGCGGCGCGGGAACCACGGCTCCAGCCGGCTCCGTATCCCCGGGAACCGGAACGTCGACCCCTCCCGCTTCCAACCCCGAGGGAACTCCGTTATCCCGGCAAACCCGGCCGCATGGCTTCCGCGGAACGATCGAGCGGCTCTTCTCCTTTCTGACCGGAGGATTCTTGACCGAGGCTCGGGCGCAGGTAGCGAATCCCACCGCTCAATTGCTGGGCCTGGAGCCAGGGGCGACTCCATCGAGCATGGCGCTCGTGACCGGCCCCTCCGCCGCACAGGAGGCTCTCCACAACAACTTCATCCAGGAGAGCAACGCAGCTATCACGAGCAACCTGGCCAACGCCAACGTCAACCAAATGATGCAAACCCATCTCAAGGCCGCGGCGGCCTCCCTCGCCCGGATGCAGTTCGAGGCGAATGCGCTACGCTCGAGCCTCACCGAGACGACGGCGATACCGCACGTGATCGCCCTCCAACGGAACATCCAGAACGAGCAGACGTTCATCAATCAGCGGATGAACGAGCTCCAGTTCCGGCAGAACCAGAACAACCAGATCCTGCACGGCCTCCTGGTCCAGCGGCACGAGAAACAGCGGGAGGACGAGGCGGCAGCCCTGGCGGCCGCCGGCAGCAAGCGGGCGGCGATTCTCTCGGCTCTTCACCAGGCGGCGCAGCAGGTTGGAGGCGGAGCCGCCGCGGCGGTTCAGTCCGCGGGCGTCGCCGCACCGGAAGTGGTGGCGCAATAGACCGGAGGGGAAACGTATGCTCAAGCTTCTCGCCCGCGGATTGCCGGGAGCGCGTCCGAAGCCCATCGGATTCCGACCGAGCCGAGACCGAACGCCGGTCGACTGGTCCGAGGTCCTGCCCTACGCGGGGGATCCGGTCGACGATACCGTGATCGACCGCTTCGGAGGGGTGCATTCCTTTTACGATGTGCGATTTCCTCACCCGGAGTCCATGTCCAAGGAGGCGCTCGAGGGACTCTCCGACCGGCTCTCGCGCATCTTCTGCCGGATGCCCGACGGGATCGTCCAGACCGCCTTCCATTGGACCGCAAACGGCGACTTCGAGGAGG
>JBFXFN010000042.1:0-22236 GCA_050179015.1 Methylacidiphilaceae bacterium | reverse complement strand
ATGACCGAGGAGCGCTACAAACATAACCTTCTCGACCAGATCGTTGTTCAAGCAATGCGAATGAAGAACGTCTCCGACTCGATCGTGATCTCCCCCTATCAAGTCGAACAGTATTATCACGACCATCTCGCCCTTTTCGTGGAGCCGCCGAGCGTCAAGCTCCGGCTCATCTTCCTGCAGAAGTCCGCACTCAAAGAGCGTCGCGTCGGGCCTGACGGCAAAGAGGAAGAATACGATCAGCCGTTGGAGACGGCAAAGGAGCTGGAGATGAAGCTCCGATTCGGAGCCAACTTCGGCGACCTAGCCCGCGCCTATACCGAAGGGCCTCGGAAACAGGAGGGGGGAGACCTTGGCTGGGTGACGCGGGATACGCTGCGCCCCGAGATCGCGGACGCGGCCTTTGCCATGTTCCCAGGGCAGACAAGCGACGTGATCGCTACTCCGGATGGATATTACCTGCTCCATCTGGAAGACAAGCGGCGGGAACGGGTCAAGCCGATTTCGAATGTTCGCAATCAGATTGAGTCCGCTCTCTTGCAGGAAAAGAGGCAGAAACGGCAGCAGGAATGGCTCGACAGCTTGCGTATAAAGGCATTCATCAAGATGTTCTAGCGGCCGGTCTTCACAAATTTCGTGCCCGATGCGCCGCAAAAGAGTATGGATGCGAGGCTGGCGCTGATTTTACAGCGGAGTCGGATGTGAACAGCCTGCAAGGATGCAAAACCAAGCCGCACGAAGCAGCCATGGCATTTCTGCCAGCCGTAGGAGAAAACTTGGGAACAATGGTCGCCGGCCCCATGGCAGACTCGCTTCCTTTCTCTCCAATTTTCTTGCGCCTTGCACCCGACGTCCGTGCCGGGGCTGTCGCTCGCCCGCAAGCCTTCGACAGGAAGTAATAGAGACGTGGACAAACCGGTCATCGGCATCCCCGTGGGAGAGCCAGCGGGAATCGGCCCCGAGGTTGTACGCAAGGCGATTGCTTCGCATCGGCTCCCGGCACGCTGTGTCTATCGCGTGATCGGATCGGACAAGGGTTTTTCTCCGGGCAAGCCGAGCCCTTCTTCCGCCAGAGCCGCACAGGAATGGCTAGAAGAGGCGGTTCTCCTGTGGAAGGAGGGCGCGATCCAGGCGATCGTCACCGGGCCCGTGTACAAGAAGGGATTGCGGGCGGCGGGATTCCCGTTTCCCGGACAGACCGAGTTTTTTGCGGAGAGGGCCGGATGCCCGGCGCAGAGTGTGGTGATGAGCTTCTGGCATCCGAAGCTCTCTGTGTCGCTTCTCTCCACCCATTGCAGCCTCCGAGAAGCGATCGATTCGATTCTTCCCGAAAAGATCGTCCTTTGCGCCGAGCTTCTGGCCGACTTTCTGGCTCGGCTCGGCCATTCTCCTCCGCGCATCGCCATCGCTGGGCTGAACCCACATGCCGGAGAAGGCGGCCTCTTCGGCTCGGAAGAGCGGGAGATCTTCGCGCCGGCGATCCACCGCCTACGCCAAAAGGGAAGAAACGTTTTCGGCCCCCTGCCGCCCGATTCGGTCTTTCGCCAGGCGATCCGTCGAGAGTTTGCCGGTGTCGTAGCGGCTTACCATGACCAGGGCCTAATCCCGTTTAAACTGGCAGCCTTTTCGACGGGAGTGAATGTCACCCTCGGCCTCCCGCTGATTCGAACTTCTCCCGACCACGGCACCGCTTTCGACATCGCCGGCAAGGACGCAGCAGACCCTCGAAGCATGATTGCGGCGATCCGCTTGGCCGCCCGGCTGCTGGCAACCCCAAAGCGCAAGAAAGCCGCAAAAGAAAGTCCATGAACTTCACAAACCTTCGAGGAATTCTCACCTATGTCCCCGAGTTCCGGGACAAGATCTTCGTCATCGCCATCGACGGAGCTGTCGTCGCGCACGAGAATTTTGCGAATCTTGCGCTGGATCTTGCCGTTCTTCGCAGCCTCAACGTCCGAATAATCGTCGTCCATGGCATCGGCCGCCAGATGCGCGAGCTTGCCGCGGAACGTTCGATCTCTCTCTCCTCCTCGGACGGAACCGGACCCACCGACGCCCCGACGTTGAAGGTGAGCCTTGCCGCTTCCGCCCAGGTGGCGCAGCAGATCCTCGCCGCGTTCAGCGCCGCCGACCTCCGAGCGGCGATACCGAATGCCGTGGTGGCTCACCCCTTCGGCATCGTCGGCGGCGTTAACCACCAATGGACCGGCCGGGTGGAACGGGTCGATACCCCATTCCTTCATGATCTTATTGATCGCGGCATCATCCCCATTCTCAGCCCGATCGGATCCGACCGTGAAGGTAATCTCTTTCGGGTAAACTCCGATGCGGTGGCGGCCACGGTCGCGGAAGCCATTCGCGCGGTGAAGTTGATCTACCTCTCCGGAGAGGTCGACTACGCCAAGCAGAGCGACTTGGCTCGGCAGCTCTCTGTGAACGAGGCGGAATCCTTCGTCCAGCGTCATGCAAGCACGACCTCTCCGCTGCTTCTCTCCAAGCTCTCCCACTCGATCGCCGCCTGTCGCAGCGGCGTGCGACGCATTCACCTGCTCGACATCCGAATCGACGAAGCCTTGCTTTCAGAGCTCTTTTCCCAAGTTGGGGTGGGCACGATGATCTACGCCGAGGGATACGAGTCGATCCGGAAGGCTCAGAAGAAGGACGTCCGCTCGATCCTCCATCTCATCGCCCAATCGGTGGATGCGGCCGAGTTGCTGCCGCGCACTCGGCAGGGTATTTTGGCCCGACTCGACGACTACTACGTCCTGGAGATCGACCGAGGGCTCGTCGGATGCGTGGCTCTCCACCGCTTCCCAAGCACCTCCCAGGCGGAAATCGCCTGTCTTTCCATCGCACGTGTGTACGAAAATCAGGGGCTCGGACGAAAGCTTGTCCAGTTTGCCCAATCACTGGCGCGAAAGGAAGAAATCCGGCAGCTCTTCGCGCTTTCCGCCCGGACCTACAACTTCTTTACTCAAAAGGCAGGATTTCGCGAGGGGACTCCGGATGACCTGCCGGCAGCTCGCCGGCTCCTCTATGAGCAGAGTGGTCGACGTTCGAAAGTTCTTCTTAAGGACCTAACCTAGCTCAGCCCACAAAGTTCCTGACCGCGGCGCGCGCCCTGGCCTTGTGCAGGAAATAGTGGCACGCCTCCGGGCAGACAAGAGGCATCCCCTTCTCCTTGTCCAACGGGGGACCCGGAGCATGCCAGAGGGGTTGGCGTAGGCAGCCTCGAACACAGATCTCCTCGACAAGGAGAGGAAGATCTTTGGACGACAACCGCTGGGTGACCGCGTATAGACCGGTCTGCCTCCGGGAGGTCTCCTCGAATGGGGTCGGCGACAGTCGCTTTTCCTCCCATGCGGCGAGCAACGCCACCGCTCCTGGATAGAGGACCCGGAGATCGGCAACGAGCGAAGAAATCGAGAGAGGGCCCAGCCGCCAACCCTTGCGCAGTCCGGGTGCCCCGCGCAGCGGTCGAAAGCGGCCGGCCGAGTCGAAGCGCGCTAGCTCCAGAAGAGCTTGCCAACCTGAAAGAGACTCCAATTGCGGCTCCTCCGGAGCATCTTCCCGATGGGTCAGAAAGTAGCCCGGAGAGATCCGAATTTCCCCGACCGTCCATGGTAAGGCGGTCTGAGTGAGCCGGGATTCAAACCATTCGGTGAGCTTCATCGAATGCATCTACCTGTGCCAGAATCACCTGATCCACAATCGCAGCCATACCCGCAGCACCCGCGTAATAGACCCGCCTCCCTTCCTCCGTCAGCTGCGGGTTGCGGAATTCCCGATCTCGGGGAAGAACGGTCAAGCCCATCCTGCGGGGAATGTCGGTGTAGGAGTGCTTCCCTTCGGAAAGGAAGAACGGAACGACAGCGAGATCCCGCGTGCCAACGAGCTCGCGCCATTGGGAGACGCATGGTTCCTGCTCCAGGAAAGCCACGCCGCACTCGGCGAATCGCCCGGACGCCCGAATGCGCTCGGCCTGTTCCCGCGCGGTCTCCGCGGAGTTCTCGTTCCGATCGGTCCCATGGCCGACAAGTAAAAGAGCAATGTCGCGGCAAGGAGTGTTCCCGAGCACCGCTTGCGCCTGCTGCACGATTGCCTCCGCCATCCGGGGGTGCCCCCCGGGCGGCTCGCAGTACCGGATTTGCGTGGAGCCCCGACGGGTCACAGGACCCGTCAGCCCAAACTCCCGAGGGAGGACCTCCCGAGTGAAATAGCCGTGACTTAGAAAATCGGGCACGAGGTAGACGCACTCCTCCTCGACTTCATAGAAGATGTTCCGATACGACGGCTCCTCCTTCCAGAAACATTCATAGACGGCCGCGAACGCACGGGCGCTTCGCAACGACGCAGCATGCTGGTAGATCGGAAGAGCGGATTCCGGTCCGAACATCGAGCCGTGACCCGCCAGTACAAGCGCTCTACCAGGGGAACTCCTCATGGGAACACCCCAGCCTTAATCGCGCCGCCCCTGCCACTTCACGCTTGCTCCGATAATGAAGGAAACGTAGTCTGGTGCATACCTTAGAACGGTTGGAATAGCCGGATGACTCGAGCAAGCTAAAGAGAAGGAGACAGGGTTCATGATTGTCACGACCGCGGAACTTTTTCGTTGCGCTTATGGTAAATATGCAATCGGGGCGTACAACATCAACAATATGGAGCAGACCCTCGGTCTCTTCCGCGGGTGTGCGCAATCGCAGGCCCCGTTCATCATCCAGATCTCGCGAGGAGCTAGGAAGTACGCCGACAAGCGAATGCTCGAGGCGATCATCCGGGCTGCGGAAAGCATCTTTCCGGAGAGCATCTTCGCCGTCCATCTCGACCACGGCGACGAAGAAACCTGTTACGACTGCATCGATTCGGGCTTTTACAGCTCGGTCATGATTGACGCCTCGCACCATCCGTTCGAGGAAAACGTGGCCATCACCCGGCGAGTGGTCGAGCGAGCCCACGCCAAAGGAGTGAGCGTCGAATCCGAGCTCGGAATGCTCGGAGGCGTTGAAGAAGACATCAAGGTCGAAGAGGGACACGCCTGCCTCACCGACCCCGAGCAAGCAAAAGAGTTCGTGGAGCAGACGGGCTGCGATTCGCTCGCCTGCGCCGTCGGCACCAGCCACGGGGCCTATAAGTTCAAAGGGAGGCAGTCGATCCACTTCGACGTGCTGCAAGCGATTTCCAAGCGTCTGCCCGGCTTCCCGCTGGTGATGCACGGAAGCTCGAGCGTTCCGCAGGAGGAAGTGCGCCGCATCAACGCTGCCGGAGGGAAGCTCGACCCGAGCGCGTGCGGCGTTGACGAAAATGAATATCTTCCTGCGGCCAAGCTCGGAGTAACCAAGATCAACATCGACACCGACGGACGTCTGGTTTGGACGCGCGTTCATCGGGAGTATCTGCGTGATCACCCGGAAGATTTCGACTTCCGGGGCGCTGGTCGAGCCTACATTGCGGAATACGCAAATTTCATCGCGCACAAGAACGAAAAGCTCGGCTGTGCGAAGCAGCTGGAGCCGCTGCGCAAGGCGATTCGCGCCCAACGCGACAAAGCCTAGGCCCGACCGCTCGCGGAAGATGTGGACTCCCTTTTCTGGAGGGGAGTTCCGTTCGGAAAGGGGGAAATGGCAGGGATTGCGGGTTTGGAGCCGCTGGGAATCCGCAACGTCCGCGAGGTCTACTGGAATTTGACGACGCCGGCCCTCTACGAAGCTGGCATTCGCCGTTACGAGGGGATGGTGAGTCACCTTGGACCCTTCGTCTTCCGGACGGGCGAGCACACCGGTCGGCTTCCGAAGGATAAGTACCTTGTTCAAGAGCCCTCTTCCCAAGACAAGGTCTGGTGGGGCCCGGTAAATCAGCCGATTTCTGCGGAAGCCTTCGAGCAGTTGCGGAGGCGCCTCCTCGCCTACTTACAGGGCAAGGATCTCTTCGTCCAGGACTGCTACGGAGGTGCCGATCGCCGGCACCGCATCCCCCTCCGGATCATCACGGAGCGTGCGGTCCACTCCCTGTTCGCCCGGATTCTCTTCGTGCGGGAGCAGGACCGCTCGAAGCTGCCGCACGCCAAGGCCGCGTTTACGATCCTCCACGCCCCGGATTTCCGTGCCGACCCCGCCGTCGACGGCACGCGGTCCGAGGCATTCATCATGATCCACCTCGCCAGAGGTCTTGTATTGATCGGCGGAACTGCCTACGCCGGCGAGATCAAAAAGTCGGTCTTTACGATCCTCAACTATCTTTTTCCGCTGCGCGGAGTCCTATCGATGCACTGCTCGGCCAACTTCGGCTCCTCTCCCGAGGATGTGTCTATCTTCTTCGGACTGTCGGGCACCGGCAAGACCACCCTTTCGGCCGATCCGCACCGGACGCTCATCGGAGATGACGAGCATGGCTGGACGGACTCGGGAGTCTTCAACTTCGAAGGAGGCTGTTATGCGAAGATCATCCATCTATCGGCCAGAAACGAGCCCGAGATTTACGCCGCGAGCCACCGCTTCGGCGCCCTCTTGGAAAACGTCTCGCTCAACGTCGAAACCCGTCGAGTCGACTTCGACGATGAGTCGCTGACGGAGAATACGCGTTCGGCCTACCCGGTCGCCTACCTGCCGCATGCCGCCGAAGACGGCATCGGCGGCCATCCGAAAAACGTAGTCTTCCTCACCTGCGACGCCTTCGGCATCCTTCCGCCCGTTTCGAAACTTACGCGGGATCAGGCCCTTTACCACTTCCTATCGGGATATACCGCGAAGGTAGCGGGGACGGAGGTCGGCGTTCAGAGCCCGGAAGCCACCTTCAGCACCTGCTTCGGCGCGCCCTTTCTCGTCCATCCTCCTAAGATCTATGCACAACTGCTGGAGCAGAAACTCACGGAACATGGCTCCCGCGTCTGGCTGGTTAACACGGGCTGGACCGGAGGCCCCTATGGGGAGGGGAGCCGGATACCGCTCGCCGCGACGCGCGCCATTGTCGGCGCCATCGGCAACGGCACGTTAGAAAAGGCCGGCTATGTCAAAGAGCCGTTTTTCGGACTCCAAGTCCCTCGAGCCTGCCCGGGCGTCGACGCCGCGATTCTCTCTCCCGAATCAACCTGGAATGATCCGGAGAGTTATCGGAGCCAGGCACGAAAGCTTGCAGCCCTCTTCCGAGAAAACTTCGCCCGCTTCCGCTCCGATGTCCCGGCCGAGCTCGCCAAGGCCGGGCCGCGAATCTGAACTTTCTTGACGGCCATTTTTCGGAGTCTTCCGCCCCGAAGCGCACCGGTAGGCGATCGCTTGCGCTCCCGGTTTCCGCTTGACTCTCTGCGCCGATGTGGGATTGTGATCGAGGTCCGGGAAAGAGGGCCGGACAACAAGAGTTGACCGTGCTCCACTCAACGGCCGCTGCGATCGGGGAGACCCGGCAGACTGGATAGGTTAGCATAGAGGAAAGATTGCATGAATAGAAGACTGTACGTCGGGAACCTCCCTTTCTCTCACCGAGAGGAAGACGTTCGCGCGCTCTTTAGCCAATACGGAAAAGTCACCGAGGTGAATCTCATCATTGATCGGATGACCGGGCAGTCGCGTGGTTTTGCATTCGTCACGATGGAGAACCCGGACGAGTCCAAGGCTGCGATTGACAAGCTGCACGGAACGAAGGTCGAGGGGAGAAGCCTCGTCGTCAACGAGGCCAAACCTAAGGAGGAGAGGTTCACCCCCTCCGGTCCCAGCTCGGGAGGCTTCCGTAAGCGGGATCGGCGCTAGCCGGCTCCCGCGGTTGGAGGTAAGTCGTCCTTCTCGTTCTTCTCCTTTCGGTGGGGTCAGCGAGAGACGGCGCTGACTCGGTGAAGGTACTCTTCCTAGGCGATGTCGTCGGAGAAGTCGGACGAGAGGTCGTTCGCATTGCCGTCGTCCGCTTGCGTCAGAAAACGTCGATCGATTTTGTCGTCGTCAATGGAGAGAACGCGGCCGGCGGCAATGGAATCACTCCTAAGATCACCTATGAGTTGCTTCGTTACGGCGCTGACGTCATCACCCTAGGCGATCATGCCTGGGATCAACGAGAAATCGTTCCTTTTCTCGCGGATGAGCCTCGTCTCCTCCGACCGCTCAACTATCCGCCAAACACGCCGGGATCTGGATGGATCGTTGTCCAAGGGAATGGAAAGAAGCTCGGGGTTCTTTGCGCACTGGGCCGCACGTTCATGACTCCCCAGACGGACAATCCCTTTCTCACAATCCGACCCGTCTTGGAAGCGATTCGGCGGGAGACTCCTTGTATTCTTGTCGATTTCCATTCGGAAGCGACGTCGGAAAAGATCGCTTTTGGACGATATCTGGACGGACAGGTGTCCGCCGTCATGGGCACGCACACCCACGTGCAAACGGCTGACGGAAAGATTCTCCCTGGGGGCACGGCCTACCTTACTGATGCCGGGTTCTGCGGGGCGCACGATTCGGTAATCGGGCGGGAAGTGGCATCGGTTGTCCAACGGTATCTGACCCTCCTTCCCCAACGATTCGGTCTCGCCACGAACGGCCTACAGGCCGACGGTGTCTTGCTCACCTTGGATGACCTCACCGGAAAAGCGCTTGAGATCGAGCCGATCCAAGTTCCTATCTAGCCGGCATGCCTCGCAAGCTTTTGCCTTCGACAGGCAAAACGAGCTTGCCTGCTTCGTCCGAGCTTGCTTTCCATCCTTGCAGTATGTCCGCATACCGCTCCTGTGGGAAATCGGCGCCCCGCCTCGCATCCATACCCGTGTGCTGCGCCTCGGGCACGCCAATCGTAAGACACGCTGGCTAGGGTCCCTATGCGGCCTCCCTTTTTGAAGCCGTATGCGACTTGCGCAGCTCTGCTGCTTTCGGGGCTGGTTGCCCGACCAATTCTTGCGGCAGCGGAGTCCTCCTCTTTATCTACGGAGAACCCCTCTCTTTCTTCGATTGTCGAACAGATGGTCAACAGGCAGGAGAAACTCGCTCACGAACTGAATGCCTATCAGTTCCTCGAGGAGATCGACCTCGAGACGCTGGGCAAGGACAACATGCCACGGTCTCACTCCCATGTCGTGGTCCAAATTCGCCCGAACAGTCATGCCTTGATCCTCACCGATGCGCCGGGCGACGAGACGGCCAAGCGTGCGGCGGCCGAGGCCGATGTGAGGCAGGCTAGGCGAGGCATTGAGACCGTCTATTCCTTTCGGAAGGCGGTCCCCCGATTCCACGTAGTTCTCCTGGGTCGAGGAAACTGGCATGGCGAGCCGGCATATCACCTCGCCTTCGCGGGAAAGCCGAACGAGCCCTATCGGACTCCTTTGGAAAAGCTCCTTAATCACGTTCATGGGCAGATGCACGTAAGCACTCGCGACTATTCGATCCTACAGACCCAAGCTTTTCTCACCGAACCGGTCAACGTCGCCTGGTTTTTCGTCCGTTTCGAACAGCTCAATTTCTCCTATGCTGCCCAACGCATCCCGCTGGGCTACGTGCCCGAGACGGTCAGCTTCCATTACCGGGTTCGGATTCCTTTTGCTTCACGGCATGAACGCCAGCATATCGCACTCGTCGACTATCGCATCGCCAAACCGATGGAGAGTTCGTCGAGTCCGTGAACCCGGTCGCCTTTGAACAGACATCGAAAGGCTCCATGTGCTATTTTGCCTTCCTCTCCCATTTCGGGCGAAAGCCCTTGTTTCGACAAGGACGCTATCTTCTCACCAAAGCGGCGATCCTCTCTTTCTTCGAGCTCCTGATTCTCGCGAATCCGGTGCCCGTAGAGGGACGGCGAGCGGCCATGACTCCTTTTTTGACGGAAGGGCTAGCCCGTTTTCTAGACACTCTGCCGGAGGGCAATCAGCTCTTCATTCGGAGCTATCTCGCCTTCGACTGCACCCACGATCTGGTAGGGCCGTCTTTCTGCCAGAGGCGGAGCTTCTTTTTCGTGGTCGAGCGAGGAAACGAACGACGAGGTAATCTCCTCTTTGCCTCCAAGGATGGTGAGTTCCGCTTCATTCACTACTTCTCATTCTCCAGCCCTTACGCCGAGCTTCCGAAGATCGGTCTCTCTCAGGAAGAGGCGCTCTGCGCGGCACTCCTCTGGGCACAACATGAGACGCGTACTGAAGGTCGCAGTACCCTTCGGGCCATGATCGCAAACCCCCACTTTCAATCCGCACCTCTCCAAAAAACGGCCTACCGCCTCTTGGGAATCGATTGTCCTTAGTCCCCTTTCCTTTTCCTGCGTACTCTTCAGAGTTCTTGATCCTCGCTCACAATCCCCCTACCGTGACGGCAGCCGATGCGGTCTACGAACTCACGATGCCGGAACGGGACCTTTCCCGAATCTATTCCTCACGGTACCCTTCCAAGTAGCCGCGGCGTCGGAAGCCCGAAATCGTCGAGCCTACATAGATCAACCTTTGTCTAGTTATACGACAGCCCATGAGCGACATCTCGCTTGCCCCCGAACTCTCCGCGCTCTCGGCCCAATGCGCTCGGACAGCCGTCGATGCCGCCCTGGTCGCCGGAGATCTCCTCCGGCGCTCCTTCGGAGGACCGGTCGTCGTCTCTGAGGAAAAAGCCTACGACCTTAAGATCGAAACGGATCGGCAGTGCCAAGAGTTGATCTTCCGCACGATCCTTCGCGACTTCCCCGACCACCGGCTCTTGGGAGAAGAGGGAGAGGCGGGATCGCCGGAGGGAATTGTCGAATGGATCGTCGATCCCCTCGACGGAACCGTGAACTTCAGTTACGGCATTCCGCACTTTTGCACCTCGATCGCCGTCCGATTGGAAGGAAACACCATGGTGGGCGTGATCTACGATCCCATCCGCCAGGAACTCTTCACTGTAGAAAGGGGTCGATCGCCCAGGCTCAACGGCAAGCCGATCTCGTCAAGCAGGCGGGCTCACCTATCCGAGGCGATTTGCGCGGTCGGCTTTTCCCGGAGCCAGGCGGGAATCGAACAGGGGCTACGCCTCGTTCAATATCTTGTCCCGCGAGTCAGAAAGGTTCGATCCACCGGTTCGGCTGCACTCGACTTGGCCTACGTATCTTCCGGAAGAATCGATGCCTACTTGGAGCAGGAAATCCATCTTTGGGATATCGCAGCGGGTGTTCTGCTCCTCCAGCAGGCCGGCGGCCGGATCCAACAATCTGCGAACGCGGGCGCCGACACCTTCCGCATTACGGCAACCAACGGCTTGCTCGACTTGAGCGGACTGCCCGCCAATGCCTAAATCCATCGCCTTCTCTCGGCGTTATGTCAGGCCGCAAGACGAAAGCTTGCGAAGTATAGGCTAGGCCCGCTGTAGAACGGCGCTTCGTTCGGCGAGCGAGCGAAGAAGATCCTTCCAGGAAGAGGCAAAAGAGTTAGCTCCGTCCCGCTGGAGTTGTTCCCCAAGCGCAGGAACATCGACTCCCGCCTCGCGGAATTCCGCAAGCAGAGTCGATGCGTCCCCCCCGTCCGGCGGAAGCAGCTCGCCGATCTCTCCGTGCTCCGCGAAGGCTAGAAGAGTCTCCTCCGGCATCGTGTTGATCGTTTTCGGGGCCGCAAGAGAACGGACATAAAGAATGTCTGAGGCTTGCGGGTCTTTCGTGCCAGTGCTCGCCCAGAGAAGCCGTTGGGGTCGTGCACCAGCCTCCTCGAGCGAACGCCATCGATTCGAAGCGAGGACTTCGCAATAAGCGCGATAGGTCTGCTTGGCCACGGCGATCCCCAGCCGGTTACGAAGTGCTTCCGGCACCTTACCCATGATCGCCTTATCCCACCGGCTAATGAAAACGGAGGCGACCGAAGACACCCGATTCAAAGGAAGCCCCGCTGCTTTTCGGCGTTCCAGACCAGTCATGTAGGCATCGGCAGCCGCCGCGTAATGATTCATGGAAAAGAGAAGCGTCACGTTAATAGAGACGCCGGCGGCGATCGCTCCCGAGATTGCCGGCAAGCCTTCCACAGTGCCAGGGATCTTGACTAGCAGATTGGGGCGATCCATCGCTCGTTGAATCCTCTTGGCTTCTTCAAGGGTGCGTTCCGCATCGTAAGCCAGAAGTGGCGAAACCTCCAGGGACACCTGTCCATCGATCCCGTCCGTCGAATTGTAGACCGGACCGAACAGATCAGCCGCCCGCCGAAGATCTTCCATCGCCAGTTCAAAAAACAAGGCCTCTCCCTCAAGGCCCCGTGAAGCATGTTCCTGGATTGCCTCGTCATACCAGTGGCTCTTCGCGATCGCATGGTCGAAGATGGTTGGATTGGACGTTAATCCTGTAACCGAGTACTCCCGGATGTACTTTTCCAAAATCCCGCTATCGAGCATCTGCCGCGAGATGTTGTCTACCCAAAGGCTTTGGCCGAGTTCGTGTAGTTTCTGCGTCGCTTTCATGGGATTTGCCATTCGGATGGTTCGGGACGTTGCCCTGGAGGGCGGTCTCTCCTATTCTCGCGCGCCGCGAGACGACATTCTATATTTCAACCTACACCGAATCCGCGCGAGGGGTCAACTTCGTCTTCTGCTCCCTCGCTTCCGCCTAAAGGTTCCAGTACCGAGCGAAGATCCCGATGATCAAGATTGCCAGGACGTTCACGACTTTGATCATCGGGTTGATCGCAGGTCCGGCGGTATCCTTGTAGGGATCCCCTACGGTGTCCCCCGTGACGGCCGCCGCATGCGCCTCCGACCCCTTGCCACCATAGTGGCCATCCTCGATATATTTCTTCGCATTGTCCCATGCTCCTCCGCCGGAGGTCATGGAGATCGCAACGAAGAGACCCGTGACGATGGTCCCGATGAGAGCCCCGCCAAGAACCGTCGGACCCAGACCGGGAGTGGCCGCAATGGCTACGACAAGAATCAGGGGGAGAAGGGCCGGAAAGACCATTTCGCGCAAGGCGGCCTTCGTCACGATGTCGACACACCGGGCGTAAAGTGGGCGCGCCGTCCCCTGAAGGATGCCAGGGATCTCCGCAATCTGCTTCCGGACTTCCTCGACGACGGCTCCCGCGGCATTTCCTACCGCGGCCATGCTTCGGGCGGCAAAGAGATAGGGGAGTAGAGCCCCTAGGAAAAGACCCACGATCACCTTTGGATCCTGGAGACGGAATTGCAGGCGCTCCGCCGAAGCCTGCGCGCTGTAGTGGCGAAGCTCTTCCACATAGGAACTGAAGAGAACCAGGGCGGCTAGCCCTGCCGAACCAATGGCATAACCCTTGGTGACGGCTTTCATCGTGTTGCCCACCGCATCGAGCTCGTCGGTCACCTGGCGAGTCTGCTTGGGCAGTCCGCTCATGACGGCAATTCCTCCGGCGTTATCCGTAATGGGCCCGAAGCTATCCAGAGAGATAACCACCCCCGCCATGCTCAACATGCAGCGAACCGCGATCGCCACGCCGTAAAGCTGATCGAGCCAATAGGTGGCGAGCACCGCGATCCCGATGAAGAGGACCGGAAATGCCGTCGCCTCCATTCCGAGAGCCAACCCGGCAATGATGTTCGTGGCATGTCCTGTCTGGGATGCTCGCGCGATCTGCTGCACGGGTTTCCCCGTAATCTTCGTGTAGTAATCGGTGATCATGACCATGGCGGCCGTCATGAGCACTCCGATGACCGAGCAGCTATACTCCTGGGCCCAGTGCTCGGGAAAGAGCCAGAGGCAGAGGGGTAGAAAAAGGGCTGCGGCCACGACGCCGTTGACAATGACCCCTTGGACCAGGGCCTTGCCCGCCGTGGCCTTCGAGAAGGTCACGTACCCGATTCCACAGAGAGCACCCACAATGGTGATGCAGCCGACCAGGAAAGGGTACATCACCGCTGCTGGCGCGCCTCCCAGGCTGATCGCGGCGACGAGTACAGCGCCAATCAAGCTCACAACGTAGGTTTCAAAAACATCGGCCGCCATGCCCGCGCAATCACCCACGTTGTCGCCCACGTTGTCCGCGATCGTGGCAGGGTTTCGAGGATCGTCCTCCTCCAAGCGTTGCTCAATCTTCCCGGTCAGATCCGCCCCCACGTCGGCTGCTTTCGTATAGATACCGCCTCCCAGACGGGCAAAAACGCTGATCAAGCTTGCACCAAGAGCCAACCCGACTAGAGCTGAGACCGTCTCCCTCAGCCCTTGGTAGGAGACGGATAGCAAGTAGAATGTGCCAACGGAAAAGAGAGCCAGCCCGACAACGAGCAGCCCGGTTACCGCTCCTCCCCGAAACGCGACGTGCATGGCAGGCCGCGGTCCCACTGTGGCTGCCTGCGCCGTGCGCACATTTGCCAGGACGGCTACGCGCATGCCGATAAACCCGGCCAAGAAGGAACAGCCCGCGCCAAGAAGGAAGCCCCCTCCAGACCACCAGCTCTTAAAAAAGCCGATGAGGAGAAAGAGCAGCAGGGCGATTCCGGCTACCGTGCGCATCTGCCGGTTCATGTACGCGGCGGCTCCCTCTTGAATTGCACTCGCGATCGAGCGCATCCGTTCGTTGCCCGCGTCCATCCCACGCACTTGGACTGCTAAAGCAATGGCCGCAGCGACTCCCAAGAGCGCAAAGCCGATGGATAGGCCAAGCGCATGATCAATCAAATACTGTTGCATAGAGCGCGCTGACTCTTACTTGCTCGCTTGGAGGAGCAATTCCTTTCTTCTGCCTTTTTTCAACATGGGCAGTGAGGGATTCGAACCCCCGGCCCTCTCGGTGTAAGCGAGACGCTCTACCACTGAGCTAACTGCCCATTCTTCCTTGCGCTACCGACCAAAACGGCTATCCTCCGATCCCGGCGACCGCCCCGGCGGCCAAGGCAAGGACCGGTTTCGCATAGAAGCCGAAAAGGATGCTACCGGCATTTAACGCCACGAGAAGCCCGCGTGTCGCCGGATGGAGAACGATCACTCCCTGGTGAACGGGATCGCTCCAAAACATCGCCCTCACGACCGACACATAATAGTAGATCCCGGCCGCTGCCGCCGCCACCCCGATGAGTACCAGCATATGAAGTCCGCTCTGCCAGGCTGCAAGAAAGACGAGCAGCTTGCCGAAAAAACCCATGAGTGGCGGGATGCCGGCCAGCGAAACCATGGCCAGCGCCATTGACCAGGCAAGAAGCGGACTCCTTTGGGCGAGGCCGGAAAGGTCCGTGATTGTCTCCCCCACGCTTCCCTGCTCGAGCAGGACGAGAACCAGGAAGGCGGTAAAGGTGGCAACGAGATAAGCCAGCAGGTAGTAGAGCACCGAGGCAAACCCGAGGAAACTGTGCGACGCCAAACCGATGAGCAGGAAACCCGCATGGCTGATGCTCGAATATCCCAAGAGCCGCTTTAGGTTTCGTTGAGGAAGGGCGGCTAGGTTTCCGAGGAGGACCGAAAGCGCCGCCAGCAGCCCGATCAAGGGAACCCAATGACGCTGGAAATCGGTATTCCAAAATGGCAGCAAGAGGACCCGGAGCAGTACCACGAAGCCGGCGGCTTTGGAGCCGACGGAGAGGTAAGCCGTGATAGGAGTCGGTGCTCCCTGGTAGACGTCGGGCGCCCAAATATGAAACGGGACGGCTGCTGCTTTAAAGCCTAATCCCACCAAGAGAAAGGCTAATCCCAGGAGAAGCACGGGTCCAATCCCCTCGCGTTCCGCATATCGAGCCACTCCGTCGAACTGGGTCGAACCCGTCGCTCCGAAGAGGTAGGCGATCCCCATCACCAGAAAAGCCGTCGCCAACCCACCGATAATGAGATACTTGGCGCCAGCCTCCAAGGAACCGGCATCCAGTCGCCGATAAGCGACCAAGATGAAGAGGGTAACCGTGACCAGTTCAAGAGCGACAAAGAGAAGCACGAAATCCCGCACGGAGCAGAGAAGGGCCATCCCGGCGGTGCAAAAGAGGGGAAGAATGTAGAACTCCGCTCGCGCAGCCGGGATCTTAGCCTCTCCTTCTAGGCTCAGGTAGGTGACGAGCATGCCGACCAGAAGAAAGAAGGCCTTCCCGGAAACCGCGAATCGGTCCCATGTATAGAGACCGTTCCAGAGCACCGCTCCCATCGTCACAAATGGCAAGAGACAGAGGCCGGCAATCAGGTAGACTCCCAGGACGAGGACACCAACGGCCCTTGACTGGAGCTGGACCACCGAGTCCGCCAGCAAGAGAAGCACCCCGCCGACGACCAAGATCACTTCCGGAGCTCCAATGAGCCACAAGCCCTCGTGCATGACGTCCTTCCCTCCTCTGTTTCCGTTTCCGTGCTAATAGAGCGACAGGAAACCTTTTACTCCGGTGCCGACGACACCGAGAAGCGTCCCGGGCCAGATTCCAAGAACCAACAGCGCCGCCATCAACAAGGCGTAGGGAATCCTCCCCGACCCCTCCACATCGCTCGCCTCTTCCAGATGCGGAGGCAGATCGCCGTAAAATACCGACCGCACGGCGCGAAGCTGGTAGACCGCCGAGATCACGATTCCCCAGACCACCACGGCGGTGAGAAGCGGCTGGCTCTTCCAGGAGCCGAAGAAGATCAGGAGCTCTCCAGGGAAATTCGCGAGACCCGGAACGCCTACCGATGCAAAAGAGCCGACCAAAAATGCGACCGCGATGAAAGGCATGCGCCTAGCAAGTCCGCCAAGCTCCGCGAATCGAATTTCTCCCGCCCGTTCCCGTACCTCGCCCGCCACCGCGAAGAGCAGCGCCGCGCTCAAACCGTGGGCGATCATGAGGAAAACCACTCCGCTTACCCCCAGGGTGTTCCAGCAAGCGAGGCCGAGGAAGAGGTAACCCATGTGCATCACGCTTGAGAAGCCCAGCATGGCGGGGAGCTCCTTCTGCGCGATCGTGGAGAGCCCGATAAAGAGAATGTTGCCAAGCAGCAGGGCGAGGATCCATGGCTTCCACGCTTCCGCCCCACCGGGAAGTAGCGGCATCGCCACCCGGAGAAGACCGTAGAGACCAAACTTCTTCAATACCCCGGCGTGAAGCATGGCGGCCGGAGCGGGAGCCGACGCATAGCCGGAAGGAGCCCACGAATGGAAGGGAAAGAGGGAAACAAGGGTGCCGAACCCGGCGGCCAAGAGCGCGAATGGGAGCAACTGCTGGCTCGGTGAAACTGGATTATCCCGCAAGTATTCGGTCAGTTGGGGAATATCGAAGGTTCGCGCTTCCGCAGGCAGCGCGCCCAAGAGCGCAATGATTCCAGCGAGCAGCACCAAGCTGCCTAAGCCAAGATAGAGAGTCAGCTGGAAGCTAACAAATTGTCGATTTTCCGTTCCCCAGATTCCTATGAGGAGAAACGTTGGGATCAGCGCAAATTCGTGAAAGGCGTAGAAGAAGAAGAGGTCGAGGGAGACGAAAGCGCCCAGGGCGCCCAAGGACAGCAAAAGAAGATAGGTGTAGAATTCGGCGGCCCGCTTGATCCGTTCGGGCGCCACCCAGACCGCGGCGAACGTAACGAGGGTCGTGAGGAGCACCAGTGGCAGGCTGATTCCATCGACGCCGACATGATACCGGATTTCTGGCAGGCCGCTCAACGCAACCCAGGAGTGTTTCTCCACAAACTGGAAGCCGTCAGTGCCCGCGGAAAATTGCGTATAGATCCAGAGGCTAAAGAGAAAGTTGGTTCCAGCCGCAACCAGGGAGACTTTTTTCGGAGGAGCGCCAAAGAGGATCAACCCGATGGCCGAAGCTTCGATGATAAGGAGGATCGTCAAGGGGGACATAAGCTAGTAGGTGTACGATCCAATTTCCATTATCCGATTTCCCCGTCTTTCCATTCAACGACTGAACAGCAAGAGAAGGACTCCCCCCGCCCCCAAGGCGAAGAAAAAGACGTATTCCCGCAGGTTTCCCGCTTGGAGCAGCCGCAGCAGTTCTCCGCCCAGGCTCACAGCGAAGGCCGCTCCACGCACCAGAACAAAGCCGATGATCCACTGGTCGACCCAGGCCAGAAGGCGAGCCGATTCCTCCTGCAACTTGAGAACAGTCCAATCGTAGATCTCATCGAAATAGAGCTTCTTCTGAAAGGGGGAAATGGCGATGCCTTCGCTCCTTGCTCGTCCATAGGCGACTGCTCCCGCCGCAAGACCGAGGATCACGGCGGCCAAAGAGGCCGCCGGAACTAGAAGGCTCTTCTCCCCGGTCTCCTGCCCACCGAGGTAGTTTTCGATTCCGAAAAAGGAATAACCCGCAACGATGGCGAGGAGTGCCAGCACGATGAGCGGCAACCCCATCACCAGAGGCGATTCCTTAGCGTGGGCCGCCCGGTCTGTTCTCGGACTTCCCAGGAAAGCCACCACGGTGATCCGCGTCATGTAAAAGGCCGTCAACCCTGCGGTGAAGGCCGCGATCCAGAACAGCGCCGGCTCACGGTGAGCCGCCGCCTGGAGGATCGCCTCCTTGCTGAAAAAGCCGGAGAGTCCCGGAATTCCGGCGAGCGCTGCCGCCCCAATCCCAAAGGTAATGAAGGTGAGCGGCATCTTCCGACCGACCCCGCCCATTCTCCAGATGTCCTGCTCATGATGAAGGGCATGAAGCACGGAACCCGCACCCATGAAGAGAAGGGCCTTGAAGAAGCCGTGAGTCGTCAGGTGAAACATGGCCGCGGTCGTCCCGGCACACCCTACGGCGAGAACCATGTAACCGAGTTGCGACATCGTGGAGTAGGCGAGCACCCGCTTGATATCATTCTGCTGCGTCGCAATCAGAGCCGCCACCAGGGCGCTGATCCCGCCCGTCCATGCGATGACCGAAAGGGCTGCCGGGGAAAGCTCCAACACGAAAAAGATGCGGCAGAGCATGTAGACGCCCGCCGCGACCATCGTAGCCGCATGGATGAGCGCGGAAACGGGGGTCGGACCCTCCATTGCATCCGGAAGCCAGACATGAAGCGGGATCTGAGCGGACTTCCCCACGCAGCCGCAAAACAGGAGCAGCCCCACGATTGGCGCAAGCCAGTTCCCGGCCAGTGCGCGCGAAGCCGCCGGATCGAACGCGACTGTTCCGCAGGTTGCCCAAAACGTCAGGATCCCCAAGAGAAAGCCGAAGTCGCCCACGCGGTTCGCCAGGAAGGCCTTGCGAGCGGCATCCGCGGCCGAGTTTTTCTCAAACCAGAAGCCGATGAGGAGGTAGGAGCTTACCCCCACGAGCTCCCAGAAGATGTACATCATGATGAAGTTAGTCGCGACGATGATTCCGATCATGGATGCGAGGAAGAGAGAGAGCTCTCCGAAAAACCGTCCGCGACCGGGGTCCTCCGCCATGTAGCCGAGGGAGTAGACATGGATGAGAAAGGCAACCCCGGTGACCATGAGCAGCATCAGTCGAGCTAGGGCATCCAGAGTCATTCCTATCTCCACGCGAAGTCCGGGGAGGTCGATCCACGCAAGAGGGGCGGGAGCCTCGATCTTGCCGAGGGCAATCCCGATTGCCGTTAAAAAAGTGATGAGGCTCGCTGTGATCGAAACGGTTTGGCTGGCCCGCGGATGATGCCGGAGGGCTACCCAGACGAGAAAGGCGGAAGCCAGAGGAGCCAAAAGAAGCAGCCAGACCATAAGCAATTAGAATTTCAGAGCGGTAATCTCTTCCGCTTTGGTCGTCCGCTTCATTCGATAGAGAGACACGAGGAGAGCCAATCCAACCGCCACCTCGACCGCCGCCACGGTGATAACAAAGAAGACGAGTACCTGGCCTCCGACCTGTTGAGAGTACCGGCTGAAGGCAACTAGAGAGAGATTGGCTGCGTTCAGCATGATCTCCAAGCACATGTACATGATCAACAGATCCCTCCGGGCGATGATGCCCGCAAGGCCGATGGCGAAGAGTAGCCCGCTTAGAACTAGATAATGACCGAGAGTTGGTGTGCCCATGCTCTACACGTCCCTCTTGCTCAAGACGATGACCCCGACCATGGCGACCAGCAGGAGAAGGCCAACCGCCTCAAAGGGGAGCACGTACGCGCTGAAAAGGAGATGGCCAATGGCCGTGGCGTCATTCGCTGCCGTAGCTCCCGCCCCGTTCGTTTCCCAAGCGGACACGGGAATGGCTCGCCAGAAGCCGACGCCAAGGAGGATTACCATGAGCAGCCCCGCTCCAATGCCCAGCCCGCGGAGCGGCGCACCCTCCTCGGCCTTCAAATCGAGCAACATGATGATGAAGAGGAAGAGCACCATGACCGCTCCTGCGTAGACCCAGACTTGGACGGCGGCCAGGAAATATGCCCCCAGAAGCCCGAAGAGCCCCGCCAGCGCGAGGATCATGGTCACCAAGCTCAAGGCGGAAGCGACCGGGCTTCGATTGACGATGACCGCAATCGCGCTACCCAGCAGCACTATGGCCGAAAACCAGAACAAAAACCCTTCCATCTCGTCGTTCCGACTGTTCCGTGGTTAGCGACTCTCCACAGAAAATCAAGAGCGATTCTGAAAAACTCTCCGTTTTCCAGGGGTCCGCTCTCCCGGGCCTATTGCTATTTGTTGGCCCACTTCCGAATCGGCCGAGGCAGCACTCCCCCCATCTCGTAGAGTTTGGCTTTGTCGTGGATAAGCTCCTCCCGGCTCCGGCCGTTCAGGGAGTAGTTTTGCGGCAGAAGGAAGATCGCCTCTTCGGGGCAAACCTCCTCGCAGTAGCCACAGAAGATGCAGCGCGTCATGTCGATCCAAAACTCCTTCGGCGCTTTTTCCACCTTGGCGTAGGGCGAATCTTCGGGAATCTCTCCAGGAACCATTCGTATCGCCCGTGGGGGGCAAATGAATTCACAGAGCTGGCAGCTCACGCATTTTTCTCGCCCCTCTTCGTCCTTAACCAAGACAGGCGCTCCCCGATAGCCGGGAGGTATTGGCGGACGTTCTTCGGGATACTGCAGCGTGAAGCGCGTTTTCCCCGAGAGGCGGGCCACAAAGTGGCGCCAAGTGATCTTCAATCCCTCCCAAAATCCAGGGAGGTAGAGCTGCTCCGCCCAAGAGAGATCCGGCCTGCGAACAACGGTCATGATCCTACTCTACCGGCAACCGGTTCCCTGTCAGCCTTTTTTCTTTTACTCGGGCGGCGGCCTGCTCCAAGATATCGGCATGAAGTATCGCCTGCTGCCTGAGACGGGACAACAAGTTTCCGAGGTTGGCTTCGGCCTCTGGACGCTTTCGACTGGCTGGTGGGGGGAATACACGGAGAAGCAAGCCCTCGAATTCCTCCATCGCGCTCTCGATCTGGGAGTCAACTTTTTCGACACGGCGGACGTTTACGGCTACGGCTACGGCGAGGAACTGCTCGGCAAGGCCTTCGGCGGCAAATCGAGCAACGTGGTGGTCGCCACCAAGGTTGGATACGACTTTGCCGGTTCGTCGCGCGGTCACGGACAGCGTGAACTCCCTCAGAATTTCTCAGAAGGCTTCCTCCGGCAGGCCGTGGAAAACTCCCTGCGTCGCCTCCGCCGCGAGGCGATCGACAACCTCCAGCTCCATAATATTCGCATGGAACATGTCGATGACGACCACCTTTGGATGGCTCTGGAAGCCCTCCGCCAGGAGGGAAAAATTCGTTCCTACGGGATCGCCCTCGGACCGGCCATCGGCTGGCTTTACGAAGGAGTCGAGGCGCTCCACCGTCGTCGTCCCCACGTGGTCCAGCATATCTACAACGTTCTCGAGTCCTTTCCGGGACGACCTCTCATGGACGAAGCTCCTGATGAAAATCCGCGCTTCCTCGTCCGTGTCCCTCACTCAAGCGGCCTGCTCGAGGGGAGATACACCGCCGCCACAACCTTCCCGAAATCGGACCACCGAAGTCATAGGCCGGCCCATTGGCTCCCGAATGGTCTCAAAAAGGTCGAGCAACTCCGCTTTCTCGAAGAGCCGGGAAGAACATTGGGTCAGGCCGCCCTGCAGTGGATTCTTTGCGAACCGCGCATTCTCTCCTGTCTCCCGAATATCTACACCATGGAGCAGTTGGAGGAGTTTGCCTCGGCTCCTGACTCCCGTCCACTCTCCAGGAGTGAGCTTGACCGAGTCGAGGAGCTCATCGCTAAGAATTTTGGCATCGATGAACCCCAGGAAGCCTACAAGGGTACCATGACCCGGGCAGCATCGGCATAGAGCCTGGGGACGAAGCAGTCTCGAGATTCCCCCGTTATCGTCCTGCCGGAGGAGTCGCCGTCTCGGCAGACGAAGAGGCGGCGAGCGGGGCAGGGTCCAACCGTCGCTCCCGGTGGGCGAAGTAGAGGTTTCGCAGATAGGGGATCCATGTGAAGAGATAGGCAAAGACAAAAACCGAGTCTCGTCGCGATAGCGCGTAGATCAAAAGAAGCAGC
>JBFXFN010000041.1:0-22377 GCA_050179015.1 Methylacidiphilaceae bacterium | reverse complement strand
GGTCGGGCTCGAATAGAGACCAGCTTGTTCGAGCCCTCGATGCTCGATGAGGGGCTTTGAGAAATGGAGCGAGGGATAGAAGCGTTTCTTCTCCAGGATCGATTAAAAAGGGTACGGCGCACCCAAGGCTTCAAGACGCCTTAGGCACGCCGCACCAACCAGTGCGGATTTAGAACCTCCGCACCTCTTCTTCTTATATCAAACTTCTTCAGCCCCTTCGTTAAGGCTCTTTATCGTGCATATTCGCCTCTTCCTTGGCCGCCTCCTCGGCGTGAACCTTGGCATGCTGCGCATGCCCATGGGCGATGTGCGCGTGATGACCCGACTCCGTATGCTGCCCCGCTCGATGATGCTCCGCCGCTTTCTTGTGATGCACTGCGGCGTGCTCATGATGCATGGCGGCTTTCTCGTGATGCTCGGCTACCGTATCGGCCATATGATGACTCCTGACGTTTCGATCGGTGTTAGGATTAGCCCCAAAGAAAAGCTCTTCGGTTAAGACGATCTTTATAAAAATCTTATTTTACTGTCAAGCCGAACGCATTCTCGGCCCATCCGCGGGACCGGCTCATGAACCCGCGTTCCAGGCTTCCCGCGAGACGTAGATGCCATGGCCGGCCGGGCGATTTCTCGATCAAGATTGCCTTCCGCGGAAAAGACCTTTAGAAGGAGGTGCCTTTCGCGTTGTTCGGGGGATGCGATTCCACCCGTTTCACGCGGGGACGCCGACCTTCATGGAAGCCGCAAAGCCGTTCGTTCCGGTCATCATGGCGGGCGGGGCCGGAACCCGCCTCTGGCCGCTCTCCCGCAGGGGGAGACCCAAGCCCTTTCTTGAGCTGCCGGATGGAGGAACCCTCTTTGCCCGGGCCCTTGCTCACGCCCGCTCCCTCCCCGGGGTGGCGAACCCCTTAACGGTCATCCATCGGGACTACTACTTCCAGGCCAGGGATGGGGCCGCCCAAGGGCGGAGCGAGCCCTCGCTTAGGTATCTCCTGGAGCCGGCCGGCCGAAACACCGCCCCGGCCATTGGAGCCGCGGCACGATGGATCCAAGAATCTTCCGGACCCGAGACGGTTCTCCTTGTCCTTCCGGCAGACCACCTGATCGAGGAAGGGCCTGCTTTCGGGCAGGCGGTGGGCCAAGCGGTCGATCTCGCCCGGCTCGGGTATCTTGTCACCTTCGGAATCGTGCCGCGAAGCCCTCATACGGGATATGGCTACATCGAACGGGGAGACAAGATCGAGGTCGGGTCTTCCGTCGGCTATGCGGTGGCTCGCTTCATCGAAAAGCCGGATCGGGAGCGGGCGGAATCCTTTGCGGCCTCCGGCCGGCATTTCTGGAACGCGGGTATCTTCTGCTTTCGGGTCGATTCCATTCTTGCGGCGCTCGGAGAGTGGGCGCCGGAGATCGCCCAAGGCGTCGAGCGCAGCCTCTCCGGCGTCCGGGAAAAAGATGGAGTGGTCGAGCTTCTGAAGGAGTTCGAATCGCTCCCGTCGGTCTCCTTGGATTACGCGGTCATGGAAAAGGCCCGGAAGGTTGCGGTCGTCCACGCCCTCTTTTCTTGGAGCGATGTGGGCTCCTGGTCGAGCTACGCGAGCCTCCTCCCCTCCGATCCCCAAGGGAACCGCGTCGCGGGAGAAGCGATGCTGCGCGACGCGCATGGGTGCATCGTTCACGCGCCCGATCGACTCGCGGCCGTCTTGGGAGTTCAGAACCTGCTCGTGGTCGACACTCCGGATGCACTTTTGGTGGCCGCCAAGGATCGGGACCAGGAGGTGGAAGGGGTGGTAGCCGAGCTAAAACGGCAGGGGCACCCCGCCCACCTGTTGCACCGGACCGTCCACCGGCCGTGGGGAACCTACACCGTCCTCGAAGAAGGGGCGCGGTTTGCGATCAAGCGGATCGTCGTTCGGCCCGGAAGGGTCCTTTCCCTACAGATGCACCACCACAGGAGCGAGCATTGGGTGGTCGTATCGGGGACGGCCAAGGTGACCCAGGGAGAGAGTGAGCGGCTGGTTCGGCCGAACGAGTCGACCTATATCCCGGCGGGAATTGCCCATCGGCTGGAAAACCCGGGGCTGATCGACCTCGTTATCATCGAGGTGCAGTGCGGCGATTACGTCGGCGAGGACGATATCGTCCGGTTCGAGGACCGCTATGGACGCGCATAGCCAGCTTTCTCACAGGCTTTCTCCGTGGTTTGCCAACCCAGGGGTGGCTGTTTGCGAGCATTTCGGGCCGGTTGATCAGGAAAATCCAGCTTGCTTCGCTGTTCCTAGGGCTCGATAAAGGAAGGGAACATGCGGGAACTCTGGAAAGTTCTCCAATTCGCTTCACCCTTCCTGCGGAAGCATTGGAAGATCTTGGCGGCGGGGATACTTAGCGGCTTTCTCTTCGCTACGGTCAATGGCACCTACCTCTTTGTGCTCAAGGCCGCCATCGAGAACTTTGTCGGCGCTCCGCCGCAGGTTGCACAGAGCGCCCCACTCAACCCGAAGCCCCCTCCAAAAGGCAAGACGTCATCCTTCACCGAAACCCTACGGCAGTGGCTGCCGATGATGGGGGCGGAGATCACCTGGAAGCGCGTGGTCGGAGGGCTTCTGCTCCTTCCCGGAGTCGCCCTGGTGCGCGGCCTCTTCCGTCTCGCAAACTCCTACTTTATGAATCTGGCAGCGGGACGGATCGTCGCCGATCTCCAGACCGCTGTCTTGGAAAAGCTCCATGCCCTTTCCATGGACTTCTACCATCGATCGACGACCGGGGACCTTTCGGTGCGCATACTCAACGACACCCAAGGCTTCTACCAATCGATCAGCATCCTCTTTACCGATGTCGCCAAGGATCCCTTCACCCTGCTGGCGATCCTCCTCTCCTGCGCGGCGATCGACTGGCGGCTGACCTTGGTCGCGGCCCTGCTCATCCCCGTCTGCATCATCCCCGCAGTAATGCTCTCGGGGCGGGTTCGCCGGAGCGCCGCCAAGATTGTCTCGACGGCGGTTGACCAGAATAACCTCCTCTTGGAGTCGGTGGCGGGGGTCCATGTGATCAAGGCCTTCTCTCTCGAGAAACGGAACGCGGACCGATTCCGGAAGCAGGCCAACGACCTCGCGCGCCAGAGCGCGAAGATGAACACCTCGGGCTCGCTGGTCAGCCCGTCGATCGACGTGATCGCCAGCTTCGCTCTCTCCCTCCTCATCCTGACTGTGGTTTGGCAGCACGTAAGCATCGCCAACATGGCGGTGGTGGCCAATGGAGCGCTCCTTTTCTTCGCCCCGATCCGGCGGCTGGCCGATGCCAACGTGAAGATCCAAGAGGGGGCAATGAGCGCGAACCGGTTGACGGAGCTGCTGGAACTCCCTGCGAGCGTCCAGGAAGCAAAGCATGCCCTGGCGATCCCGGAGTTTCGCGAAGCGGTCGCCTTCGATCATGTGACCTTTCACTACGGCAACCGTCTCGTGCTGGAGGATGTCTCCTTTACCATACCCCGAGGATCGAAGGTAGGGATCGCGGGGCCCAGCGGGGCGGGAAAGAGCACAATCACAAGCCTCCTGCTCCGATTCTACGACCCGGTCTCGGGGGCGATTCGGATCGACGGACATGACCTACGGGAGCTCAAGCTCCAGGATGCCCGAAGTCTATTTTCCCTGGTGAGCCAGGATGTCGTGATCTTCAACCTCACCGCGGCCGAAAATATTGCGATTGGCAAACCCAATGCCACCCCGGAGGAAATCGAGGAAGCCGCGCGGATGGCGGGAGCCCATGAGTTCCTCTCCCAGCTTCCTCATGGCTACCAGACCAAGATCGGGGAGCGAGGGGTAAGGCTTTCGGGAGGACAGCGCCAGCGGCTTTCGATCGCCCGCGCCTTTATCCGCAATGCACCCATCCTGATTCTCGACGAAGCGACATCGAACCTCGACTCGCATAGCGAGGCCCAGATCCAAGCCTCGATCGAGGCGTTGGAACAGGGCCGGACGGTTCTTCTCATCGCTCACCGCCTCTCGACCCTGGCCGCCTCCGACTGGATTCTCGTGATGGAGGCGGGCCGGATCGTACAAAAGGGAACCTATGCCGAGCTTCTGGAGGCCGCGGGACCCTTCCGCCTACTGGCCGAGAAACAGGGCCTCTGCCCCGTGGCGGCCTGACCCCGAGCGCAAGCCCCGGCTTGTGGGATCGCGACGGGAGGGCTAGCCTAGTCTACATGAAGGCATCGGCCGCCGGAGCAGTGAGCTTGGGCGTCGGCCTTCTGGTCCTCGCGGCTAAATCTTTTGCCTATCGGCTGACAGGATCGGTTGCTCTCTACTCCGATGCGCTCGAGTCGGTCGTCAACGTCGCCGGAGCCGCCGCGGCTTTTTGGGCCCTCCGCATCTCCTCGGCTCCGCCGGACCGCAACCATCCCTACGGCCACACGAAGGCCGAATATCTCTCGGCAGGCTTCGAGGGAGGATTGATCGCCGTCGCAGCGGTGTTGATTCTTTGGGAGGCCAGCCGGCGGCTCCTCTCTCCCGGACCGCTCCCTAGGCTGACCGAGGGACTCGGAATCTCGGCTGCTTCCACGGTGGTAAACGGGGCGCTGGGGGCCTACCTCCTCGGGCAAGCCCGAAAAGAGAGCTCCCCCGCCCTTTCCGCGGATGGCGTCCATCTGCTGACCGATGTCGTGACCTCGCTCGGCATGGTTCTCGGGCTTCTGCTGGCCAAACTCACGGGCCTCTGGCTTCTCGATCCGCTGCTCGGATTTCTATTAGCCGGAAACATCCTTTGGGCGGGCTACGGCTTGATGCGCGGGTCGCTCAGCGGGCTGATCGACGAGGGACTCCCGCCCGAAACGGTAGCCGCCATCGAGGCGAGCATGAGCAGGGAGAGTCCTCCTTCTGCCGAGGTGCAGCGGCTTCGCAGCCGCCGGGCGGGTCGCGCGGTATTCGTCGAATTCGCGCTGGCGGTTCCCGGCTCGCTCTCCGTCCAGGAGGCTCACAAGCTCTGTGACCGGATGGAAGAGGCGGTCCGGCGGGCCGTTCCGCAGGCAACGGTCACGGTCCATGTGGAGCCCGCCAAGGAGAACGACGAAGCGCTTGCGGTCGACACCGAACCTGCGAGGCACCGCGGTTAAGAGTCCTACTCCCCTCCGGAAATGCGTCGGTCCAGGGAAAGAGCGCCCGCTCCCGTAAAGAGCAGACAGAGACAGCCCGCAACGGCGAGGATGTGAAACTCGAAGCCCTCCCCGGCCTGGGTCCCATACCAGTTCATGAAGAATCCGTAGCGGGGATGGACCAGGATGCCCGCCACGGCCATCGTCGTTCCGAGCGCGAAAGCGGCCGGGCGGGTGAAGAGGCCCAGGAAGAGGAAGACCGGGGCCAGCAGTTCGGTCCACATAGCGACCTGCGCCAGAACCATGGGGATGTGGAGGGACTGATGGAGGAACCCCGTGCTGCCCGCCAAGCCGCCTCCTCCGAACCAACCCAATGTGTTTTGTGCCCCGTGCGGGAAGAAGACGATGGCCAGCCCCACTCGAAGAAGAAAAGGGCCGAACGAGCTCGAAGTCGAGAGAATGCCGGCAAACGGATTCATCGAAGTTCCTCCTCTAAAATCTCCATTTCTCTAAACTCGCCTTTCCGAGAGGAAGCATCATGCCCGGAGAGACTATTGCGAGACAAGCCGATCCGTCTTGGCCACGGCTATCGAGGGAGACGGGCCGATCTATGGAAGAATCTCCCGCCTTTCGGCCTTGAGCCCATGCACGCCGCACGTGAGAATCATCGCGGGTCCCCACGAAATTTGTGCGCAATGCAAGCTGACCGCGCGATTCTCTTTCCACTCGGGGATTATCTCGCGGGCGTCCTGACCGGAACGCTCGTCGCCGGCGCGATCCGAGGCCTGGTCGGACCCGGGTTCGACATGGTCTTGGCAATGATCGTCGGGATGGCGGTGGGCATGGCGATCCATCTCCTGCTCGGCCTCGTGCTTGGTCCTCTCTTGGGCATGTTTCAGACGATGGTCCCCGGATCCTGGATCGGGATGTACGGGGGGATGCTCTTTGCGATGCGCGATTCGATGGGGGCGGGATCCCCCACGCTCGCAAGCGCCCTAGGCGTGGGGGCACTCTTTGGGGCCACGGCAGTAGCGGGTTTTCACCTCTACGATCGGATTCTTCGGGGCCCGGTCAACGGCCCCGGAGGAGAAGCGGCGGCGGAGGGCAACTCCTCGACTCGCAGGAAGTGGGATGCGGCGAGCCGATTTTTCGACCGGATGACCTGGGCCGACGACCAGCGCTTCGGCCCGGAAAAGCGGCGGCTTTTCCGGCGGCTGGGCGGCAAGCTCCTCTTCGTCGGAGCCGGAACTGGGAACGATTTCCGCTATCTTCCTGCGGGCCTTTCCGTGACGGCGATCGACATCAGCCCCTCGATGTTGGCCCAGGCTTCCGCTAAGAGCGCGGGTTATCCCGGCACGCTCGAACTGCGCCAAGCCGACGTCCAGCGGCTTCCCTTTCCCGACGGATTCTTTGAGGAGGCGCTGGCCGTCTGCACCTTCTGTTCGGTTCCCGATCCGCTCCTGGGTCTTCGGGAGATCTATCGCGTGCTCCAGCCGGGCGGCCGCTTCTTTCTCTTTGAGCATGTTCGTAGCCGAATCGGCCCCGTAGCAATTCTCCTCGATGCGATGACGCCTCTCGCGCGGCTCGTGGGTCCCGCCCTCAATCGGGAGACGGTGAGCAACGTAAGGGCGGCCGGGTTTTCGATCGTCGCGGAGGAAAACGTCTACCTCGATATCGTGAAGTGGATCGAGGCCCGGAAGCCGTCGGGTGAGAAAGTTGGTTAAAAAGTCGCATTCTTTCCAATTGGCGAGAGACATTTATCTTCACTAGACTGGCCGGCATGTGGCACAAGCTTACTCCTGCGGACGGCAAAACGGACTTGCCTGTTTTGCCCGCGATTGGTTTTCCATCCTTACAGCATGTCCACATACAGTTCCGGCGGAAAAACCGGCGCCCCGCCTAGTAGGCAAACCCCTTTGCTGCACGTGCGCCACGAAATTGATGACCCACGCCAACTAGGGGCCCATGACCCAAACACCCCCGAGCGCTACACCTCCCGTGCCGGAACGACTCTGAGAACCGCGCCGATGAGAGCTCGAACGAATGCAAGTGCACGGTCGCGCGGGAGCAATCATCCGGAACCTTCGCGGCTGGCTCCGCCCCGCTCTCCATTGACTGCACGCCGGCTCGCAAACCCTGAACCGGAGGATCCCTCCCATGGATGGTGAAACAGCGCTCACAGGATTCCTGGCGATCTACCTTTTCGTATTGGCCGCCTTTACCGGATACGAGGTGATTTCCCGAGTGCCGGCGATCTTGCACACCCCCTTGATGTCCGGATCGAACTTCATCCATGGGATCGTGGTCGTTGGGGCCCTCTACGCGCTCTTCCATGCGACGACCCTGCCGGAGCAGGCGATCGGCTTCCTTGGGGTGCTTTTCGGAGCGGCGAATGCAGCCGGAGGCTATGTGGTCACCGTGCGGATGCTCCGAATGTTCCATGCAAAAAAGCCGGCAAAAGGAGCGCCCGAGCGGAGCTAACGATGGAGTTCCTCCTCCAATCCTGCGATCTTCTCACCGCCTTTCTCCTGATTTATGGGCTGAGGAGAATGTCCTCCCCGGCCACCGCGAGCTCCGGCATCGTGCTTGCGGGAATCGGAATGCTGGTCATCACATTGGCAAGCCTCCTCTACGTCTTCGGTCTAGGCGCGGAGGCGCGGGCGCATCTGCCGGCCAACCTAGCCCTGGCCGGACTCGCTCTCTTCCTGGGCATTGGCTGGGCCTGGTTGCGAGGAGAGCGCGTCCCCTTGACAGCGATGCCGCAGATGGTGGCGCTCTACAACGGAATGGGGGGAGCGGCCGCCGCCGCAATCGCCGCGATCGAGCTGCTCGCCCACCCCGACGAGAGCAACATCCGGCTTGCCATCGCGATTGCCGGGGGCTTCATCGGCTCCTTTTCCGCCTCGGGATCGCTCATTGCGTGGGCAAAGCTCGATGGAAAGCTGCCTAGGCCCTGGCGACCCAGGTTCCTCCAGCTCGGAAACGGCCTGGTGCTGCTGGCAGCCGTCGCCTCCGCAACGGCCTTGCCGGCTCTGCTCCCCAACACGAATCTGCTCGTCCTCTTCTTCGCCTCCTCACTCGCCTTCGGGGCTCTGATCACCCTCCCGATCGGCGGGGCCGATATGCCGGTCGTGATTTCCCTCTGCAATGCCTGCACAGGGATGGCGGTAGGATTCGAGGGGTTCGTTCTCGGTCATCCGGCTCTGATGATCGCGGGAACGGTAGTGGGCGCGGCTGGGAGCTTGCTCACCCTGCTCATGGCCCGGGCGATGAACCGCTCCCTCGGAAACATCCTCTTCAGCCAATTCGGCGACACGGGCCAGGCAACGGAGGTGACAACCGGACAACTCAAGACGATGAGCCCCGAAGACGCGGCTGCCACGCTGGCCTATGCCCGGAAGGTGATTCTGGTGCCGGGTTACGGACTCGCCGCCGCCCATGCTCAACAAAAGCTCTACGAGCTTGCCAAACGTCTCCAGGAGGAAGGCGCGGAGGTCAAGTTCGCCATTCACCCGGTGGCGGGCCGGATGCCGGGCCACATGGATGTACTACTGGCCGAGGCGGGGGTCCCCTACGAGATGATCGTCGGCCTCGAGGAGATCAATGACGAGTTTCCGACGGCCGACGTCGCAGTGGTGGTGGGGGCCAACGACATCGTGAACCCGGCCGCCCGTACCGACAAGGGCTCGCCGATCTACGGAATGCCGATCCTCGACGTCGACAAAGCCCACCAGGTGTTCGTGATCAAACGTGGTCAGGGAAAGGGTTATGCGGGAATCGAAAACGCGCTCTTTACGGCGGACAACTGCCACATGATCTACGGCGACGCTCAATCGGTGCTTCTGCACATCATCCAGTCGATCAAGGAGTTCGTCACCCAACATTAACCGGATGGCGCTGGAGGATGTCGATATAGCGTGCACGGGCGGCGGGCTCGGTCTTGGCAAGATGCTCCCGGCTCAAGAGCCCCCGGATCAAATTAATGGACGAGATCTCCCTCCGAGCGAGCCAGTCGCGAAGACCGTCGACCAGGAGCTTCATCCGCGAGATTCCATCCCGGAGGAGAGCCGATGTGGTCATCACGGCGTCGGCGCCCGCGAGCAGGTACTGGATCACCTCCTGCTCGCTTTCGACTCCGGTACTCGCCGCCAGAGAAACATCCAGACGGCCGCGAAGTACGCTGATCCAGAAAAGTGGGAGCCGCGTTTCGCTTCGATTGCTTAAGACCAGATCGTCGACGTAATGGAGCTCGGCGGTATCGATCTGTGGCTGGTAGAAGCGGTTGAAGAGCACAAGCGCCCGGGCTCCCGCCGTTTCCAGCTTGCGAGCGATGTTCCCTAAGGAGCTGAAAGCGGGGAGGAGCTTGACCGCCAGGGGAATCGAGAGTTCCGAGCGGACCGCCTGAACGACCTGGAGATGGCGGTCCTCCACCGCCTCTCCGTCCATCGAAAGATCGGTGGGGAAGAAATAGATGTTGAGCTCGAGGCCATCGGCTCCGGCCTCCTCGATCCCTTTGGCAAAGGAGATCCATCCTTCGCTCGTTACCCCGTTTAGGCTGGCGATGATCGGGATATCGACCGCCCGGACCGCCTCGCGGATCAATTCCAGGTAGCGATCGGGCCCGACCCGGTAGGCCTTGGGATCGGGGAAATAGGTCAGCGCCTCGGGAAAGCTTTCGACACCGGCTGCGGTCAACCGCTCCCAACGCTCCTCCTCGGCCCGGATCTGCTCCTCGAAGATCGACGGGAGGACCACCGCTCCCGCCTCCGCGTCCTCCAAGCGGCGGATCGCACCGACCTCTCCGGTCAATGGGGAGGCCGATGCGATGAGCGGGTTCCGGAGGGAAAGACCCATGTAGGCGGTCGTGAGATCCATCGAGTCATCTCCTAAGCCGAGGCGGCGGACGCTTCCACGGGGACGGGCGCCTTGCCGTCGCCAAATCCGGCCAGCTGTTCGTAAATCCGATACTTTTCGAGCACCAGCGCCTGCGCTTGGGCGGCGAGCTTTTCCGCCGCGGCGGGATCTCTCATCCCGAGCGCCCGATAACGGAGCTCTTGGTCGGCGTACTGCGGGAAAGGGATGGTCGGCCGAGGGGAGTCGAGGCGGAAGGGATTCTCGCCGATCGCTCGCATGGCGGGATTGAATCGGAGGAGCGGCCAGTAGCCGCAGGCGACCGCCGCATCCTGTTGGCGCAACCCCCGCTCCATCTCGATGCCATGCGCGATGCAGTGGCTGTAGGCAAGAATCAGGGATGGGCCCTCATAGGCCTCCGCTTCCCGGAAGGCGATCAGCGTCTGCTGCGGGTTGGCGCCCATTGCGACTTGCGCTACATAGACATTTCCGTAGGCGATCGCTTGGAGAACGAGGTCTTTCCGGGGCACCCGTTTGCCGGCCGCCGCAAACTTGGCGACCGCGCCCAGGGGCGTCGCCTTCGAGGCCTGCCCTCCGGTGTTCGAGTAGACCTCGGTGTCGAGGACGAGCACGTTGACGTTCCGGCCCGAGGCGAGCACATGGTCGAGCCCCCCGGAACCGATGTCGTAAGCCCAGCCATCGCCGCCGACGAGCCAGATCGAGCGGCGGAGGAGATGATCCACGACCGAAAGGAGCTCGCGTGCCGCCGACCTGGTCTGGACCAGGCTGCTGAGGATGCCTCGGAGCTTGTTCACCCGCATCCGCTGATCCCGGATCTCCGATTCCTGGACCTGCCGAGCCGAGAGGAGCTCGCGGACGAGCTCCTCGCCGAGCGCCGGCGCAAGGGAGCGGAGCAGCTCTTCGGCCCGTCCGCGGAGCTGATCGGCCGCCAGGCGAAAGCCGAAGCCGAACTCGGCGTTGTCCTCGAAGAGCGAGTTCGACCAGGCAGGCCCCCTTCCCTCTCCATTCTTGGTCCATGGGGTGACCGGCAGGTTTCCGCCATAGATCGAGGAGCAGCCGGTCGCATTGGCGACCATCAGCCGGTCTCCGAAGAGCTGGGAAAGAAGCTTGAGATAAGGGGTCTCCCCGCAGCCGGCGCAGGCGCCGGAAAACTCGAAGAGCGGCTCGAGAAACTGCACGCCCCGGACATTGGCGAAGTCGACCTGGCGCCGATCGTTGACGGGTAGCCGCTCGAAGAATGCGATCGCGGCGCGGTCGCCTTCCCTGACCGGCCCCTTCGCCTCCATATGGATCGCCTTGAGGCCCGGCTTGACCGGGCTGTAGGCTGGGCAGACATCGACGCAGAGCGCGCAGCCGGTGCAGTCCTCCAGGTAGACCTGCAACGTGAAACGGACCCCAGGATAGCCGCGGAGGTTGATCGGCGCCGAGCGGAAGGAGGCCGGGCTACCCTCTAGGCGGGCCTCATCGTAGTATTTGACCCGAATGACGCTATGCGGACAGACGAAGCTGCACTGGCCGCATTGGACGCAGATCTCGGGCTCCCAGATCGGGACGAAGTCGGCAACGTTCCGTTTTTCCAAGGCAGCGGTACCCGAGGGATAGGTTCCATCGACCGGGAAGAGCCCTACCGGAATCTCATCCCCTCGACCTTCGAGCATCGGGCCGGTCACGCGGCGGAAGAATTCGGGCGCATCCGCGGAAACCAGCGGACGCCGGTCGAAGGCGCTCGTCGCCTCGGTCGGAAGAACCACCTCGTGGAGATTGGCGAGCGCATGGTCGACCGCCTGGAGGTTCTGTGCCACCACTCTTTCCCCCTTTCCCCCGTAGGCTTTCCGGATCGACTGGCGGACCCGCTCCACCGCCTCGTCCCGTGGGAGGATGCCGGCGATCGCAAAAAAGGCGGTCTGGAGGACGGTGTTGGTGCGCCCTTTCAGTCCCGCCTCGCGGGCGATTCGCGAAGCGTCGATCACGAAGAAGCGGAGCCGTTTTTCTAGAATCTGCCGCTGGGCGGATCGGGGAAGATGGTCCCAGACCGCTTCCGGCCCGTAGGGGCTGTTGAGAAGGAAGGCGGCGTTCGGAGCCGCCGGACGGAGAACGTCCACCCGCTCGAGGAAGGGAAACCAGTGGCAGGCCACCACGTTCGCCGAAGAGACCAAGTAAGGAGAGCGGATCGGCTCCGATCCAAACCGTAGGTGGGAGACGGTCAGCGCGCCCGACTTGTGGGAGTCGTAGACAAAGTAGCCCTGGGCGTGGAGCCCGGCATCCTCGGCAATGATCTGAATCGAATGCTTATTCGCTCCGACCGTTCCGTCACCGCCCAGCCCGTAAAAGAGAGCTCGCACCCCCGCGGCAGGCTCGAGCGAGAACCGCGCATCGACCTCGAGGCTCATATGGGAGACATCGTCGGTAATGCCGACGGTGAACCGACTCTTGGGATCGGGCTTGGCGAGCTCGTCGAAGACCGCCTTGGCCATGGCGGGGGTAAAATCCTTGGAGGAGAGGCCGTAGCGGCCCCCGATCACCCGGGGGAGGGACCTCTTCCCTTGAGAGCAGGCTTCGGCAAGGCTCGCCGCCAGATCGAGGAAGAGCGGCTCTCCCGGAGCACCGGGCTCCTTGGTCCGTTCGAGCACGGCGAGCGCCCGGCAACTTCGAGGCAGCGCCGCCAGGAAGTCGTCCGCAGAAAAGGGGCGGAAGAGGCGGACCTGCAGAACGCCCACCTTCTCGCCCGCCCGGCGGAGGGCGGCCGCGGTCTCCCGCGCGGTCTCGGCCGCCGAACCCATCAGGACGATCACTCGCTCCGCATCCTCGGGACCGTCGTACTCGAAGAGGCGGTAGCGACGGCCGGTCCGCTCGGCGAACCGGTCCAGGATCGACCGGAGGATCCCGGGAAGGGCGGCGTAAAAGGGGTTGGCGGCTTCTCGCGCCTGAAAGAAGGTGTCCGGGTTGTGGGCGGTCCCTCGGATGAAGGGATGCTCGGGGTTGAGCGCCCGCGACCGATGGGTCCAGACGAGTTCTTCGGGAAGAAGAGCCCGGACTTCCTCGTCGGTCAGCGGGTTCAGGGTGTTCAGCTCGTGCGAGGTGCGAAAGCCGTCGAAGAAGTGGAGGAAAGGAACGCGGGATTCGAGGGCCGCCGCCTGCGCGATCAGCGCCCCGTCGTGAGCCTCCTGTACGGAGCCGGAGCAGAAGAGAGCGAAGCCCGTGGTCCGAACGGCCATGACATCGGAGTGGTCGCCGAAGATGGAAAGGGCGTGCGTCGCGACCGATCGCGCCGCCACGTGGAAGACCGTCGGCGTAAGCTCTCCCGCAATCTTGAACATGTTCGGAATCATCAGGAGCAGTCCCTGGGATGCGGTGAAGGTGGTCGTCAACGCCCCTCCCTGAAGAGCTCCGTGCACCGCCCCCGCCGCTCCCCCTTCGCTCTGCATCTCCTGGACGACGGGAGTGCTCCCCCAGAGATTCTTCCTTCCTTCGGCCGCCCACTGGTCGGCCAGCTCCGCCATGGTCGAGGAGGGAGTGATCGGATAGATCGCGCAGACCTCGTTCGTCCGAAAGGCGACGTCGGCGACCGCCGTGTTGCCGTCCATCGCCCGGCGGGTTCCGACCGTCATGTGCGGGCTCCTGTGGGTTCGGGGATCATCTCGATCGCATGGCAGGGGCAGTGATCGAAACAGACCGCGCAGCCGGTGCACTTCTCGTAGAGGAAGCGATACCGCTTCCCGGGACCGAGCTTGAGAATCGCATCCTCCGGGCAAGCGGCATAGCAGTTGTCGCACTCGAAGCAGATCCCGCAGGAGAAGCAGCGCTGGGCCTCGCGCCGCGCCTCTACCTCGGAAAGGCCCGCGACCACCTCGGCAAAATCGCTCATTCGCACGGCCAGGGGCAGCTCGGACTGCCGCCCCGGATCGACATCGCGGTAGACCGGCAGATGGAGCATCGAGAAGGAGACGATGGGAGGACGAGGCATCGCTTGACCGGCAGCGCCGCGCAGCCAGCTGTCGATCCCTCGGGCCGCCCTCTTCCCTTGGCCGACCGCGGCCGTCACCGTCTGGTCTCCCGGAACCGCGTCTCCCCCGGCAAAGACGCCCGGATGGCCGGTCATCCGGTTCTCATCGACGATCACCCCCCCATCCTTCCCAAAGGCGATCCCGGGGATCCGCCGCAGAAAGCGGCTGTCGGTCTCCTGCCCAATCGCCAGCACCACCGCATCCGCCCGCAATGTGTCGAACTGGCCGGTCGGCCGGGGCCGCCCGTCGGGCCCAAGCTCCATCCGCTCGACCGTCAATTCCTCTCCGGCGATCTCCTTGATCGTCGTCAGCCACCGGATCTTGATCCCTTCGGAAAGGGCCTCGTCGGCCTCGAAGGCTCGCGCGGGCATGTGCGCCCGGTCCCGCCGGTAGATGATCATGGTCTCTTCCGCGCCAAGCCGCTTGGCGGTCCTCGCCGCATCCATGGCGACGTTGCCGCCGCCGTAGACCACCACCCGGCGGCCGAGCAGCGGCCGCTCCTGACCCGCAACTTGATGGAGGAGGGAGACCGCGTCGAGCACGCGCACAGCATCGCGCGCCGGGATATCTACATGCTTGCCGACTTGCGCACCGATCGCGACCAAGACCGCGTCAAAGGAGCCCGCCTCTTTTTCGGCAAGGAGATCCTCGACCTTGTGATCGAAGACGAAACGGACGCCCAACCTTTCGATCCGCTCCACCTCCTTCCGCAGCACCTCTCGGGGGAGCCGGTAGGCCGGAATTCCGAAATGCATCATGCCCCCGGCCAGGGGTCCAGCCTCATGGATTTCAACCGCATGGCCGAGACGGGCGAGATGGTAGGCTGCGGAGAGCCCGCACGGCCCCGCTCCGACGACCAGAACCCGCTTCCCGCTGAGGGAGCCGGCAGGCGGGAAAGACCAGCCCTCTTCCGAAGCCATGTCTCCCAGAAAACGCTCGACGGCGTGAATGGAGACCGGCGCATCGTATTCACCCCGATTGCAGTGGCTTTCGCAGGGATGGTAGCAAACCCGGCCGTGGACCGCGGGAAATGGGTTTTCCTCGATGAGGCGCTCCCAAGCCTGGCGATAGTCTCCCGCTTGCGCCAAGGAGAGCCAGCCCTGGATATCCTCTTCCGCGGGGCAAGCGGCCCGGCACGGAGGCAAGAGGTCGACATAGAGCGGGCGGCGCGTCCGGATGGGGCCCGTGCCCTTTTCCCGGGTCAGATCGACCACCGGCGTCATGTCGCCATGCTTAAGCATGATGCGGACCCTCTGCGTCTCGAAGAGCGGGCGATCGGTACCCCGATTGCGTTGCGACGCGAAGCCATGATCGCGCGACCGCTTCTTGCCGTCAATCGCGACCGGGAAGAAAGCGCCCTAGGCCGCCGTTTCCAATAGGCCGAAGCCCGCTCGGTCCTTTCCGTTTGCCTTCGCCAGCGGGAAGCGCCTGTGCCATGATGGGAGGCGATGGAGCGGGAGATTGATCCCAACTTTCCGCAGCACTTCGAGGAGCTTTTGCAACGGCTTCTAGCGGCGGTCCGCCTCGCCTACGGCCCGCGGCTCCTCGCCCTGGCGGTTTTTGGATCGGTTGGGCGAAGGAAGATGAGGCCTGATTCGGACATCGACTTCCTCATCGTCGCCGATCCTCTTCCCCGCGGCCGGATGGCGCGGGTGGCTGAATGGGAGCCGATCGAAAGGGGACTCGCTCCGGCGCTCGAAGAGGCGAAGGGGCACGGGCTTCTCACCGAGTGGTCGCCGATCTTCAAGACGCCGGACGAGCTTGCCGCGGGAAGCCCCATCCTCTTCGACATGACGGAGGACGCCCGGATTCTCTGGGACCCGCGGGGGGTGCTGCAAGACGCCTTGCGGCGAATGAAGGAGCGGCTCGCGCGAAATGGCGCGCGGCGGATCTGGAGCGGAAATACCTGGTACTGGGCGCTCAAACCGGGGCATGCCCCGGGAGAACCCATCGAGATCTAGCGGTGACGGCTCAATCGTTGGCCCAGAGCTACCTCCGGAAGGCCGAGGCCCGGCTGGCGTTCTTGGCGCATCTCCTGGAGAGCCAGGATTATTCCGATGTAGTCCAGGAGGCGCAGGAAGCGGTGGAGCTTGCCTTGAAGGCGGTCTTGCGGCAGGCGGGGATCGAACCTCCGCATGTGCACGATGTCTCGGGCCTCCTTCGGGCCCATCGTGAATCGCTGGCCCGGCCCATCCAAGCGCACCTGGAAGAGCTCGCCCGGATTTCGACCCGGCTGCGGAGGGAGCGCGAGCTCTCCTTCTACGGGGATGTCGACTTTATTCCGACGGAAAACTACAGCCGGGAAGACGCCTCCGAGGCGCTCCGCGAGGCGCACTTCGTCGTAGGCAAGGCGAGGGAAGCCGTGCCGCCCGCTTCTGCCGGAAACTGAGCCTCGCCGCTCCCTTCTCGGCCGAGGAATGGCCAAGAAGGGCAATGGCATGGATCAGGTCCAAGACTCGACAGCCCTTCCGTTCGCAGAAATACTGCCGGTATGTGCGCTCACGTGGCGGCCAGCGCCGGCGTTCTTGAGCCCACCCCGCTTCTGGAGATCGACGAAGCCAGCGTGAAACGGGGCGAGCGGTGGATCCTGGATCGGATCAGTCTTCGGATACCTGCCGGACGACATACGGCCATCCTCGGTCCCAACGGCTCCGGCAAATCCACCCTGGTGAAGTTGATCATGCGCGAGGTCTACCCAACGGCGAGCAGCAACGACCGCGGCCGGGTGCGGGTGTTCGGACGCGCACTCTGGCACGTGACGGAACTGCGCGGCCAGCTCGGCATCATATCGCCCGCGCTGCAGCAGGATTTCACCGGCGAGCCGTCGTTGGAAGCCTTCGAGGTTGTCCTCTCGGGATTTTTCGCCGCCCGCGGCCTCGGCCTCTACCACCGAGTCACCGACGAGATGCGCAAGCGGGCGCAGCAGGCGCTGGATCTGCTCGATGCCGGAAACCTTGCCGGTCGAGAGATGGCCAGCCTCTCCACCGGCGAGGCGAGGCGCGTCCTAATCGCCCGCACCCTGGTACATCGCCCGCGGGCCTTGCTGCTGGACGAACCCTGCACCGGCCTCGATCTCGTCGGTCGCCGCCGCTTCCTGGAGAGCCTGAGGAAGCTGGCACAAGCGGGCACCACGCTCGTTCTGATCACGCATCACATCGAGGAAATTCTACCGGAAATTAATCAGGTCGTCCTACTACGGAATGGCAGAGTGGCGCACCAGGGCGAGAAGGCCGACACGCTTACCGACGCCGCACTGAGCGCCTCTTTCGGGATGCCGATCCGGGTGCGTCAGCGGGGTGCCTGGTTCGATGCCCTGCTCGAGTGAGCAAGAGAGGCCTCCGAACGAACAGGTCCCGCAAGCGCGACCGGAACGGAGTGGAAAGCCGCGGAGGAGTCGCTTCCTCCTCTTCCCCGGTACGGAACCTGCTTAGGGAGGTCCCAATGAAAGACGCTCTTCTGGACGAATGGCATCCGATCGTAGCGTCGGACGAGTTGTCCCCGGGACGAGTTCTGCCGGCAATCCTCCTGGGCCAGGAAATTGTGCTCTGGCGGGGGGAGGACGGCGTTCATGCCTGGCCCGACCTCTGCATCCACCGTGGCGCCCGCCTTTCGCTTGGGAAGGTCGTTCGAAACAGCCTCCACTGCCCCTACCATGGCTGGGTCTACGGTGAAGATGGCCGCTGCCTTTCGATTCCGGCCCACCCGGGGGTGAAGCCTCCGCAGCGAGCCCACATTGCTCCTTTCCCGATCCAGGAACGATATGGGGTGATTTGGGTCTCGCTGGGCGATTCTCCCGAAGATCCTCCTCCTTTTCCCGAGTGGGACGAGGGCTCGCTCGCCAAAACCCGGTGCGGTCCCTATCGCGTCCAAGCCTCGGCCCCACGTCTCATCGAGAACTTTCTCGATGTGGCCCATCTTCCGATCGTCCATCAGGGCATCCTGGGAGATCCCAGCCGACCGGAGATGCCGGCGTACCGGGTCGAGCGGAGACCGGAAGGCGGTTGGATCGCCTCGGAGATCGCCGTCTGGCAGCCCGATCCGGACGGAAGCGGCAAAGCCCAAACGGTTTCTTATACCTACGAGATTCTTCGGCCTCTGGCGGCCCGGCTCCGGAAGACGGGAGAGGGGAAGCGCTATGGCATTCTTGCCGCGGTTCACCCGATCGGCCCCAACGAGAGCGCATTCTGGATGTGGCACTTCTGGGATCCGCAACAGGGGGTAACCGCCGACGCGATCCAGGCTCACCAGGCACGGGTCTTCGCCCAGGACCAGCCGATCGTCGAATCGCAGCGGCCCGAACTCCTCCCGCTCGACCTACAAGCCGAAATCCACCTCGCCTCGGATCGGCTCGCCCTCGCCTACCGGCGCTGGCTTTCGGAGCTCGGAGTCAACTTTGGCACCCGTTGACCGGCGCCCGCGCTTCGCTTCCACCTCTTCCCACAAGGGGATGAGCCGCATTTCGGGCACGAGGACCAGCCCCTTGTTGGTCAATCGGATCTCGGGAATCACCGAGAGGGAAAGTAGGTTGAAACCCATGTAGGGGAGGCGGCAGCCGGCTTCGTTCCATGCGATCTTCAGCGCGCGCATCGCCTCGGCGACCTCGCCGATCTTCCGGTCGGAGAAGAGGCCGGCAACGGGAAGCTCGACCAGCGCCACGACGCTTTCTGCTGCAACCACGCAGACTCCTCCCTGGACCCTCTCCAAGGTTCGGGCGGCAAACTCCATCTCCGGGACGCTCTTTCCGGCCAGGAGAAGGTTGTGCGCGTCATGACCGATCGTCGAAGCCAAAGCCCCGTGGCGCAAGCCGAGCCCCTCGACAAGACCCCAAGCAACCTCTCCGGTTTTCCCGTGACGCTCCACCACGGCAAGCCAGCAGAGATCCTCTTCTTCCACCCGCCGAAGGATTTCGCCGCCTGCGGCGACGCTTGTCCGATGGCGGACGAGGATCCCCGGGGGATCGATTCCGAGAAGATGGAATCGCTTCGGCTCTTTCGGCAAGGAGGGCAGGGCGAGCTTGCGCTTAGGCAAGCGAACCGTGCGGCAGGATGAGATTGGATAGCGATAGCGCGCCGCCAAAGCCTCCTCCAAGCGTGGAGTCGTCTCTCCCTCCTCGATGAGAAGTTCTCCGCCGAACCAGGTGTTCCGGATCCCTCCTTGGCCGTCGAGTAGCACCAGGTCGGCGCGGCGGCCGGGAGCCAAACCGCCCAGCTCCCCATCCATCCCGAACCGGAGGGCCGGATGGAGCGAGCCCAGGCTCCAGGCGGCTGGCAAGCTCAATCCGTGCCGCCAAGCTTCCCGCACCACCCAGTCCAGCCCGAAAAGAAGCAGATCATCAGGATCTCGATCATCGGTGCAGACGCAGACGCGCTTGGGGGAGGCACCGAGCCGGATCACGGCTTCAATGGCCTTAGGAAGGCTGTTCCAGGGAGTTAGCGGCGGCCCACCGCGCAAGAAGATCCAGATCCCGGACTGCAACATCTGAAGGGCGTCCTCCGCGTTTCCCGCTTCGTGCGTGTCGGTGACCCCGCTGGCGGCATAGGCCGCCACGAACTCCTGTCCGTAGACGTGGCCGCAGACGGGCCGTCCTCGGCGGAGCGCCTCCCGGAGGATGGCATGAGCCCGGTGGCGCCCCGAAGCGACGGCGACAAAGTCCATCTTTTCTCCAAGGGCGACCGCTTCGGGAAATCGATCAAAGAGACGCCCAATGTCGTGCCGATCGATTCTCGCCCCGGGGGTCTCCATCCGTTCATCCGTCGCCGGCACGGTGCTCGGAACCGTGAGGAAGATGGAAAGGGGGGCCCGTCGAGCATCTTCGAGCATCCATTCGACTCCCCTCAGGCCCAGGACATTGGCGATCTCATGGCTGTCGCAGAAGATCGTCGTGGTCCCGTTGCGTAGGGCCGCTTCCGCATAGGCGCAGGCGCCGACCATGCTGCTCTCGATGTGAACGTGCGCATCGACCAGTCCGGGCGCGACGACCCCTCCCCCCACGTCGTACTCCCGCCTGCCCCAACGGGGAGGAGCCGATCCCGCCGGTTTCACGGCCGCGATCCGCCCCCCAAAAGTCCAGATTTCACGATTCGGGAGGATCGCCTCCGTATAGGGACAGAGCACCCGGGCGCTCCGCAGGATGAGCTCGGGAGGCAACCTACCCGACGCGACCAGAGCCAGCGCACGGGTCATCTTCGCGAGGGGAGGCACCGCAAAAGGCCTCCCCCCGCTACGTAGGACTCTCGGGCTACCGCTCACCACCCGCGCTCCTGGTGCCGTTCGGGTCGTTCCAAAACCGCAGCCATTTCCGGCCAATCAAGCAAAATACATACCAAAACGCAGACGGTGTCTCTCCCCATTTGGCACGCGAGCTGCTTTGCCTGCTTCTCGGAATGAACAAGGGGATCGCGGTACGACGACGCCTCTCCAAAAGACCGTCCCTCGCCTCCCCGGCGGCTTCCCGCCCAGCGGGAGCGAAACTGCTCCCGCTCCTCTTCTGGTTGATTACGGCAGACATGGTCCTCACCGCCTCCGAGGCTTCTCCAGACGCCGGCGCTTCCTCCACGAATCCGCAACCGGCAGACCCGGCTCACGAAGTACCGATCGACCCGGCTGCCTCCGGCTCGCCGACCGAGCAGCCGGTGCCCGCCCTTGGAATCACCGGATCGCAAGCCGCAGGGAAGCAGCAGGGCGGCCTCGCCGGCATGGAAGTGACGACAAAGGCTCCCGGGGAGTCGATGCTGCCCACAGCGATGCCGATCGAATCAGGGGGTTACGGAGAGCCGATGAGCGTTCTCGATACCCCGCGCCAGATCTTTCCCGTGAATAAAACGGTCTTACAGACGGAGGGAGCCGGAACCCAAGGGATCTTCGACCCGGTAAGCACGGCCTTCCTTTCGCCGGGCTCCACCGCAGCGGCGGGAAACAATCTCGTCATGGCACCTATGATCCGGGGGATGCCACCCTTGGGCTTCATCAACGGGATGCAGATGACGATGCAAGATGCGGGCTGGTGGAACCTTCCCTGGAACTACAACATGGTCGAATCGATGGACGTGCTCGAAGGCCCGCCCAACGCGGTCGTCGGCGAACTCCAAGCCAAGGGGGGAGCGGTCAACTACATCACCAAGCAACCCTACTTCGACAAGTTCCGAGGCAACGTTTGGGATACGACCGGCATGTATCAGAATTACCTGTGGGGGGCCGACATCGGGGGACCGGTGGACAAGGAGAAGAAGATCGCCTACCGCTTCAGCTACATGGGCATGGAGAACGGCAGCTACTACCAGTACCAGTACAACGACCAGCAGAACTTCTACCTGGCGCTCAGCGCCCGTCCCTCCGACAACTACTCGGTCGACTTCTACTCCGATTTCGGCACCTACAACTTCAACATGATGGACTTCATGAACCGGCCGACCAATCAGCTAATCAATAACGACCTCTATCAGACCGGCGCCCTGCCACCCGCGCAGGTCGGCTTCGGATTTCCCAACTTCAACACCTATGCGGGACCGCTGGTTCCCATCAGCCTGCGCTCCACGGCGATGAATCCGGCAAGCGGTGGTCAAGGGATGAGCGGGATGCTCCAACTGGTTCAAAATGTAGTGATCGACGACGACCTGCGCATTCGGAACAACACCTTCGCCTTCTACATTCGCAGCTCGCTCATCGACTATGCCCAGTGGGAGGACATCGCTGCGACGGGCGACTACGAGGTCTTCAATCGGACGGAGGTCCTCGCGGCCCTCCATCCGGAAGATGCGCTCTTCGAGCAGCACATCGACGCGGGAGTCGAGCTCGGCTTCCAACGCAACCTCGACTACGAGGCGGTCTCCTTTTTCGGCACCCAAAATTCCTATAGCATCGCCAACCCCACCAATCCCGCGCTCGCCAATCCCCGTCTCTGGAACGGCGAGCTCTCGAGCGCCTTCGCAGCGGGGATCGGGAACCCCCTCGCCTACGGAGGAGGCGACTGGCCCATCCCTTCGGCTCCCGCCGGCTGGTATTTCGAACCGCTCAACGGCTATGCCCTGACCGAAGATTCGCAGTTCTGGCAGGTGGCTCCCTTTTACCAGCACAACATCCACTTCACCGATCAGTTGAGCCTCCTGGTCGGCGCCCGGGCGACCGCTCTTTTGATCACCGCGCAGACTCCCCCGGGCACCCCGGCCTTTCTCTCCACAGGTTACGATGCGGCCGTTCTCATGCCGATGGTCAACGTGAGCCCGGTCTACAAGCCCTTCCCCTGGATGACGGCTTACTTCGACTACAACTGGGGCTATACGAGCGCCGTAGGCGTGATGGGAGGCTATACCCCTTTCTATGACGGGGCGGAGTTCCGGCTCGTCAACCAGCTCATCGAAGGAGGATTCAAGTTCAGCTTGCTCCGGGACAAGCTCTACATCACCACCGCGGGCTTCAGCC
>JBFXFN010000040.1:0-23259 GCA_050179015.1 Methylacidiphilaceae bacterium | reverse complement strand
GCCGGTTCCAATCTCTGCTACCGCTCTCTCCTCTCCTCCCATGAGCCAGCCAACCGAGAAATCGAAGTTCCGCCGCAGGGAGCTCTCGATCTCTCCCTGGAGATCGGCTTGCGGGGAATGCCGCCGACGGGAACGACCGGCTTCTGGGTCGCTTTTTCTCTTCGAGGCGAGGGCAAACTCTCGGTTCCCGTCTATCTGGTTCTCCACCCACTCGCGGCTATCCTCAACGAGATCGAGCTTCCTCAGGAACCCGGGTTTCAAATCCCGGACCCGATGGTAAAAAACGTGGCGTCGGTGCTGCAATGCGAGCTCGTCGAGCTCCGCTCCCGCGGCCCGTCGCAGCTCGGCACCGTTTCGACGCCCGTGGAAAATGGGAACGAGAACGTGGTTTCGGAAGACGGCCAGCCGGGAAACTCTTCCCGGCAACAGATCTCCTCCGCTAACGGGGAGGCGCTGCTCCGCCTCTTCTCCCGCCTCGGTTCCGAAGATGAGCGTACAGGCTTCCGTAAGGCCCTCTGCGAGCGGCTTCAGGGACCGCGTGGATATGGATCCGTTGCCTATCTGATCCTGTTGGTTCTGTTTCGCACGGGTTTCCTGTCCGAAGGACTGGTTGCCGCCCAAGCCGGACTCTCTGGAGACTCACTCGCCCTTTTTGGCATACGGCGATTATTGGCGCTTTTACTCAAATGGGAGTGGCGCGCTTTCTCTGACAACCTACTTGATGACGCCGAACGCTTCGTCTGTCAATTGGGCGACCCTTTTCGGACGGCAGAGCGGATTGCGGCGATCCGCACGCTCCGCCTCTCCGGTCCTGAGAACTCGCCACGTTCAGTGTCTTGAGCGGCGCCTTCGTGGAAGGACTCCTGTCTTGGTTTTGCTCCGAAAAGCAACAGTCGTCCTCGCCCTGGCCCTCTTGTTCTCCGCTCGAAATGTGTCCGGTCAGGGTTGGATCGATCTCCTCGCCGGAGAGCCGGTTTCGCAAGCGGCCCTTCTCGCCGATCTGCAAGGCGTACGGGTAATTTATATTGGGGAAACGCATATCGCCCGCTCGCACCACCGGCTCGAAGAGCAGATCCTCTCCTCGCTCGCGTCCGGAGATACTCCCGTCCTCCTTTTTCTCGAAGCACTCGAATCGAAGGACGAAGCGGTCCTCTCCCGCTTTCTTGCGGGTGACTTTTCGTTTGAGGAATTTGCGCGGCGGATCGATTGGCCGGACCGCTGGAGCAACTACAAAGACTACCGCGGCCTCTGCATTTTCGCCCGCGAGAAAGGAATCCGGATCCTCGGCATTGATGGCCCCGCTCCCCTTTTTCACCAGATCGCTCGACGAGGGTGGGAGTCGGTGTCTGCGGCCGAACGCGAACGCCTGCGCTTGGATCGAGTCCGGTTCAGTCCGCTCTATCAGCGTCTCCTTCAGCTTTTCTTGCCCATCCACCCGGGGATGGGGCGCTCCTGGCTCTACCGGGCTGCCGAGGCTCAGGAAGTCCGCGACGACTGGATGGCTCAACGCATCGTACAGGCCATACACGGAATCAGGCAAAGAAACAGTCGCGCACTGATCGTCTGCGGCGCAGGCCATCTCCGCTTCGGTCTGGGCTTGCCCGAACACGTCGCTGTCCGCTTGCCGCTCCCGCGGAGGATCCTTCTCCTCGCCCCACCGCCGGAAAAAACTAGAAGCCACGGTCCTTCCCCGGCGTGGAGCGGAGGGCTGACCCTCTCTGTGCCTCACTCCGCGCTGGAACGCGTCCACCGTCCCCTTGCCGACTACCTCTGGCTTCCCCCGCAATCCCTTCCCGTCAAACGCGGCACCAGAACCGGGAACGCCCGACCATGAGATCCTGTGAGCCGTCGATCTCGGCCTCGGAAGCGTTGCCGGTGGCTTTCGTCACGGAAAATCCCACTACAACCACTAACGCGCCTTCATCTCGCGAACGTCATCGACCAGCGCCATCGATCCGACGAGCTGTTCTGTTTTCCGGTCGAAAATGAGCACCCACGTGCGCAGCTGCTTGCCATCCCGGCTGGGCAATGGCACGGGACGGCCGGTCACTTCCGATATCCCATAGGCATTGACGACGACTCCCTCCGTCTGGACCGAAGCAATGGGGCGGCCGAGTTCGGCTTTCACCCGCCGCAGCTTCATTCCTGCAGCGATCTTGTGTCCCCACACATCAATGGAGCGAACCTGTCCGGCCGTCGCTCGGGCGGAGACCAAGACGAGAAGAAGGAGAGCGAACGCGCCTAACCGGCCCATTCGAAAGTTTTTCGCGCCGGAGCCGCTCATGCAGACTGGCCTTACGTAGCGCGGGTCTTGGGCAATCCGAAAACGCGCATCCCCTCTTTCCAACGGCCCCGCTTTCTGAGAAGCGCGATCCGCTCAAAGCGCTTGAGCACGTTCCGCTTTGCGGCAAGAAGCGAACTACTGCGAAGACTGCGGTGTTGTGACATTTCCCTCTCCCTCTACAAGCAGTTTGAAGATGACTTCTTCGCAAAGGGAGGCAGCTCTGTCACGAAAAAACCCGATCGAATAGGGATCCCTCAAGGGGAAACGGTCGCAGCCGGAAAAAGGAGGCTCGTGCGCAAGAACTCCTAGTCCGCTTTGCGGACCGAGCTTTTGGCTAGATGTTTGCCTTGCAGAGAATGACCGCGATGAGACCGATGCCGGCGGCCGTCGTGGGCGACCGCCTGCTTTTGCTTCTGCCGAGCAGAGACGGATCGCCGCCGGGAAGTGGGAGGAGAAGAAGGGGGCGGCACCGGGCTCGCGTGAACTGGGATGGCTTTCGGAGGAGGAGACGTTGTCACGGGCGCGGGCTGCGGGCTGACGGCAGCGGGCCTGGCCACTGCGGAAGCGGCGACAACGCGAGACGATGGAAGAAGAGGCTCGCGCTGAATGATCACCAAGCTTCCCAGCGGCACTACGTTGTAAAGGGTAAGAACGTCCCGATTCCGCATCCGGATGCAGCCGTAGCTTGCCGGCTGGCCCACCAGAGCCTCCTGGTTAGTGCCATGAATGTAGATGCCCCGACTGTAGGCATTGCGGTTGCCGTCCTCCAGACCGCGAAGCCAGAGGATCCGTGTGAGCAGGCTGTCGTGACCAAGCACCGTTCCCTGTTCCAAGTCGATTCGTTCCCCGGTATACTGCCGATGGTAGAATTTACCGCCCAATGGAACACCATCGCCAATTTTGTTCTGGACGACAAACCGGCCGACAGGCGTGCGAAAGCTGTTCGGCTGATCGCCCAGGCCGAATCGAGAGGTAGAAACCGGGAAGCGATGCGTCGGAGTTCCGTCCTTGACTACTTCGAGCGCCTGATCGTGCACGCTCACCCTCACGAGGGTGGGCGGCTTATAGTTCGTCGTGGTGACACAACTCGAGAGTAGGAGCGCGATGGCGCAGATACAAAGCTTATCGCCAAGGCCTACGCATCGCATGAATTCAGGGAACTCTAACGAGAAGTGAGGAGCTGCCGAAAGCCTTTTTTCGCTGGAAAAAAGGAATTCGGCTCAGGGGAAAGAGGAATGAGCGGCAAGGCGATCATCACCACCGCGTTTGCTCGCTATCCCCAAAACTCTGCGGGCGTGATCTGGGCATTCCTCCAGTGGGCTCTCGGGTTTCGCTCGGTGGGCTGGGATACCTGGCTCGTGGAAGAGCTTCCAGCCTCGGCTTGCGTGGATGCCGAAGGCCGTCCAACTACGCCGGATCGCGCCATCAATGCATCCTCGTGGCAAAAGGCGGTCAAGGAATTCGGATGGAGCGGGAAAGCTACGCTTCTTCGAGAAGGGGAGCGGGAGGAGTGGAATGATCTGTGCGATTTTGCGCGTGGCGCCGATCTGATTTTGAATATCTCGGGCGTCCTGCGGCGTCGAGAACTCTTGGATCTGCCTCGGCGGCGAATCTACCTCGACCTTGACCCGGGCTTCACATCGGTGTGGGCTCAGGAATACGGATGCGATCTCGGACTCGGTGGCCACGACCTTTTCCTGACGGTGGGGCTCCGCATGGACGCGGCTGGGGTTCGCGCTCCGGACCTGGGGGTATGCTGGGTACCGACTCTGCCCCCGGTTGCCCTCGACTACTGGACCGGGGTTGCCGGAAGCGGAAGGAGTTGGACCACCGTCACTCATTGGCGAGCGTATCCCGAAGTCCGATGGGACGGATGGACCTTTGGGAACAAAGCCCCGGAATGGGAGGCAGTGATTGATCTGCCACGGATCGCCGGAGTCCCTTTTCGGATCGCCTGCGATCTGGAAGAGGCTGAGATCGCCGAGAGATTTCGATCCGCAGGATGGGAGCTGGTTCCCAGCGGCGGGATCACGAGCGATTGGAAAAGGTACCGCGACTTCCTGAGCGCGAGTCGCGGGGAGTTCTCCGTGGTGAAAAACGGATACCGCCTTTCCCGCTGCGGCTGGTTCAGCGATCGAAGCGCATGCTATCTCTCCCTCGGAAAGCCGGTGGTGCTTCAAGAGACCGGTTGGAGCTCGCTCCTCTCTCGCCCGCGCGGCCTGCATCCCTTTTCTTCGGTGGAGGAGGCGGCACGCGCGATCGAAACGGTGGAAACCCATTACGCCGAAGAAGCCGCGGCGGCGCGATCCTTCGCCGAAGAAGCACTGGATGCCAGAAAGGTGATCGGCCGTCTCTTGGAACGGCTATGATCCTTTCCATGTTTCCGAAAGTGCGAAAACAGCCCTCCTGCAGCGGTCCGAGAATGCTTCCGTCCACGCCGGCTAACGAGGAGAAGCCCAAGGAAGAGCGGGTTCCCGACTTCCCGCCGCTGGAGTGGCGGAGACCCTGTGCGGCAGGAGTGGAGGACGGAAGAAGGGCGCAACGGCCTGGGCGCGCAGCCAACCCGAACGAGAATCCGATAGACCTACCTGGACCCAATGGAGGAACGGCTTTCCAATGACCGCCAGGGTGGAAGCGATTGCCGGGCTGCCCTGCTCTGCGGCGTCGGTGGGCGCGGAACGGAGAAGGGACCGTTCCGTCACAAGACCAGCCCGAGGATCGGCCATCGGTCCATAGAGGGTCACGGCCGTTGCGCCGATGCCGGAGAGCGATAGGCCGAGGGCAAAGAGGGTCTTGCGCAGCAGAATCGGCGACGAGACCAAGCGGTAGCGCGAGAGAAGGAAAAGAAGAGCGCCGAGAAAGAGAGCGAAAAGACCTACCGCAACAAGAATTTGCCACTCCGCCGGAGAGCCAACGCCAATCCAGCGAAACCAGAGAGGCCCGGTTGCCAAGGCCGAGAGCCGCTCGTCGACTCCCGTACAATGAGAGAGGGCGAGCGCAAAGTTCCAACGGACCGCGGAGTCCCTGGGGGCCAGCAGGAAAGCGGAGGACCATTGGGCGAGTGCTTCGGGCCACCGCCCTTCCTGGGAAAGCGCTGCTCCATAATTGCTGCGCACAATCCAATCCGTTGGACACTTCCGCAGGGTTCGCTCCCAGAGATCCCCGGATTGGACGAATCGACCGGAGCGATAAAGCTCGAGGGCGCTTAATCCCCAGCACGAAGCAAGGAGGAGGCTCGAAAACGCCAGGGTGGGGAAAAAATGACGAAGAGCGAACGTTGTTCTCCAGGATTGCCGCGGAATGCGAATCCGCCGCGCCTTCTCCTCGGCTCGTTCGATCCAATTGGGAGGGAGGCTCGCCTCTCGCGCGTAAAGATGAACCTCCGCCTCCTGCCAGAGCACCATCCAATCCTCGAGGGCCCTTCGGTCGACCTGGGCGCGCTCCAGGGCATCCTCGAGCTCTGCCGGCTCGGGAGCGGCGGGGGCAACAAGCCAAACATCGCGCATTGCCGATTGCCAGCGCAAGAGTTGTTGCTGTCGGTCCCCGGCCGAGCCCGAACGGCGAATCTCTCGATGAATCCGGCGGAGGCAACGCAACCCCGCTCGGCGACGATGCAAAGGATCGGTTCGGCGCGCATGCCCTCGCGCCAGAAAAAACCAGAGCACAAGAAGCATCGCGCCGGTCCCGCCCGCTTCCACGAAAAGCCATCGGTTTTCCAGCGGAGGCAGGCCGCGGACGGAACCGGAAAGCGGGGCTTTCGGCAGCCGTTCTCGGGTAGTGGCTTCGGCAGGAATGCGCGTCGATCCATTGGGGGAACCCTGATCCGATGGAAGGCCGGCAGACGAAGAACCGGGAGTCGCCGTCAAAACGGTGGAGGGGGCCAGAACCGTCCGATAGTTGCCGGCAAGAGGGTCGAAATAGACGAATACGTATGGAGGGATCGTATATCGGCCGGGGCGTTCGGCGACGAGGATGCGTTCGATGACCAACGACGCGCAAAAGAGGGAGTCCGAATCGTTTTGCCGCCGCGGGGGCGGCTCGATGACGCGCAGGCCGGAAGGAATCGTCGGAGAGGGGAGACTCCAACGGGCTGTCCAGTTACCCGTCCCTTCGATTCGAAGCGTCCATGTGGCGGCCTCCCCAACCTGCACTTCGGAAGGAGAAACCTGGCTTGTCAGACGAAAGGTGCCGACGGCCTGGCTGAACCCTTCCTTGGGCGGCGCAGGCAGTGACTTGACCTGCAGGGAAAGCGGCGAGGAGCGCAAGATCCGCGCGCGAATAATCGCTTGAGAAAAGAGGCCTTGGCCGAACTTTCCCGTTTCCATCCTTACATGCTGGGTTACCGGAGGGAGGGAGACCTTTCCGGGATTTAGGGCGACCGCAAGCGCTGAGTAGTGGAAGCCGTCGAAGAAGGTTCCCCGTGATTCGCCGCTGACTCTTTCCGGACGACCCCAACGGTCGACCAGCAGATCCCCAGGCGTCCACTCCGGCTGTCCGGTAATGTCTAGAAAAACGCCGACATGGGCGAGAAGCCGATACTCGACCGGAAAAGGTTCTCCCTGCCAGACCTCGTTCCGGAAAAGAGTGAGAGAAGCCTCTGCCGATGAGACATAGGAAGGCGAAAAGGATGGTTCGCCGACCCAGAAGGTGAAGGCCGGGACTGAGGCAACCCCTCGGTCCGTAAGCAACGGGAACGCGGGAATCGTATAAGGGCCGGTATGAAGAGCCCGAAGGGTATAGACATACACAGCCGACGCGCCGCTCGTGTTCCCAGGCTTGCCGGCAGACTCTCTCTTCGGAGAGCTCGCCTCGATGTAGGGGATCGCAGGGAGGTCGGGATCTACCTGTGGCATTCCGCCTTCCACCACCAGCTCCAGTCGGAAAGGAGAATCGAGGGTGACCCCGCTCTCCAGGGGAACCCAATGAGCGCTTTGAGCGTGGAGAAGCGCACATGGAGCACAAACGATAAAAACGATAAAGGCCAGCCTGTTCACCTTCACCAATCCATCGGTTCCGGCGGGACATCCACCTGCTCTGTCTCCTTTTGCCGCATGCGCTCGAAGAGGAGCGCCGGATGGTCGAGGCGCTCCACCTGCTGTAAGCGCGCCTTGGCTCCGTTCTGTCCTCCCGGCGGCGCCTCTCGGGATTGCGGGCCTGTCCTCTCCCTGGGCGTCGAGGCATCCGAAGAGTACGAGGGAGAAGCGTTCTGACCCTTCTTGTCGGAGAAGCCCGGAAAGGGTCGCGGCCGCGGTGGGAGGCCGCCCCCGGACGGACGGAACCGAGGAGACCCAGTGGAGGACGGGCTTTGGTTCCTGGAAAGGGAAGAGGAACATTGCGATGACGCATCCGGAGGGTGGGCCGCTTTCAGGAAATCCTGGAGCTCTCTGCGCAACTGCCCCCAAGGGAAAAGGCGGGGATCCAGCCGTTCTCCCCGGTCGACCGCAGCCAGGCCATCCTGAATGACCCCTGCGGACAATCCCCGCTCTTGTTCAATGCGACACCAAGAAATTGTTTGTTGAGCGAGAGCAGCGTAATCCGACGCAGTCAGCCGGTCCTTCCTTGCAAGCGCCCGGACGCAACGGACAAGAGGATCCTCTTGATCCCTCGCGCGGACCGCGGCAGGATTTGCCTTCGCCAACGAGGAAGAGAGAGGAATGGAAAATCCCGTTAGCCCAAGGAGCAGGGCAAGGGGAAGCTTCGAGCCGACCGCAGGGGGAGAAGCTGGAGACATCCCCCGAGAAGAGGAACGAAAGGCGGGAAGCTCCCAAATAAGGCTAGCGCACCAGCAGAGAACGGCGGGCAGCAGGAAATACGCAAACCGCTCCGCCCGACCGGCGGTCTGTTCCAAACGGGTTGCATTTGCTGCCGAATCGAAACCGAGGATCTCCGGCAAGGTCACCCAGCGATCTCCCCGGAAATACCGCCCGCGAGTTGCCGCAGCCAAGCTGCGCAGGGCTTCCGGCTGCAAACGAGAGAGAACCGGGTGCCCTCCCTCGGCCTTGAGTACGCCCCCTCTCGGGTCGGGAATCAAACCGCCCCGCTCTGTGCCGAGGCCGATCGCATAAATGCGCACCCCGATCCGTGCCAGCCGCGGAAGCCTTTCCGTCCAGCCACCTCCGTGGTCTTCGCCGTCGCTGAGGATAAGGAGAACCCGGTGGGAGGCATCGCTCTGGGAAAAAGCCTCGCACGCCTCGTCCAGCAGAGCGGTGAAACTGGTCCCCGCTTCGGGAAGGCTCGCGGGAGTGAGCTCGTCCAGCAGCTCTTCGATAGCCCCATAATCTGTGGTCAGAGGCACGGCTAACTGGGCCGAGTTGGAGAAGACCAGAAGCCCGATTCTCTCTCCCGTGGCTTCCTGGAGAAACGTTCGAATCAGGAGCTTGGCCCGATCGAGGCGGGAGGGCGGCAGGTCGGAGGCGGTCATGCTCCGGGAGAGATCCAAGGCGAGGATCACGTCGGTCGACGGACGGAGTAGTTGCCGGGAGCTTTGCCCCCACTGGGGTCCAGCTAGCGACAGGACAGACAAAACGCCAGCCAGAAAGAAGAACCAGGGGCGACGATGAAGGGCGGTTGTACCGCTGCGAATCGCCCATCGACCGTCCGCGGGAACCAGGCGGAGAAAGCTACTCCCCTTGGAAGGGCCTGCTTTCGATCGCCAGTGGAGATAAGCCGCTGCGCCCAGGAGGGGAAGCGCAAGAATGAGCCAATTCGGAGAGCGCCAGGTCATGGGCGCAAATGCGCGTGGATTATGTTGTCTTCAATGAGCCAGACTGTCTCCAGCATAAAAGGGAACGGGACGGGCGGGCAAGATCGAGCGTTGTGCATGCGAGCTATGCCTCTTGAGAGGGCGAAACATTTCCCGCCGGCTTTCCCCTCGTTTGCGCACGAAGGATCTGCCATCGCTTCAGCCGCTCAACAATTTCCTTTTCCCTGCCATGATCCGTAGGTTGGTAGAAGCTGCCTGGAGGGATTCCGCCACCCTGCGGGGAGACCGCCTCAGGATAGTCATGGCTGTATTGGTAACCGACACCACGACCTAGCCGGCCTGCGCCCGCGTAATGGGCATCGCGCAGAGCGGGCGGAACGGGGACGGTCTCGCGCCTTTCCACCTTCTCAATCGCTCGATTGATGGCCGCGTAAGCAGAGTTGCTCTTTGGCAGCGTGGCTAAGTAGATAGTCGCTTCCGCCAGGGGGATCCGGCCCTCGGGCATCCCAATCTGTTCGACCGCCTGAGAGGCGGCTACAGCGAGAGGAAGCGCCGAAGGCTCGGCAAGCCCCACGTCTTCCGATGCCAGGATCACGAGCCTTCGGGCGATAAACCGCGGATCTTCTCCGGCGACAAGCATCTTCGCAAGCCAGTATAGACTCGAATCGGGGTCACCTGCCCGAACCGACTTGATGAATGCCGAAACCGTATCGTAGTGTTCGTCCTCATCCCGGTCGTACCGGGGCATCTTCCGCCGAGACGAATTCTCCGCAGCTTCCCTGTCCACCTCGATGATTCCTTCCGGAGAAGGTGGCGTGGTGAGAACGGCGACTTCCACGGCGTTGAGAAGTCTCCGGGCATCTCCTTCCGCCGTGACCAGGAAGTGTTCTCGTGCTGGCGGCGTGAGCCGGCATCGAAAACGGCCGAGGCCGCGCTCGGAATCTTCTAGAGCTCGGGAGAGGATCTGATCCAAATGAGCGCGCGAAAGTGGAACAAACTCGAAAACCTGCGAGCGGGACAGAAGCGGAGCGGTAAGAGCGAAACATGGGTTATGCGTCGTCGCCCCGATCAGCCGAATCGACCCCTCTTCGACGCCGGAAAGCAGGGCGTCTTGTTGCGCGCGATTGAATCGATGGATTTCATCCAGGAACAAGACCGTCGGCTCTCCCAGCCTGGAGTGCTGGAGGGAGGCGCGTTCCAGAATCTTTCGCAGCTCGGGCACGCCGGAATCGGCGGCGTTGAGTCGCGCGAAGGCCCGCTTCGTCGCGCAGGCAACGACTTCGGCAAAAGAGGTTTTGCCGCTGCCCGGCGGGCCGAAGAGGATCACCGAACCGAGCCGGTCGGCTTCCACGAGGCGGCGCAACGGCTTCCCCGGGGCGAGCAGAGACTCCTGCCCCACAATTTCCTCCAGGTTGCGGGGGCGAAGCCGAACGGCCAAAGGCAGAGCTTTCGGATCGGGCGATGCCGTCATGCTCTCGATCGAGAAGAGTTCGTCCACATTTAGAGGATACCGCAACTCAACACTCGCGACAAAGGTTGAGCGCCGAGCTTGAGCCTCTACTTTTCAATGACACCCAGCTCGACCCGGCGATTCCGGACATAATCCGCTTCGCTGTGGCCGGGGGCCGCCGGCCGGTCTTTACCGTAGCTAATCGTATGAAGCCGCTGCGGCGAGGCGCCGAGGCCGATGAGATATTCACGGACTGCGAGCGCGCGCCGCTCTCCGAGTCCTCGATTGTATTCCTCCGTACCCCGCTCATCGCAATGGCCTGCCAAGAGGAGGGCTCTGTCGGGATTCTCGGCCATCCACTGAGCCGCCTTTTCCAGCTTCCCTCTTTCTCCGCTCGGGATGGCGGAGCTGTCGAAAGCAAAATAAACGGTCTCGGCGTGAAGCGGAGCATAGTTGACATCGCTCTCGGGATTAAAATCTCCACGGCTTGGCAGAGGGGAGGTCGTGAGGGATTCTTCTTCCGGCGCGGAAACCCCTCCGCTCTTCTTGGGCTTGGCACAACCGGCGACGCATACGAGAAGGAGCAGAGAAAGATAGATCTCGGGCGAGTCGATCCTCAGGCGCAGGCGGCGAAGCAGTGGGAAGGTGTTCATCAGGGTTCAGGGAGAAACAGACGGCTCGGAGCAACGCGAAAGGCCATTCGGGAGAGGAGCGACCTGCCTCGTCACCGAATCCATGAGATAGAGGGAACCCCCGCGGGCAAAAACCAGGTGGCGGGAGTTTCTCGTCCAGGACGGATCTTCTCCTCCGCCGCTACTCAGAATCGTTGCCGTGGCAGAGGAAAGTTCCGATTCACCGATTTGGAATTCCCCGGCGATTCGAACAGCATACACGATCTTTTTTCCATCCGGAGACCAGTCCGGCTCGGAGCTGTAAGCATTCCCGGTCAGCAGGCGGCGAGCCGAACCCCCTTGGGCAGAGATCACGAAAAGCTGCACGCTCCCGCGTTCGTCCGAAGTATAGACGATCTCCTTGCCGTCCGGAGACCAGCAAGGAGAGGTGTTGGTCGCCCGGTTGTGCGTCAGCCGGCGAGGCGTCCCCCCTTCGACCGGCATAAGGTAAATTTCCGGATTTCCATCCTTGCTGAGCGTCAGTGCTAAGGTCAGATCATCCGGAGAAAAGGCAGCGCCCGAATTGATGCCAGGGAAAAACGCAACTCGGCTTCGTGTCCGTTTGCCGAGTTTCACGATGTACACATCAGGATAGCCGCTTCGATAGGATGTGTAAACTAGTTCAGTGCCGTCGTGGTTCCAACGAGGATGGGCACTGATCGACCGGTCCCCTGTGAGCCGTTGGACGTTCGCTCCGTCAATATCCATCACATAGAGTTCCTTCGAGCCGGTTTCTTGCGAAATGAAGGCAACGCGGCTCGTCGCAAAGCCTGAAATGCCGGTGACTTGCTGCGTGATCAGGTCAGCGAACTGGTGGCAAGCCATACGCAGATCGCCGGTGAAGGTCCGCTCCATCAGCGGGCCTTTTTGATGTCGGTCGACAATGCGGCCGACGAGCGCCCCGCTGCTCACCGTGGCGGACGCTTCAAATCGCTCGCGCCCGCCCGAACTCACCTGAATGAGCAGGGTCCGAGTTAGATCGGCGCTGACGATGGCATGCGCCTTGGCAGCCTCCGGGCCGCTGAAGGGAAGCAGGGCGACCCCCACCTTGCCGCCCGTGACCTCCACCTGACTCCAGGAGGAAGAAAGAGGCAGTGCGAGCAGGAAGACGAACAGCACTCCTAACGCAGACCCCGGTCTTCGGACACAGCCCGAATCAGTGCACCATGCGGAAGGTGACCGTAACGGCTTCGGGCACGTTGGAGGGACGAGGCTCCCCCACCGCTTCGACTTGATGGGCCGCTGCCAAAACGGTGCGGTCGAACTCCTCATTATCGGATGAGTTAAGAAGGACAGGTTTAGAGATGCGGCCATCCTTGGCAACGAAAATCTGGACCTTTGCGACAAGGTTTTGGCTTGAAAGGTGGAGGGGCTGATCCCAAGCGGCGTAGAGGCGATCTCGAATGAGGCCGTAATACCAGTTAGGCCCAAGTGGTGAAGGGTTCGAGGACGAGGGCGCGCCTCCTTCTCCGTTACCCGCGAGTTCGGTTTGGGGAAGGCCTGGTTTCGTCGACGGCTCGACGGGGCGAAGAGTGGCCGGAGGCGGCTTCACGGGGGCCGACTCCGCGGGGAGAGCGCGAGTGACCTCCACAAGGTTAGGGCGAATGGCCGCTTTCCGAGGAGACTCCACGTGCCTTTTGGCTTGCGGGGTGGACGACGACGGCCTCGCAGGACCGGAAGTCAGTTTGTTCGGCGCGGAAGCGGGTTTCGCCGGTGGTGCCGCCTCGGCGGCCGGGACAGGCGTCCGGCTTCCGGCAGGAGAAGGCGAGGGAGCAGAATGGGCTGGCGACGGCGCGCTAGCGCCCACTGCCGGATTGTCTACCGAAAAGGGTGAAAAGAAGCCCGAGGAAGCGGGAGGATGCGCCGAGAACTTGGCGATCAAGAGGAAGAGAAGCAGCGCAAGGAGATGACCCGCAGCGACGAGTGGATAAGTTCGCCGAAAGGAACGGGCATGGAAAGCTTCCCTTTGAGGAACCGACGGTTCGCGTGAGATCGAGTCGCGCGGCACAGCACCCGCATTCTGATCGGGGAAGAGGAGTCGCGTCAAGGCGCAGCCGGAGATTGCCCCGACGGCTCGCCGGCATGGACGAGAGCCACTTGAGACACCCCGCCCGCTTGCAGCCGGTCGAAGAGCGTGACCAGATCCTGATAGCGGAGCTCCCGATCGGCCCGGACGGCAACCGCCAGATCCGGATGGTTCTGCCGAGCTTCAGCAATCTTGGCGGGAAGCTGGGAGATCGTGATGGGCTCCTGGTTCCAATAGAGACTGCCGGATCCGGTGACCGTGATCGTCTGGACGGAACGGGGATCGGGAGAAACACGATTCGCGGCTGCTTGCGGAAGAGAGACGTCGATTCCATTTTCCAGAAGGGGCGTCGTAATCAAAAAGATCACCAGCAGGGTAAAGGCGAAATCGAGCATCGGAGTCACGTTTAGCTCCGCGAATCCCCGCGCCGACGTTCTCTCGGAAAATCGCTTCATGGCTCCAGCTCCAGAAAGGATCGCTCCAGATCGATCTGGAGCTCCGCTGCAAAATTCTCCATGCGAATGGTATGGGAACGGATCGTTGCGACGAGAAAATTATACGCAAAAAGGGCCGGGATCGCTACCAGAAGGCCGAACACCGTGCAGATCAAGGAGCCCGAGACTCCCGGAGCCATCGTTGCCAGAGATGCCTTTCCCGCAATCGCAATGTCGCTAAACGCATCCATCACCCCCCAAACCGTTCCTAGAAGGCCGAGGAAAGGCGCTCCCGAGGCTGCGGTCGCCAAGAGGACCATCTGGTCTTCCAGCAAAAGCCCCTGAGTGCCAAGCTCGCGTTCGATGGCCCCCTGAATCGCTTTCATCGCAGGCGGCTTCACTTGGATATCGCGAAGAAGCTTTTCCAGAGGGGGTTCTTCCGCAAGCGAGACGGGATGGGCTTGCCGAAGAAGCTCTCGAAATGCGGCCACGTAGACGGCGTGCTCCGGAGAGCCCGAGAACCGCTCCCGGTTGGCATAAGGCAGGTACCAGGCTCCGGCACGGAGCCTTTGGAGAAAATGTTGGGTCTGACGCCGCGCGAAACGGAGTTGACCGAGCTTTACGAAGATTACCGTCCAACTGAGCGAGGAAGCCAGGAGGAGCAGGAACAAGATCAACTTGCTCGCCAGAGTCGCCTTTTCAAAGGCGTAGACCAGGCCGCCAGTGGCAAAATAGTTGACCAAACCGAAGCTTTCCATAATCTGGAAGGAGCATGCGCGTTCGGCGCTCCGCCGTCAAACGGGCCGAGCGTGTAGATCCGTGTCCCTCATGGCAGGATGGCAAATTCCGGAAAACCCGCCTGGTGGCCTTCTGCACGCCCAATTTGCGCGAAGGGGACTCACTTTTGTTCGCCGAGCAAACGCCAGCGCCAATCCTCTCTCTTGGGGAGGAGCATCCTCGGCCTAGGCCGGTGACACGGAGGAAACCAGCGAACTTGCACAACGGCGGCCCCTCTCTGCGGCGTTCTCGCTTCCGAACTCGGGCGTCCCGGCCGTTGTCGCCGCCCTGCCGCTCCCTCCTGCTCGTCGAGGAGGGAGCGCTTCGCAAAAGTTGGGAGGCGCGCTATCGCCGGCTCCAGCAACGGCTCGGCCGGGTGCGCGGACGCCTCCACGAGTTTCTATCCGGCGAGCGCGATCGCTTCCGTTGCTGGACCGAAAAGCACTTTCCGGGGCTGGCTCGGGAAGTTGCTCGGGAGGAAGACCGCCTCCACAATCTCAGGCGGCTTGTCTTCGAAGTGGAATCGATGAGCTGGCTAAAAGGGCAGGGCCCTGCCTTGGCTTACCGGAAGCTCTTGGAGAAGCGATCCTTGAACCGACCGCAGCGGAAGCCCGATTCGAGGAGAGGCCGACTGGACGAGCGCCTCGATCCCGTGTACCGAGACGGCGGGGAGATGGGAGAAAAGAGACGACGGCTCAAGAAGGCCTACCGTCTCTTAGCCAGAAAGCTCCATCCCGACGTGAATGGGGGCGGGGACGGCAAGCGAATGGAGCTGTGGAGAGCCGTCCAGCTCGGGTATCAAGCCGGAGACTTAGACCTCCTGGAGTCCCTATGGCTACAGAATGGCGGCGCGCTCGCGGAGGGCGAGGCTCTTTCCTGGTTTGCCGAAAGAGTCTCCCAAGGGGAGAAGACGCTAGCACGCTCCCTGCAAGAACTCCGGAACTACCGGAAAGATCTGGCATGGGGCTGCGGACGAAGCAGCTGGGAGACGACCGTGGGACCGAAGGTCGAGGCCTGGCTACAAACCCGGTTGGCTAACGTCAGGAAGGAGACGCGCGAACTAAAAAGCCGAATCCGGCTATGGCAACGAGAGTCGCAACGAATGTTTCGCGCGGAGCAAGCGCGTGAGCGGGGAAAACTTCCAGATGCGAACTGACGAGGGGACTCCCTCTTCGGCAACTGCAGGATCCCGACAGAATCAGAAGAAGAGCCTGCGGCTTGCGGGGCTGCTCGCTTCTCTCTGGTCTATTCTTCTGGCGATCTTTGCCTATCAGGGTCTCCTGTCGGAATGGGAGAACAAGATCACCCGATGGGAAGAGCTTCCCGCTTCCGAATCAAAGACTAGCCATTTCGCGCTCATTTCCATCGACCACATTCCAGCTGACCGGCCCTGGCCATGGCCCCGGCTCGAGTACGCCCTCTGCCTACGCGGGCTGCTTGGGCAACTGCCGCAGAGCGTAGTCTTCGAGGTCCTCTTGAGTGAAAAGGGAGCAAAGATGAGCTCCTTCGATCAGACTTTCGCCTCTCTAGTGCGGCGCATGGATCATGTCTGTTTCGCAGCGGATGCCCTGCTGGGCGAGCAGCAGGGAGAACCGCTTCCCCCTGGGGCGGTGCGCCTGAAGGGCTCCTATAAGGGGGGAAACCTGACGGAGTATCGCGCGGTGATCTGGCCGGGGGCAACGTTTGCCGGCGAAAGCCCTGTAGGATTGGCGAACCTAGATGTCAGTGCCGGAGAGATCCGCTCACTGCCGCTAGTCTTCCGGGTAAAGGATGCGCTGGTGCCCTCCCTCGCCTTGCAGGCCGCCGCCGTATATCTCGGGGCGGACTTGAGCCAATCGACCGTGCGTTTGGGTCACAGCATCGTCCTTCGCGACGGGCGGGGGAAGCGGATCCGCACGATTCCCATGGATTCCGACGGGCGAATCGCGGTGCGCTATGGTCGCTCGCCGAAGGCGATCCCCCGCGTGGATTATGACAGTTACCTGGTTTACGCGAATCAGGCGACCCATGGGCAGTTGAGTGAGGACGAGCTTCCGCCGCTTCGCGGGCGGCAGGTCTGGATCGGAGTAACCGATGGGGCGATCGTCCCGAGAATGGCTACACCTGTGGGGAAGATGACGCCGGTGGAACTCCAAATGCAGGTTGCCCGACAGATCGTGGAAGGAGAGATGATCCGTCCACTCCCCTGGTTCCTCACCGCGGCGCTGGCCGCTGCCCTCTGCCTTTGGGGAGCGCGCGTTTTCGTCAGGCTGCCGGCTTTCGGCGCAATCTCGGCAATCGGGATCCTCCTCGCCGGCGCAGTCGTCGTCTCCGTCGTTACCTTCTTTTTCGCAGGCATCCCGCTTCCACTCTGTACGCTTCTCCTTTCCGGCTGCGGCGCCGTCGTCTGTGGAATGGCGACACGCCTCTGGAACTTTTCTCCGTCGCGCCAAGAAAGGACTCCGGAGAAACCGCCCGTCGTCGTAGAAGTGACGGCCACTTCCACGGCCACCTCATCCGATCCTTGGGCGGCGACTCCGGTAAGCAGCCCTTCTCGTGCGGCCTCGGGAAATGTTTCTGCCTCTCCTTCCTTGGCTCGACTGCAAGGTGCCTTGAGGCGGCTGGAAGAGAGGCGTCGAAGAGAGGCGTCGTCCGACGGAAAGTAGCCGCAATGGGGAACGATGAACGAGCCGACCTATTTCCGCCCGGAAAGCAGAACAAGCAAGCCAAAGGAGCGAGTCTTGCCTTGAAGAGGAAAAAGCGGCATGGAAGAACGATGTCGGGCGAACGAAACGATGAAGAATGCCTTGCCAGAGATTTTCGACGTCGTGGATGCCATGGATCGCGTCATCGGGCAAGAGCCGCGATCTTGGGTCCATCGTCACGGATTGCGTCATCGTGCGGTCCACGCACTGCTTTTTAATGCTCGAGGAGAGCTTTTTCTGCAAAGGCGCTCGCTTACGAAGGATCTGAACCCCGATCTTTGGGATTCCTCCTGCAGCGGCCATCTCCATACGGGGGAAACCTACGACCAAGCCGCTCGGAGAGAGCTCGCCGAGGAACTCGGGCTTGCCGATCCCATTCCGCTTCGGCCTGTTTGCAAACTTTCCGCCGGGCATGAAACCGGCAACGAGTTTATCTTGGTCTATCTTGGGGAATCGGATGGACCTTTTTCTCTAGATCCCGGAGAGATTTCCGAAGGGCGCTTCGTTGGAATCCCCGACCTCGAGCAGGAGCTCCGCGTGGAGCCGGGTCGCTTTTCTCCGGTGTTCGTCCACCTGTGGAGCCGACTACGACACCAATTTCTCCTTCGTGCTGCGAAGTAGACCCGTGTCGATCGCGTCGAGAACCAGAGGAGCCGGCGTGGTTGGGCAGGCTGATCTTCGCTTTTCCCTTGCTCGCCGGATTAAGCGCTTGCGCTCAGGTCCAGATCCAATCTTCCAAGCCTCTCCTCTTCGACGTAGACATTGATACGGAGATACGGAGCCCGCCTCTACAATCCGGAACGGGCGCCCCATCGGGCGACCTGCAGCAGCGAAGAAGAACCCGCATCGCCGAGCTGCAGGGTTTGAAGAACGCCCGGGTCATCGGCGAGACGAGGAATGGGTATCTCCAATTTGTCACCCAACCACAGGAGAGTGCCTATCGTTCCTATGCGGATCGGATCGTGCAGGAGGAGAATCGAGCCCGCTACCTCCTCTATTCGACCGAGGCCAAAAAGCAGGGACAAAGCCTATCCCAGGTGGAAGCGCGCTACGGGGAAAGGTGGCGAGACGACGCCTTCCCCGGAGAGTATGTCCAGGGGCCGGATGGCCGCTGGAGTAAGAAGGCGGAGCCGGGTGAACAGGAGAGTCCTAAACCGGACGATTAACGCAGCGCATCAGGCGCCTGAATGTTTGGATCCGTCACGGAAACGGGGGAAGTAGAATCGGGGATCCGCACTCGATGGGGGGGAGGTCCAGGGTGCTCTGGCGGCGCTGCGGCCGGCCCGATCGTTTCTATACGCTCGGGAACGAACACGGTGAGAAACTCGTCGGTATGAGGATCGTATGCGGAGAACGGGGCAATGTAGCCGCGAAGGCGATATTCAAAGTCATTATCGGCCGTCCGTTTTTTGTTGAGCAACCGCCAAGGCGCGACGACGCCTCCGGGGGTCTCCTCGAATACCACCCATTTGGCCGCCGACCAAGGCTCATTGGAGCGTTTTACCCAACCCCAACCGCTCCCATCCTTGTCGTACGACCGGTGGCCGACAAACTCTTCAATGGAAACGCCCGGAGGCGGGCTCAAGGGCTCCGGGGCTTGTTGCGGGGGCGGCAGGACGAGTTGCGGTGAGGCGACCGGATCTGCCGCCGTAGCGGCCGGAGCATCGTTCCCGTTCGCCGAAGGAAGAGCGGGGGCGGGTGGCGGGGGCGAGGGCAGATCCTCGCCGCGCACCAGGCAACAAAGAACAGAGAGAGAAAAGAGGACACCGCTTAGCGAGAGAGAGCGGCGCAGGAGGATCATTGGCTCCACTTTGCTCCCTTGGATAGATAGGGCAGGCTTGCGGTGGCATAGTCGGTTCGTCCTACGGCACCGACCATGGGAACCCCGAATCGGCGCTTCCACCATTGAGAAAAGTCCTCCCCGGAGTGGCAGCCCCAGCTCTTGACCACGGCCCGCCGGAGAAATGCTTTCCGCTCGATCTGACGTAGATCCTTTTCATGAAGGCACTCCTTCGCCATGTTGTCAAAATAGGTGCTGTAGTCGAACATCAAGCAGGCCCGATTGGAATGACCAAAGTAGTCGAAGACTCCGATCGGCATCAGCTTCCGATCATGCCCGGCGTTCAGGTAGTTGATGAGCTGTCCGGTGGTATCGAACCAGAGTAGAGGGATCTTCAACACGTTTGCCTGCTCCACGATCTTGGGAAGGATGTCCAGCCTCTCCTCCCGGCTGCGAGAGGCATAGGCCGGCCGATAGACAAGCCATGTGATGACGATCCCGGGCTTTCCTTCCGCCTGCAGTTGCAGCTGCTCGAGCCGCGCGACGGCCGCCCGAATGAAGTTGCCCCAATATTTGTCGTGGGAATCCGCTTTGCCGTGCTCGAAAAATCGGAGCGCCGGCCCTCCGCTGATCACAATCCATTCCTGTTGCGCAGGTTCCTGCCCCGAGAGGGGAAAGGCTCCGCTCATCAGCAGGAGGACCGACAGGAGCGTTGGGGCAAGCAAGCGATACCAACGGCTCCGGCACGAACGGAAAGGGAGTGCAGACGGAGACTCAACCATCGGGAGGGTTCAGGTCAGCGGAAGGTCCATTGAAGAGTTCACTCGGGATGAGGTGACCGAGCTTGTCCACCTTTGCTTGGAGGTAGCGCCGGTTGTGGTGGTTCGGCTCCCCATGGAGCGGGATACGCTCCACGATTTCCAGCCCATACCCTTCGATCCCGATCCGCTTGATCGGATTATTCGTCAAGAGCCGCAGGCGATGCACGCCTAAGGCGCGAAGAATCTGGCAGCCGATCCCGTAGTCCCGGTTGTCCGGGGCGAAAGCAAGGGCGACGTTTGCCTCCACGGTATCGAGCCCCGCCTCTTGGAGTTTATAGCTCTTCAGTTTGTTCAGAAGGCCGATGCCCCTGCCTTCTTGACGCAAATAAAGGAGAACCCCCTTCCCCTCGTGCTCGATCCGCGCCAAAGCAAGAGCCAGCTGATCGCCGCAGTCGCAGCGCAACGAATGAAACACATCGCCCGTAAGGCACTGGGAGTGGACCCGGGTCAGCACGGCCTCGTCCGGAGCCCAGCTCCCTTTGGTGATCGCTAGTTGCTCCTGCCCGGCCAACAGGTCGCGAAAGGCGGTCAGCGCAAAATTGCCAAAAACAGTCGGCAGAGAGACGGTGATGGCCTTTTCCACCAGCGACTCTGTCCGCAACCGGTAGGCGATCAGGTCTTTTATCGTGACAATCTTAACCTGGAATTCGGAAGCCACGCGTTGGAGGTCTGGCACTCGAGCCATCGTCCCGTCGGCATTCAGGATCTCTACTAGGACTCCCGCCGGGAAGAGCCCCGCCAGCCGCATCAAATCGACGGCAGCCTCGGTGTGGCCGGCACGCCGGAGCACCCCTCCTTCGGCCGCCCGAAGCGGAAAGATATGGCCCGGCCGGCAAAAGTGGGCCGGCGCCGCGTAGGGATCGGCCAAGGCTCGAACCGTCCTAGCCCGGTCGGCCGCCGAAATACCGGTGGTGGTGCCGACCGTGTAATCGACGGAAATTGTGAAGGGAGTCCCCTGAAGAGCCGTGTTCTGCTGCGGCGCGACCATCCAAGGCAGGCTGAGCTCGTCGGCTCGCTCGGGAGTGATGGGAACGCAAATGAGCCCCCGACCATGTTGGGCCATGAAGTTGATCGTTTCGGGTGTGCAGAGTTCGGCGGAAGCGACGAAGTCTCCTTCATTCTCCCGATCCTCATCGTCGACAACGATCACAAGCCTGCCCTGGCGGAGATCGTCCAACACGCCTTCAATCGAAGAGAAGGAGGTATGAGTCATAGGGAACAGAAGATCGCACGCTTCGAGCCGGCCATTATGCCGGGGACGACCTTCGGGCGGCCGCCGCAAGCGAGCGAACGGCTAGGGAGAGGGCGGAAGAATTGCACATGGCAACGGTTCTCTCTTTTTGGAAGATTGCCTACTATATATTCTAAGATTATCCTCCCGGCAATCGATGCGTGCGGCTCTCTTCGGTTTGTCCTGCTTTTTCTGCTTCGGGGCGGTCTATCCTTTCAAGGCCGAAGCGAAAGCCACTTCGGACCGGGACTTTGCGCAGGTCGCCGTTCAGGATCACGGAAGAAAGAAACCTCTTACGACCTTCGCCAGCGAAAGCTGTCTTTTGCTCTCCGGTAAAGAAAGTGTCGTCCTGCCCGGCCGGGGGAAGATCGGGGCGCTGCCTCTGCTGCTTTCCCTCTGGTTTTCTCCGAATGGATGGGAAAAGGAGCCCATCCTCCTGGTCGGCGAGCCGCTCCTGCGGGAGACCCTCGGCCTGCCGCCTTCGCGCACACGCTTTTCCTATGACGAGCTGAGAAGCAATGAAGCCCTCCGGGCTCTCGCACTCCGTCTGGAGGCCGGCGGAGCGGTGCCCGAAGGGGAAGACTCGTCCAAGGCTCAGCTCGAGCGAGCCGTACGCAACCTCACGGAGAGGATGGACCTCTTTTCGCGAATTGTCTCTGGTCGGGCGTTGACGATCGTGCCCGAGCCAGCAGGAGCGGAGGGGAGATGGCTTACGCTTTCCGAAGCGAAGGCGGCTTACCCTCCCGAGGTCACGGCGAAATTGGATGCGGCCTGGGATCGGCTGCGGGCCGCCGTGCTCTCCGGCAAGAATGCGGAAGCAGGTCTCGTCGCGTTAGACCTGACAAAGGAGTTGCGGAGCCTAAACCCCGCCGTCTATCCCCAGGCTGAGAAGCTTCGTTTCGAGGAAGCCTATCGCGAGCTCCAGCCTTGGCGGTGGGCCTGGATCTGCTATGCAGCGTCGGCAATTTGTCTTGCCTTGACCGGAGCATGGGGACGCTCGCTCGGGTATATCATTGGATGGGGTTTGGCTCTGGCCGGTTTTCTCTTCCAGATTTACGGCTTCGTCTGTCGAATCGTGCTGGCCGGGCGGCCGCCCGTCACCAACATGTATGAGTCGGTGATCTGGGTGGCTTTTGGAGTCGTTCTTTTCGCCCTTCTGCTCGAAGCGGTCTACCGCTCTCGCTATCTCCTCTTGTCCGCGATGCCGATCGCGGTTCTCTGCCTTCTCTTCGTCCAGACACAGCCCCTGATTTTCGATCCCTCACTTCAGCCGTTGGTCCCTGTCCTCCGGAATAACTTCTGGCTGACCGTACATGTCCTAAGTGTCACATTGAGCTATGCCGCCTTCGGGTTGGCTCTCGGGCTGGGAGATCTCTATCTATGGAGATGGCTGAGGCGAGCCCCCGGGGAGAAGAGAGAGGGTTCCCTCCTCGCGCAATACATCTATCGCTGCCTGCAGATCGGGATCTTCTTCCTCGCGGCCGGGGTCGTGCTAGGGGCGGTCTGGGCCAATTATTCCTGGGGGCGTTTCTGGGACTGGGACCCGAAGGAGACCTGGGCTCTGGTTGCACTCCTCTGTTACCTGGCTCTCCTTCATGGACGCATCGCCGGCTGGTGGAACGAGCTGGGGCTTGCGATCGGCGCCGTGCTCTGTTTCCTGAGTGTCCTGATGGCTTGGTACGGGGTCAACTTCGTGCTGGGTAAGGGACTGCACAGCTATGGCTTCGGCAGCGGAGCGATCGGCCCCGTGGCCGGCTTTGCGCTCGCCCAGTTTCTGTTCGTCCTCTGGTGCGGATGGGCTCGGTGGAAGCGGCGAGCAGACGCCACGGGTCCAGGTGCCCCGGTCTCGACATCAAGGATTGGCCGTGCGTAACAACCTGCGCTCGCTTCGTTCGGGGCTTGGCGAGATCGGCTCCGTGCGCAACTGTCTCTGCCACCGTTCGATTTCGGCTCGAACGAACCCAGGGCACGAGGATCCCTCGGTCCGTCTTCTCTCCATCGCGGCCCGAAGGCTCCAGATCTGACTCCATTCGCCGGGAAGCTCGGGGTGGAGAGGAGCAACCTCTTCGGCGGATATCTGCGAGAGAGAGATCTTCTTGGATTCGGCAAGGGCGACCAGCCGACCGACCGCATGGTGCGCTTCCCGAAAAGCGATTCCGTGATTGACCAGCCAATCGACGAGATCGGTGGCCAGCAGGGCGGGATCGGAGGCGGCCTGCTCGCATCGCTCTCGATGGACGACCACCCCGGGAATCAACGCCGCCACGATCTCCAAGCAGCCTAGGGCGGTGTCGGCGCTGTCGAAAAGGGCCTCCTTATCCTCCTGAAGATCACGATTGTAGGTGAGAGGAAGCCCTTTAAGCAGGATCAGCAGCGAGAGAAGGTTGCCGGAGAGACG
>JBFXFN010000039.1:0-23278 GCA_050179015.1 Methylacidiphilaceae bacterium | reverse complement strand
CTCTCTTGAAACTTTCTTGGGCGGCTGCATCCTGCTGGATCGCAGCCGGCTTTCTGATCGTCTCCGCCTGCTTTTACTGCTGGCGAGGGTTGCACATCCTAAGCCAACCCATATCCTGCCCACCACTTCCTTCTTCACGAAGCGGGAGCGCCAGCCTGCCTTAGCGAACCGGCAGAGCGGCATTCCGAGGAAAGAGTAATCCGTAGAAAGTTCCCTATGCGAACCTTCGTGATCGTGGGGCGTCCCAACGTTGGCAAGTCGACCCTATTTAACCGACTCTGCGGAAAAGAGATCGCGCTAACCCACCACGAACCCGGGGTGACGCGAGATCCCCTTTCGGCCCGAGTCCGTTTTGGCGGCAGCCCTGCGGTTTTGATCGACTCCGGCGGAGTCACGTTTTCCCGGAAGGAGAAGGAGCCCGCGGTAACCGAGCTCACTTTGACCACTCTCCGCAAGGCCACCGACCTGCTCTTTGTCCTGGATGGCCGGTCCGGCCTCACTCCGCTCGACTGGGAAATCGCCAGGCATCTGCGCAAGCTGGGCAAGAAAGTGTGGGTGATCGCCAACAAGGTCGACGCAGAGAAGATCGACCCGCTGACCGGAGAGCTCTCCGAGCTCGGGTTCGGCGAACCCATCTCGATCTCCGCTGCCCATAACCGAGGCGTTCGCCAGTTGCGGGAGAGGCTGGCGAGAGAGGATCGCGTCCCCTCACCGCCGCCCCCGGCCCAGACGCCGGCTCGACGGCTCGCCATTCTGGGACGGCCCAACGTAGGCAAGTCGACGCTCGTCAATGCGCTGGTCGGCACGTCGCAATCGCTCGTCGCCCCGGAGCCGGGAACCACTCACGACGCCGTCGACATCGAACTTGAGTGGCGGAACAATCAGCTTCTCCTCATCGACACAGCGGGATTGGCGCCGCGCCACAAGCAACGGGAGGGACTGGAGTCGAAGATGGCCGGGCGGTCGCTTCATGCATTAGCTCGGGCCCATGTGGTGATTCTTGTGCTGGATAGCCATGCGGGCATAACGCGACAAGACAAAAAGATTGCCGGCTGGATTCAGCACATCGGTCGGCCCTGCGTGATCGCTCTGAACAAGTGGGACCTCCTCTCACGGCCGGCCGAGGGAAAGCGAACACAAGCCCTTCTGACCAACGCGGTCAAGAACGAGATGCCTTTCCTGTCGTTCGCTCCCATCGTTCCTCTGAGCGCCAGAGATGGCACCAATCTTGACCGTCTACTGGAGACATGTCTACGCGTAGATCAGGAAGCAGGTCGGGAGACCTCGACCGGCGCTCTCAATCGCTTCTTCCAAAAAGCTCAGCGCCGTCTTCCCCCACCTGGATCGGGCGGGCGACGCCTGAAAATCTATTATGCCGTAAATGAAGCACCACGGGCTTCCACAGACGCATCTCCCCTTCGTCTTCGCCTCTTTGTGAATGACCCACGGCTTCTTGTCGAATCCTACCAGCGCTTCCTGGAAGCCCAGATTCGCAAGGAGTTCCCTCTGCTTGGTCGTCCCATACACTGGAGTTGGAAAAAAGCGGTAGGAAGCGCGCTCAGTGGGAATCGTCCCCCTGCAATCCGAAGAAGGAGAAGATCTTCGCTCTAACCAGGGAGAGTGCGGCGAGAAAAAGTGCCAGCACCCCAAGGAGCCCGATCAGGACCGACCACGGCAAGGGAGCCATGCCGATACCGACCGCCGCCAGCAACGAGACGACCGCGATGCTCCCAAAAGAGCAGATCAAGAGCCAGACGCCCGGCGGAGGGCCGGCCATTCGACTTCGTTCTCGCACGATGTAGACCATTCCCTGGCCCGAAAAGGCGAGCCAGACAAAGACGAGCGTCTGAAGGCGGTTCGTATCGAGCTTAAGCCAGTGGACTCCCAGCCAGAAGACCGTGAATGAGAGAGTCAAGAGACAGAGCGCGAAGCTCCCTGCGGTCAGTACCACGGAGCGGATCGGCCAGCGGTGACAGCGGACCGGAATGCGAACGCGATCGGAGGCGAGCGACATCGTGATGAAATCGTTTGTCAGGAGCAGAAGAACCCCCAGGAACGGAGTAAGAACGAAGATGCCGGTGAAGAGAAGACCGGCGGTAAGGAAGACCGCGACCTCTACCGTTTTGATGATCTTGTTCAAAATATAGGTCAGCATTCGCTCATAGATTTCCCGGCTCGTTTCTACCGCAGCGACGATGTCCATGAGGCCCGGATTGGTGAGAGCGATGCTCGCCGCCTCCCGGGCGACATCGCAGGCGGTGCTGACCGCGATTCCCACTTCGGCTTGCCGGAGCGCTGGCGCATCGTTCACTCCATCGCCGGTCATCCCGGTCACATGTCCCTCCCTTTGCAGATGGTCAACGATCCGGAACTTCTCTTCCGGGAAAACGCCCGCGAAAATATCGCAGAAATCGATCGAATCGGTCTTCTCAACAATCGGAGGGAGCGGGATGTGGCCAACGCGTAAGCCAATGCCGACTTCGCGTGCGACCTCCTGGGCAGCAGCCACCGCGTCCCCAGTCACGAGGAGCATGCGGACTCCAAGCTCTTGAAGTCGGGCAACTAGGCTGCGGGAATTAGCTCGGACGGGATCGGAAAAGCCAAGGAAGCCCGCCAGCCGTAGCGACTCGGGACCGCCCGCCGCGACGGCCAGAACGCGCATCCCCCGGGACGAAAGCCTTTCGACCGCTCCGGCGACTTCCGCCGAAAATCCTCCCACGGCGCGCTCTACGGCGCTGGGCGCTCCCTTGATGACGTGGAAGGGGTGACCATTCCTCAGAAAATCGGCACCGGATGATTTTGTCGAGGGGTCGAAGGGAGTGAAGGAGACCAGGTTCTGGTCCGGCAAGGGAACCTGTTCTCTTTTCGCGAGCGCCAAAATGGAGCGGTCGAGCGGATCCTCGCTCGCTTCGAGCGAGGCGATCGCCCCCCACGACAGAAGCTCTTCCCTTGTGGTGGGAGAAAGAGGCAAGACCTCCTGAAGAACGGCCTCGTTGGTGGTGAGGGTTCCCGTTTTGTCCGCGACCAAAACGTCCATCGTCGCCGCATTCTCGATGGCGGCCAATCGGCGGACGAGCACCCCCTTTTTCGCCAATTCTTGCGCCCCGAAGGCGCTCGTCATCGCGAAGGTGGCCGGAAGGGCGGCGGGCACGGAGGTGATCAGGAGCACGAGCGCATAGGGTAGGACCTCCGATAGCGAAAGTGCATGGATCAGGCCGTAACCGAAGACCAGGACGACTAGCACGGCATCGATCCCGATCAGCCACCGCACGACCTGAAAGATCGTCTGTTCCATCTGGCTTGGAGCCCTTGCGGACGAGACCAGCCCGGCGACTCTCCCGAAAGAGGTCCGCGCTCCGGTGGCAAAGACCTCGCCGGTCGCCTCTCCCTTGCGGATCACCGTTCCTCCGTAGACGATGGCCCCCGCTTCTTTTCCTCTGGCGAAGGGCTCCCCGGTTAGAGAGGATTCGTCGACTTCGACGGCGCCGGACCGCAAGCGGGCATCCGCCGGAACGACATCTCCAACCCGCAAATGAATCCAATCACCGCGAACGATCTCGGTGACGGGAATGCGCTGCCATACCCGATCACGGAGGATTCGAGCCGTTCCGATCCACTTCTGCCGGAGGAGGCGCAAGGCATGCTCCGCGCGATTTTCCTGAAAAAAGGCCAAGACCGCGGTGAGGACCAAGAGCATCCCAATGCCGATCGCATCTCCGATCCGCCGCAGGAGCACTTCCAGGGCGAGCGCGGCTTCCAACATCCATGGGACAGGCGCCCAAAACTTACCCAGGAAGGCGAGCGCCGGCGGCAAATGCTGCTCCGGGAGAGTGTTTCGTCCCTCCGCGGCTAGCCGCTTCGCCGCTTCTTGGCCCGTCAGGCCGCCGGCAGGGTCGCTGTCCATAAGCTGTTGGAAAAGGTCCTCTTTCACCACCGGCGATTCTGCGGCATGCTTGTTCTCATGGGGTAGCCGAAACGCCCATAGCGGCGTCGGAAAAGAGTATCCGTTCCCACAAGCTCGATGCTATATTTTGCCGTTTTCCGTCTGCTCTACTCTCGAAGAAGATCAGGCCCACGATGACCAGTACCGCTTCCTTCGAACTCTCTCGCATCCGGGAGACGCTTCTCCTAATGGCGAGCTTAGCGGCCCGCCACCTGCGCATCGCCCTGCAGGCACTCATCGAGCGAAACGATGCCCTTGCCGAATCGGTCGAGGAACAGGATTCCGAAATCGACTCCCTGGAAGTCAAGGTCGACGATCTGGTCATCACCTATATCGCGACGCACAGCCCGGTCGCAATCGACTGTCGGTTTGTGCTCGTCGCCTCCAAGATTTCCAGCGATCTCGAACGGATCGGTGACCAGGCAGTCACAATCGCTCGCCTCGCCCGCCGACTCAACGCCACATCTCCTCTCAAGCTACTCTTCGACATTCCTCGAATGGCAATGGTGGCCGAAGAAATGTACCGCGATGCCATCGACTGCTTTATCGAGGCCAAGGCCAAGGACGCCATCGGGATCGTAAGAAGAGACAAAGACGTCGACGCTCTCAACAAGAAGCTTTCCGAGGAACTGCTCCAGGCGATGCGCGACCAGCCGGGGTCGATCCCGCAAGCGACAAGCCTGCTCTTGATCAGCCGTGCGATCGAAAGAATCGCCGATCACGCCAAAAACATCGCCGAAGAAGTCTATTACCTCTATCGTGCCCGAGACATCCGTCATCGAGGACGGGCAGAAAGCGGACGCTCCCTTCCTGAAAATCCGGAATCCGTGGCATAGGTTCCGCTTGCCCCACTCATTGGGAGCCGGTCACTCCATGCATGAGGTAAGGGCTGCATCGTTTCCAGAGAAAATAGAGGACCGCCGCGAGCAACAAGAGGAGCAGGAGAAATCGATTCCGGTCTCGCCTTCGCTGCGCACTATGCCGCCAGCGCAGGGAGCGACTTCGTTCCTCCGCCAGCCGCGCTTCGATCGCGTCTCCCCCCTCGGACAAGAAATACCTGCCCGCTGAATCTCGCGTCCGCCTCTGCAAAAACGCCCCTTCGTCTTCCGGATCGAGCGGCATGGACTTACTTCTTCAGAAACCAAACGAGGAAACCCGCCAGAAGAGAAAGTATGAGCGGAAGGGAGTAGGCAAAACCGCTCACCACTTTGCGCCAAAAACCGAACCCCTCTTCCGTCTCCTCGAGTACTCCATCGATTCGAGAAGCATTACCCTCCTGCTGGGTGCCATCCCACCCGAGACGGTCGAGACGCCCCTGAGCCTGCCTGAGCGCGGCCCGGGACTGATCCACCAAGGCCAGCGCCTTGGTCAACTCGTCCGCAAGATTTGCCGGCTCCCAGGATGCGGGCTCCAGGGCTTCTAAGGCGGTAAGCTGGCCGGCGAGCGTCTTCCGAACGGAACGGATCTCTTCGAGCTCCCTCGCTCCATCCTCCTCCTGCCTCTCCAAGAGGGCGATGCTGCGGGTCAGCTCTTCGGTTACTCCTCGATGACCAACTTCGAAATCCCGTTGCTTCTTGCGCAACTCTTCGAGCTGCCGCTTCTGGCGTTCGATCTCCTCACGCCTCCGCTCCAGATCCAGCAAGACCTCTTGAGCCTGCTGAACCTTGATGTTCAGATCGTCCACGGAGAAACGGGATCCAAGTTCGCCCTCGCCCGGAGAAGGCGCCGTCTCCCCTGCTTTCCTGTTCATATTTCTACGTCTTGCCTCATCCTACCGGTTCGTTGCCATCACGCAAGCCTTCGAAACGAAGAGCGCATGTCGTCGCCCGGCGGAAAGCGGCGGAGGGAAGAGGTCTTGACAAGACAATTCGAACTCGCCTTGACTGTTCTAACCGGCGTGCCCGCCTAACTTGCGAGTGCAATCGTCCCCCACCAGTCCTCTCCGAACCACCCCGCTGAACGACCGCCACCGCAAATTGGGGGCTCGGATGGGAGAGTTCGCCGGGTGGGAGCTTCCGATCGTCTATACCACGGTGGCAGAAGAAGTATTGGCAGTCCGCCGGAAAGCCGGCCTCTTCGATATCAGCCACATGGGAGAGCTTTTTTTTCGCGGATTGGACGCGCCCATCTGGCTCGATCGTCTCTTGCCGACCAATATGATCGCCCTTTGCGCGGGGCGAGGATGCTACTCCTTGCTGCTGAACGAGGATGGAGGCATCATCGACGATCTTTTTGCCTATCGGATCGGGCCCTCGGAGTTTTTTTTAGTGGTCAATGCCTCGAGGACGGAGACCGATTTCCGCTGGTTTTCCGAAAGGCTGGTCGGCGCCGGAGCCGCTGTTTCGGACGAAAGCGCGTGCTGGGGAGCCCTCGCCCTGCAGGGGCCGCAGGCTCGAAACATTCTCAGGCGGCTCTTTCCAGAGCTGCCCGAAGCATTGGAGCGACGTGCAATCGTTGCCGTCTCTTGGAAGGGGAGCCGTTTATGGGTGGCGCGCACCGGGTACACGGGCGAGGATGGGGCGGAGCTTTTCTTCCCCGTTTCGCTCGCGACAAGCCTCTGGGATGCGCTGCTCGAGACAGGCGTCTCTTCGGGCTTGTACCCCTGCGGCTTGGCGGCGCGAGACATCCTCCGCTTGGAAGCCGGCTTGCCCCTCAACGGCCATGAGTTGAGCGAAGCGGTGACCCCGCTGGAAGCGCGCTTGGCCTGGGTCGTGGATTGGGAGAAGAGAGCCTCTTTCCCCGGGAAAGAGGCTCTCGAGGAGAGGCGGCGCCGAGGTCCGTATGTCTCTCTGGTCGCCTTCGTCGTCGACGGGCGCGCTCCGCCGCCTCGAACCGGCTATGAACTCCTGAATGGGGAAACGGTGGTAGGAAGGGTAACCAGCGGAGGCTTTTCTCCAACTATGGAGGCAGCGATCGGGATGGGTTACGTAGACTCGGCCCTGGCCAATCACGGCACGCGGCTGCACTATGTAGTCCGGGGAAACCGCTATGGAATCACCCTCAAGCCAGCCCCTCTCTATCGAAGAAAAGCGCAATGATGAAAATTCCTACCGATCGCCTCTATTCCGAGTCGCACGAGTGGCTGCTGGTCGAAGGAGAAACCGGGACGGTCGGGGTTACCGACTATGCCCAGCGGGAACTCTCCGACATCGTCTTTGTCGAGCTTCCGGCGACCGGCAACCATGCGCGGCAGGGAGAAGCCGTTGCCACCATTGAATCGGTAAAAGCCGCCTCCGATATTTACGCTCCGGTTGCGGGCCAGATCCGAGAGGTGAACGCTGCGCTAACTCAGGATCCCGGCCTGATCAATAGCGATCCCTATGGGAAAGGATGGCTTTTCCGGATCCATGTCGACCATCCGGCAGAAACTAGGCGCCTCAAATCGCCGGAAGCCTACGCCAAGCTGATTGCAGGCCCGGCAGAACCAGATTCATGACCGAAACGCCGCTTCCCGAGCCGGCCTTTTTCCCAGCCGCAGGACAAAAGATGTACAACCCAGATGAGTTCGCCTCCTTCGTAAATCGCCACGTTGGGCCGAGCCCGATTGAACAGGAGGAGATGCTAAAAGTGCTCGGCTTTTCGTCGGCGGAGGCCTTGGTGGATGCGATCATTCCACCGGCTGTCCGCACCCTCAATCCGTTACAGCTTCCACCGCCCCTCTCGGAAGCGGATGCGCTGGCGGCTCTGCGCGAGCGTGCCAAGAAGAACCAGATCTTCCGCTCCTACCTGGGAATGGGCTATTCCGCCTCGCTCACCCCGGCCGTGATTCGTCGGAACATCTTGGAGAACCCCGACTGGTACACGCCGTACACTCCCTATCAATCGGAGATAAGCCAGGGACGGCTCGAGGCGCTGCTGACCTTTCAAACTCTGGTGGCGGACCTCACGGGAATGGACGTGGCCAACGCCTCTCTCCTCGATGCCGATACGGCTGCGGCCGAAGCCATGAGCATGTGTTCCCGCGTAACTACCATCCCGGAATCGAGACGCTTTTTCGTTTCTTCGCGTTGCCATCCGCAGACCATCGCCGTGGTGCAGACTCGTGCGGAACCTCTGGGGATCGTGGTGGATGTCCGCGATCCGATGCGGGATGGTCTTCCCGAGGAGAGCTGTTTCGGCGCTCTGCTCCCCTATCCCACGACTGACGGTCTCATATTCGACTACACGGACGTGGTCGCGACTCTTCGAGAGCGCCATGCGGTCGTAGCCATGCATGTGGATCCGCTCGCGCTCTGCCTGTTCCGAACCCCGGGCGAGTTCGCTGCGGATATTGCAGTCGGCTCGATGCAGCGTTTTGGCCTTCCTCTCAGCTACGGCGGGCCCCACCCCGGCTTTCTTGCCGCGCGTAGGAACCATCTCCGCAAAATGCCTGGGCGCATCGTCGGCATCTCTCGAGATCGGGAAGGACGGCAGGCCCTCCGATTGGCCCTGCAAACCAGGGAGCAGCATATCCGGCGGGAAAAGGCCACGAGCAACATCTGCACCGCGCAAGCCCTCCCCGCCGTCGTCGCCGCCTTTTATGCGATCCATCATGGCCCTTCGGGGCTTCGAGGCATTGCCGAAGGCATCCGAATGCGGGCGAACCGCCTTGCGGATGGCCTCGTTGCAATGGGCATCCCGGTTCCTATGGGGGTGCGCTTCGACACGGTCGCCACCCTCCTTCCTCCCTCGCGGTCCGACTCCCTCTTTTATCGTGCGCAGGCGTCCGGGATCAACCTGCGCCGGCTACCCGCCGGGTTGGGGATCTCCTTGGACGAGACCGTGCAGGAAAAGGACCTGCACGATCTTCTCTCTCTTTTTTCCGAGGAATTCGGTCGCCCGCAACACCATCTTACTCCGCCAAATGCTCCATCTTCTCCCATTCCACCGGCTCTCCGACGACGCACTGCCCTCCTCCCTCACTCGATCTTCCACCGGTACAGAAGCGAGACGGAGCTCGTCCGCTATATCCGGCGACTCGCCGCACGCGACATCAGCCTGACGACATCCATGATCCCGCTAGGCTCTTGCACCATGAAGCTCAACGCGGCGGCCGAGATGCTGCCCATGCTCTGGGACGAATTCTCTCAAATTCACCCATTCTGTCCTCTAGATCAGGCCAAAGGGTATCACGAGATACTCGGCGACCTGGAACGCTGGTTCAAAGAGATCACGGGAATGGCGGCTGTCTCCTTTCAACCGGCCGCAGGAAGCCAGGGTGAGCTCGCGGGTCTTCTAGCCATTCGCGCCTACCACCGAACTCACGGGCAGAGAGAACGCGACATCTGCCTCCTGCCGATTTCCGCACACGGCACCAATGCGGCAAGTGCAGCGGCAGCAGGCTTTTCGATAAAATCACTGCTCTGCGACGAGGAAGGGCGACTCGACCTTGAGGATCTCCGGAGCAAGCTGGCCGAGGACGGAGAGCGGCTTGCCGCGATCATGATCACTTACCCTTCGACCTACGGTATCTTCGAGGACAGCCTTCCCGAAACCATTCGCATGGTTCGGGAAGCCGGAGGACTCGTCTACCTTGACGGGGCCAATGCCAATGCCTTCCTCGGTTTTTGCCGGCCGGGCGAGTTGGGCGTGGACGTATGCCATCTCAACCTCCATAAGACCTTCGCAATTCCTCACGGAGGAGGGGGGCCCGGCGCGGCTCCGATCGCAGTCTCGCCCCGCCTGGCCCCATTCCTTCCCGCCCATCCCTTTCTGTCCGATGCCTCGAAGGGACCGGTAGGTGCAGTCGGCGGCTCTCCCTGGGGGAGCGCAGGGATCTATCCTATCACCTGGATGTTCCTGGCGATGATGGGGACGAAGGGGCTGATGCGGTGCACACAAGGTGCCCTGCTCTCGGCCAACTATATCGCTCGCCGGCTCTCCCCCTACTTTCCCCTGGCTTTTCGCAGCCGATCGGGGCTGGTGGCCCACGAATGCATCATCGATCTTCGGCCGTGGAAAGACTCGGGAATCGAGGTGGACGACGTGGCCAAACGACTTGCCGATTTCGGCTTCCATGCGCCGACCGTCTCCTGGCCAATCCACGGCACATTGATGATCGAACCGACGGAAAGCGAATCCAAGGAGGAGTTAGATCGGTTTTGCGATGCGATGCTCACGATCCACGCCGAGCTGGAAAAAGTGCGCACCGGACTGTTTGCCTTGGGCGACAACCCCCTACGGAACGCCCCCCACACCTCAAACGCCGTGGCAGCGGATACGTGGGCCCATCCTTATTCACGCCAGATGGCGGTTTTTCCGCTTCCCTGGGTAAAGGAGAGAAAGTATTGGCCTCCCGTTGCTCGAGTCGACAACCTCTTTGGCGATCGACATCCCTCCTGTACCTGGCCCAAGCCGGACGAAGCCTCCGCGGAAATTGATTAGACGAACTAGAACGCCAAGAGTTTTTTCAGATAGGGGGGAGGCGCCTCGCAAGGAACTCGGCAAAGGGAGCAATCTTTTTTTCGAGGATGCTTCGCCATGGAAAAATTTAGGCGTATCGGCTGGCTTCTCCTTCGGACCGTTATCTCCGCAGCCCTTCTAGTCCTGATTGTCCGGCGTATCCCTTGGCCGGCGATGCGGGATGCCATGCGCGAAGCAAATCTTGCTTGGCTCTTGATGGCAATCCCATTGGCCGGAGCGCAAGTCGCTTTTGCCTCGCTACGTTGGCAGGCTCTGCTCGGAGTACAAGAGATCGCTCTGCCTCTTGGCGAAACGATGCGGCTCACCCTCATCGGCCATTTCTTCAACGCATTCCTCCCCGGCTCCACCGGAGGAGATCTCGCTCGGATCTACTACGCGGTCCATGCGGCTCCCAGGCAAAAGGCGGCCGCCTCGCTTTCCGTCGTTTATGACCGCTTTGTGGGCGCGATCGTCTTGCTCCTGATCGGCTGCGGCCTCTGCCTCCCTCTCTATCCAATTCTCTCGAGAAGCTCCCTCGTCTTGGAGGTGCTCCTCGCCTTTCTGCTCGTCGCGGCCGGCATCCTTCTTTTTGCCTTGCTCGCCTGGCTCCTCCCGTCCCTACTTCGGCGACGTCCTTTCCGAATCCTAGAAAGGCACGCTCCTTTCCATCACCTGCTCGAAGAGCTCTCCCATGCGCTCCGGCGATTTGCCGCGGACCGCAATGCAACCGCCCGGGCTGCCCTGTTTTCGTTCGGTTCCCATGGCTCGACCTTCGGATTTGCGTGGTGCGCCGCCTCGGCCCTCCATCTATCCATTCCCTTCTGGATTTTAGCTGCTATTCTTGCCGTGGTGAGCGTCTTGGACGCCATACCGATCAGCATATCGGGACTCGGTGTACGAGAAGGGCTATTGGTTCTTTTCTTTCAACCTTTGGGGTTTACCAGCGCGCAAGCGGTGACGTTTTCTCTGCTCTTCTTTGGAACCGCCCTGGTTTGGAGTTTCGCCGGCGGAATCGTCTATTGGAACCACAGGATGAAGCGCTCGGTCGAATCGGCTGCGTAGCGAAACCATTGTCTGGGCCGCCGTAGAAACGATTAACCGTTTGGGAACGAAGAGGCTTTTCTATGTGGCAAGTGGCAGTGCGGCTCGTCGAGCGATTGCAGAAGGCGGGCTATATCGCCTACTTCGCCGGGGGTTGTGTGCGCGATCGGCTCCTGGGCCATGAGTCCCACGACATCGATATCGCCACGACAGCGACTCCCGAGGAGGTGCAGCGACTTTTTCCTCAAGCCACCGGTTTGCACGGCAAGGTATTCGGAGTCGTCCGGGTGCCTTCAGGGGACTACTCCTTTGAGGTGGCCACCTTCCGCCGAGATATCGGAATAGCCGACGGGAGGCATCCGGATCGCGTGGTTTTTGCGCAGCCGGCGGAAGATGCGTATCGACGCGACTTTACGATCAACGCCCTCTTCTATGACCCGATTGCCGAGCGGCTGATCGACTATGTTGGGGGCCGATTCGACCTTGCCGAAAAGAAGATCCGCGCGGTTGGAAACCCGTTGCAGCGTTTCACCGAGGATAAGCTTCGCCTTCTGCGAGCCGTGCGGTTCGCGGCCAATCTCGGGTTTGCCATCGAGCCTGAGACCTGGCGCGCTCTTCAGTCTCAGGCCGCCACCATTCGGCTGGTCAGCGCCGAGCGGATTCGCGAGGAGCTCGATCGCCTCTGGTCAGGGGCCGCCCCGGGCCTTGGCCTCGACCTCTTGGACCAGAGCGGGCTTCTCATCCGGATTCTTCCAGAGGTGTCGGATCTACACGGCGTCGAGCAGCCGAAAGAGTTTCATCCCGAAGGAGACGTCTTTGTTCACACCCGCTTGCTGCTTGACCATCTCCACAATGCATCCCTCCCCTTGGCTTGGGCCGCCCTGCTTCACGATATCGGCAAGCCAAGGACAAGGAAGACCGAGGCGAGCGGCCGGATTCGATTTTTCGAGCACGAGACTGTCGGAGCGCGAATGGCCTGGGCGATTCTCTCCCGACTCCGCGAGCCCAATCACCTGATCGAATCCGTCGTCGCGATGATTGCCAATCACATGGCTTTTAAGGACGCCAAACAGATGCGTCCGTCCACTCTCAAGCGTCTGCTCGCACGCCCGACCTTCTCGCTGGAGCTCGAATTGCACCGGATCGATTGCCTTGCCTGCCATGGCGATCTGTCGATCTATGAGTTTTTGCGGACCAAGTTAGAGGAGCTTCCTCCTTCCGACATCTCTCCTCCTCGCCTTCTCACCGGCCATGACCTCATTGCTCTGGGGATTTCTCCGGGTCCACGTCTCGGCTCTCTTTTAGAAGCCGTCCGCGAAGCACAACTTGACGGACAGATCCAGACGCGCGATCAAGCGCTCATGCTCGCCGCGCGGCTAATCGCATCCTCCCGAGAAAACGCCAAACCCGATACGAATCCTAAAAGACCATGCTAATAGCCTTTTTGGAGAATCGGACCTCATCCGCTACTCCAATCTCCCAGTATGCACTTACTTACAACATACCACTATCCCGTCTTCTCCCAAAAAACTACTGTCTCATTACATCCATTGCGCCCCAACATCTTACCAAATCTCTCCCTACCCCGCTTTTGCCCTTGGCATCCAACTTCACAGTCGCTTTCCTATTTTTCTCATTGACGCCTCTCACTCCCTTTGCCACAACCAGCCAGGATGCGGATCGAATCCGCAACCCGAAAGAGAGGGAGAATGAAAGAAGAGAAGAAGAAGAAAAAGAATCCACATTGGAATCGTGTCGATCTCGTCGAGCATGTTCAAAAGGGAATGGGGCATCAGACCACCAAGGCCCTCGCCGAATCGGCGGTAAGCGCTGTATTGGATGGACTTAAGGCGGGGATCCGCAAAGCGAACACCGTGCAGCTCATCGGGTTCGGAACCTTCAAGGTGGTGCACCGAAAGGCCAGAATGGGCGTAAATCCCAAGACCGGCGAGCGGCTTAAGATCAAGGCATCGAAGTCGGTACGTTTCGCACCAGGGAAGGGGTTGAAGGAAAACCTTTAGCCGACTTTGCAGGCCTATTTCCTGACCGAGGCGGGAACCGGGGCTTGGATGGCTTGAGCCTTGGCTGCTCCTCCCCTGGGTTGCATGGGGATCATGCAATTAGGTGGTAAAGCGAGATCTTTCTCCCAGCGGCAGGAAAGGGTGTGTGACAAATTGCGGTTAGTCAGATTCTGGTTGCGCCGCTTGGCATTCGGCGCCTGATCCTGCTTGGGCCGACACCAGAAGCGTAAAGCGGATTGCTTGCCAATTCGCTGCTGGTTTCCGGCTAAGAAACGGCAAAGCCGGAGTCCCTTTTTGGGGACTCCGGCCGTTCTAACCGGTCTACAAGACCCGCTAACCAGCGGGCATGACTTGTGTACTCTTAATAGTCTTCGCCCATTCCGGGAGTCGGAGGCATGGGCTTCTTCTCCTTTTCCGGAATCTCCGTCACCATCGCTTCCGTTGTCAGGAGCAGGCTCGCCACGGAGGCTGCATTCTGAAGGGCGGTTCGCGTTACCTTGGTTGGATCCACGACCCCTTCTTTCATCATGTCCACATACTGCCGCGTGGCTACGTTGAATCCTTCCTCATTTTTACGAGCCTTCACCGCATTCACGATGACGCTACCCTCCAGCCCGGCATTGTTGGTCAGGGCACGAAGCGGTTCTTCCAGAGCGCGTTCCACGATAAGCGAGCCCACCTTTTCATCTCCCTTTAGGTCGAGCTTGCCGATTGCGGATTGGCATCGGAGAAGAGCAACTCCGCCTCCAGGTACAATACCTTCCTCTACAGCGGCGCGGGTGGCATGCAATGCATCCTCGACCCGAGCTTTTTTCTCCTTCATCTCGGTTTCGGTAGCCGCTCCAACACTGATCACGGCTACTCCTCCCGCCAACTTCGCAAGCCGCTCCTGCAGCTTCTCCCGATCGTAATCGGAGGTTGTCTCCTCGATCTGCCGCCGGATCTGGTTTGCTCGCCCTTGGATCGAGCTGGTGCTGCCCGCCCCCTCAATGATCGTCGTGTTCTCCTTTTCGATCACGATCTTCTTGGCCCGCCCCAAGTCTTCCATCTGGATGTTTTCGAGCTTGATGCCCAGATCCTCCGTCAGGCAACGTCCGCCCGTCAAGATGGCGATATCCTCCAGCATGGCCTTGCGTCGGTCCCCGAAGCCGGGCGCTTTCACTGCGCACACCTGCAGGGTCCCGCGCAACTTATTGACCACTAGGGTTGCCAGCGCCTCCCCTTCCACGTCTTCCGCAATGATGAGGAGAGGCCGACCCGCCTTCGCCGTCTTTTCGAGAATCGGCAGAAGATCCTTCAGGCTCGAGATCTTCTTCTCATGGATCAGGATGTAAGCATTTTCGAGCACCGCCTCAAGCTCTTCGGCATTGGTGACGAAGTAGGGGGAGATGTAGCCTTTATCGAACTGCATCCCCTCGACCACCTCAAGGGTAGTTTCGATGTGCTTCGCCTCCTCCACCGTGACCGTGCCATCCTTGCCGACCTTGTCCAAAGCGTCCGCGATAATCTGGCCGACCGAAGCATCCCAGTTCGCGGAAACCGTGGCGACCTGCTTGATTTCCTCCTTCTCCTTTACCTTCCGGGAAACCCGCTGGAGTTCTTCCACGACCTCAGCTACCGCCTTGTCGATTCCGCGCTTGAGATCCATCGGATTCGCCCCGGCAGTAACGTTTTTCAGACCCTCCCGGTAGATCGACTCTGCCAGGACAGTGGCGGTGGTCGTACCGTCTCCAGCCACGTCGCTGGTCTTGGATGCCACTTCGCGAACGAGTTGAGCACCCATGTTTTCCCAGGGATCCTCCAACTCGATTTCCTTCGCTACCGTGACACCGTCCTTGGTGATCGTCGGAGCGCCAAATTTCTTATCCAAGATGACATTACGACCCGCAGGCCCGAGTGTCGCCTTGACGGTCTTCGCCAGCTTTTCCACGCCACGCAAGAGGGCATGACGAGCCGATTCGTCAAAGATGAGTTGCTTAGCTGCCATACTTATGTTTCTCCGCTTATTCTTTCTCTCTTTTCTCCTAACCGCTCCTTATCCGACAATGGCCAGCACGTCGTCTTCCCGAAGGATCTGATAGGCCTCGCCATCGATCTTCACTTCGGTACCGCCGTACTTGCTGATCAGGATGCGTTCCCCCTTCTTGAGCTCGATCGGAATGCGCTTGCCTTCCTCCAGGCGGCCCGGACCCACGGCGACCACCGTCGCCTCCTGCGGCTTTTCTTTTGCGGTGTCCGGAATAATGATTCCTCCCTTTTTTGTCTCCTGCTCCTCGATCAACTTAACGAGGACTCGATCCCCCAAGGGTCGAATGTTCGGTTCAGCCATTTCTTCTCCTTTGTTTTCGGTTCTTCTACTCTATCGCGGGATCCGGCTTCCCAACCGGCCCAGCCTAGAAACTCGTCGTGATCTCTACTCCTTCTTATTCTTATCCTTGTCCTTATCGATCATCTCGAAGTCGGCTTCGATCACGTCTCCCTTCGCTCCCGGCTCTTCCCCTGAAGCGGGGGGCGGAGGGGGAGGCGACCCCGTTGCAGTTCCGCCCGCTTGTGTACCGGACGTTGTCGATCGATACATCTCCGCCGAAACCGCCTGAATCTTTTCGTTGAGTTCGTTCATCGCGGCTTGCAGAGCGGACGTATCCTCACCGGAAAGCAAGCCGCGCAGCCGAGAGACCGCATTCTCAATTTCGAGTTTTCGCGCTGAATCGATTCGCTCGCCATGTTCCCGAAGCAGCTTTTCAGCCTGATAGGCGAGGTTATCCGCACTGTTCTTCGTTTCCGCAGCTTCTTTCCGCCTCCTATCTTCCTCGGCAGAACTCTCCGCCTCCCGAGTCATGCGGTCGATCTCTTCCTTGGACAGCCCGCTGGACCCAGTGATCGAAATCTTCTGCTCGCGTCCTGTCCCCAAATCCTTCGCGGAAACGTTCAGGATCCCATTCGCATCGATATCGAAGGTGACCTCGATCTGCGGTACCCCCCGCGGGGCGGGAGGGATTCCGTCCAGATGAAAGACCCCCAACAACTTGTTGTCACGCGCCATCGGCCGCTCCCCTTGGAGCACCTTGATCTCGACGCTAGGCTGATTGTCCGAAAAGGTACTGAAGATCTGTGACTTCCGCGTGGGAATCGTCGTGTTGCGCGGAATCATGGGGGTGGCGATCCCGCCTGCCGTCTCGATCGCCAGCGACAGGGGTGTAACGTCGAGAAGAAGCACATCCTTCACCTGTCCGCGCAGGACCCCGGCCTGAATCGCCGCTCCCACGGCAACCACCTCGTCGGGATTCACGCCCTTGTGAGGCTCCTTTCCGACGAGTCTGCGGGCCGTCTCCACAATCTTGGGCATACGGGTCATTCCCCCGACCAGAACCAACTCGTTGATTTCCGAAGCGGAAAGCTTTGCGTCCGCCAGGCAACTCGTTACCGGCCTTATCGTACGTTCTGCCAGCGCGTCGGTAAGCTGTTCTAGCTTTGCCCGGGTTAGCTTTTTCTGGATGTGCTTGGGACCCGTCTGATCCGCGGTTATGAAGGGAAGATTGATCTCGTAGTCGGTGGAAGAAGAAAGAGCGATCTTCGCGCGCTCCGCCTCTTCCTTGAGCCGCTGCATCGCGTCGGGCTGCCGCCGCAAATCGATGCCAGTCTCCTGCTGGAATTCCTGGATGAGCCAGTCCATGACCGCGGCATCCCAATCATCGCCTCCTAAATGGGTATCGCCATTGGTGGCCTTTACCTCAAAGACACCCTCGCCAATCTCGAGAACGGAGATATCAAAGGTTCCGCCACCAAGGTCGTAGACCGCGATGCGTTCGTCCTTCTTCTTCTCCAAGCCGTACGCCAGGGAAGCTGCCGTAGGCTCATTGATGATTCGAAGAACCTCCAGCCCGGCAATTCGCCCCGCATCCTTGGTTGCCTGCCGCTGACTGTCGTTGAAGTAGGCGGGAACCGTGATGACGGCCTGAGCAATCTTCTCACCGAGCTTCGCCTCCGCGTCCGCCTTCAATTTCATCAAAATGAAAGCTGAAATCTCTTCCGGGGTATAGACGCGCTTCTCAGCCCCGATCTCCACTTCGACGGCACAGCCTCCCCCCTTTCCTTCCACCACCCGGTAGGGCACCCGCTTCACTTCTTCCTGCACCTCCGAAAATCGTCGTCCGACGAATCGCTTGATCGAAAAGATCGTGTTTCGCGGATTGGTAATCGCCTGTCGCTTCGCTGCCTGCCCCACGAGGCGTTCTCCCGCCCTCGTAAAGGCCACAACCGAAGGGGTAGTTCTTGCTCCCTCCGAATTCTCCAAGACGACCGGTTGTCCCGCCTCCATCACTGCCATGCACGAATTCGTCGTGCCCAAATCAATTCCGAGGACGTGCGCCATACTAAAGCCTCCGCAAGAACCGTTCCAGGTTGGGATCGCTTCTCACTAGTGACAGGGCATAAGTTAGTTGCGAACAATTATCCGTGCGGCACTCAGAGACAAAGGTGTCCCAAAATGACACAGTTACTGCGTCAGTCTGACCTGGTTCCGCTGCAAAGCGGCCGCCAATTTTTCTTGAATGCCATCAAACCCACCATTGCTGAATACCACAAGGACATCTCCTTGCCGGACCAGTGTGGCGATATGGTTCGCAATGGCGGTTGCGTCTTGTTCAAAGAACGCGATTTTCCCTTGCCGCCGAAGATCTTCGATGATTCGTCGGGGGTCGAGTCGATCCGCCTCCGGAAGTTGATCCTTCCTGGCAACATCGGCTATAAAGATGCCGTCGGCGACGCTCAGGGACTCGGGCAGCACCTCCTGAAAGACCGCGCGACGGGTCGTGTTGCTCCTGGGTTCGAAAATCGCCCAGATACGCCTTTTCGGAAACCGGAGTCTCAGAGACCGGAGTGTCTCCCGAATCGCCGTGGGATGATGACCGAAGTCGTCGACGATCGTCACTCCGCCCACCTCCGCGCGAACTTCTCCTCGCCGCCGCACGCCCTGAAAGCGGGGAAGTCCTTCTTCTACGATCGCGTCAAGAGAAACTCCACCATGGACCGCTGCGGCGACCGCCATGGCCGCATCACGCACATATAACTCGCCTACGAGCGGCACGCGGAGCCGGCGGCCAAGCATTTCAAACTCAGAACTCTCTTCGGTATAGCGAACCCTCCCGATCCGGATCTCCGCTTCTTGCCCGAACCCTACGCTTGTTACGGGAGCCAGACTTCCTTCGCAAACCGCCTGGCTGTTTGGATCGTCCGCATTGACTATGATCCGTCCGGTTCGCGGCACTAGATGGATTAGCCGGCGAAACGAGAGTTGAATCGCTGCGAGATCCGGAAAGATATCCGCATGGTCAAACTCGATGTTATTGATCAAAACGACTTCCGGAAGGTAATGGAGGAACTTGCTTCGCTTGTCGAAGAAAGCTGTATCGTATTCATCGCCTTCCAAGATCCAAACATCCCCTTTTCCCCTGTGGGCGCCGGCTCCAAAATTCCCGGGCAGTCCGCCAATCAAAAAGGAAGGTTCTTTCCCAGCGGCGGCGAAGAGCCAAGCCAGCAGAGAAGCCGTCGTAGTCTTCCCATGAGTACCGGCGACCACAAAGTTTCGCGTTTTGCGGAGAAAAATAAATTTGAGAACTTCCGGGAGAGAGAGATAAAAGCGCTTTCCCTCCAACACGGCTTCCAGTTCCGGATTGCCTCGTTTGATTGCGTTTCCCACGACGACGGTCACTTCGGGATCGTCCGGAAGATTTTCCGGCCGGTATCCTTCGTGCAGCGCGATTCCGCGCGATTCCAGGAAGGTGGAAAGCGGCGGATAGACATTTTCGTCCGAACCGCCTACATCCCACCCCTCCTCCCTCAGCATAGCCGCGACAGCTCCCATGGCCGTACCGCAAATGCCGAGGAAATGGAGGCGGGAGCGCCTTCCTGTGGTCCCGTCGGGAAACCAGCATGCGGAGCTATCGGTCGCCCTTGCCTCCGGGCGCGGGATTTCCGAGGGATGAACGCTAGCCGTCAATGCCCGTCCACCCTTAAGAAAGTTCGCCGCCCCCGCCGCTCGCCAGCGCCGACCGGCTCTTTACGAAAGCATTGATGGTCCGGAGCGGGAGAGTGGGGAGAGAAAAAAAGCCTTCCCAGCGACGAACCAGCTTTTCTAGCCCACAACTCAAGAGATTGAATCGCCAGCGGACCGACTCGACGACATAGGGATCGAAGCTGCAAAAGCCTACGTAACGCTCCTGGCAGGCGAGCGCATCTCGCTCCCCATTGCCTCTCGCACGGCCGAGCTGCTTGCAGCAGACAAGAGCGGACCCGCTTCCGCTGGAGAAAAGATAGAGCCGGTACTTGGCCAAACGTGGGTGGACGGAAACGACAAAGTCGATTTTCGAGCAACGCTTTGGCGGCGTGCCTGGAGCCCAGACGCGAATGCGGCACGGCTTCTTCGCGAGCTGCGCGTACCGTTCCCGCAGCGGCAGAAAAGCTTCGAGATCCGGGAAGAGCACGATCAGCTCTCCTCCCTCGGACTGAAAAGCCAACTCTTCCACGGCGTGCCCCATGGCACGCACCTGGTTGCCTCCAAAGACGTGGAGCTGGTCCTCGTTGGGAGCTTCTACGAGAGAATGCGGAATCAACTGTCCATTTCCCGTCTCCCGCAGGCGGACAGCGTATCGTCCCGGACAATACAAGGGCAAAGAGCAGCGAAACGCCTGCTCAAACGAGCGCACTACTCCGGTCCCATCCTCCATAACCATCGATCACCCTAAGTAACGTTCCCCTTTTGCAGAAGCAACTGACTTTTTCCGTCGCCGAACCTCCGCAAAAAAACTTTGCAGAAGAGAGAGCGATTCCTCGGCCAACATACCTCCCAACACAGTCACCTGCCGGTTTGTTCCTTCCAAAAGCCGCCACCGGCTTTCCACAGCTCCTAGCCGCGGGTCGGCCACCCCGTAGACGATTCGGGAAATCCGCGTCTGGAGCGCGGCCCCCGCACACATGGGACAGGGTTCCTTGGTCACATAAAGAGTGCACCCCTCCAACCTCCAATCGCCGATCCTATCCTGCGCTGCCTGAATCGCCCGCATCTCCGCATGCGCTAGCGCATCCCGGAGGCGCTCCACCTGGTTTGCCCCGCGGCCTACGATCGTGCCGCCCGAAACGACCAGGGCCCCGATGGGGACCTCTCCCTCTGCTCCCGACCGGCGCGCCTCCTCCAGAGCCGCGTCCATCCAGCGAATGTCTTCCGCTTCCATCTTTCTCTGTTGCTTCTTCGAGGCTATGCTAACCGGCATGACTCACAAGCTTTCTCCTGCGGTTGCCAAAAAGGAGCAGCGCATCCAGTCGTAGCCCAGCCAACCATCCAATGAACCCTGAAGCACTCTACAACGAGATTCTTTTCGGCAAGACCGCTTGCGCGCCGATCTACGATCGCACCCTCTGGAAAACCACGGGCACCGATCGTGTCCGCTACCTCAATGGACAGGTCACAAACGACGTCTCTTCCCTGACGGCCGAATCCGCGATCTATGCCGCGATTCTGACGGCGAAGGGGAAGCTGCTTGGAGATCTCTGGATCGGTGCATCGGACGATGCGCTTTGGATCGAAGGGCCGGCATCCGAGAAGGATTCCCTCGAAACTCGCCTGCGTCGATTCCTCGTCGCCGACGATGTGGAGTTCCAACATCTGGACTCATGGACGCTTACCCGCGTGTTCGGCTCCTCCCCTTTTACGATCCCGGCCGGCGCTGTCGCCTTTCGAAGCCCGCGGTTCGGCCTACCCGGCTGGGACCTCTGGTCCCCCCCGGGAGCAACCGTTGATGTAGGTATTCGGGTTCCTGAAACGCTCTTGGAATCTCTGCGTCTCGAAGCGAGGCTGCCTAAATGGGGCGTCGAGCTTCAGCCAGGCGATTTGCCTCAGGAAGTGGGGCTGGATTCGCTTGCCGTCTCCTATCACAAAGGCTGCTATGTCGGCCAGGAGATCGTTTCGCGGCTGCACCACATTGGGCACGCGAACCGCTCTCTGGTCCTCCTCGCCTCACCGCCGCTCTCCGACGAGCTTCAGGCAGGAGCACCGCTCTGCCAGGGCGAGTCAGAGATCGGCAGGATCACCAGCGTGGCCCACTCTTTCGCCCGGAGAGCCGCGCTTGCCCTGGGCATCGTGAAACGGGGCTCGGCCGCTCCCGGAACCAAGTTGCAGAGCGGCGGTACTCTCCTGGAAGTGATCGACCCCTTGCGCACCCCCTGGCCAGTCCAGGCAGCGTAGACGTCGCCACTCCCCCCTGCTCGTTCACCGCTGGTCTCCCGCCTCGTCCGAGTCGACGCTTCCCATCAGGCTTCGGAAAGCGCTTGGTGGTCGGTCGTTTCTTTTTCTGCCTGGGCCGGGGTATAGATATATCTTCGATCCGCGCTCTTCACCAAATGCTTAACCTTCTTGCCGGTCGTGTAAAACCAGCTATGCAAGTTATTAGGCTTTACGCCCAACTTGGAAGACAGCTCCTTCACAGAGAGCCCTTCGCTTCCAGCGGCGGCGAGCGCATCCAGAACCGCCGCTTTCAGTTTTCCGGGATGTCGTCCCGCTCGGCCGGGAATCCGCCCTCTGGGCGCCGTCGACCGGCCGCGGCCATCGACCGGTAAATATTGGAGTCTCTTGTTGATCTCAGAGACCTTTTTCAATAGACTCTCCTTTTCCTGCACGAGCCTTGCAATCTCGTTAAGCTGCGCGCTGGTAATCTGCGTAAGCTTCATGCAAGTTAGTAAGACTTGCATTAAGATCCGATGCAATACTATTTTTCGATGCCGCCCTGCTCACTTGTTTGTTGCTTCCAAGAATAGAGTCTTGCTTTGAGAGCCGCCTGCTCCGCTTCGGCGATCCGTTGCTGCTTCTGATAAGCCAGCGAAAGGGTCGTCCAGATCAGGGGTTCCTCCGGCCGCAGAGCCGTGGCACGCAGAGCGACGTCAATCGCCTCTTGATAAGCTCCTAGCTTATATAGAGCCACAGCCAAAGCATGGTGGGCGTCGAAGTAGGTGTCATCTTGACTAGCCGCCTCCCGATAGGCTGCGACCGCCCGATCCAGCTCGCCGACAGCAAGTGCCTCATTTCCCTTTTCCATGAGCGCTTGCGCACAAAGATCCGCCATCTTCTTTCCTCCGCTATTTCCTCTCTCTGCGACCTCGCTCGTCGACTTCACCACGCTACGCATGAGCGGGAGACCGCTCCTCCACTCATTGGCCGCACCGCCAATCCTATTTTTCTCTCTGCGCAAGGTCGAGGAGGCAAGCCACCAGTCCCTCAATGGACTGCTTCTCGGCCTCGGCAGCAACCGAAATCCCGAGTCGATGGAGAGCACGAGTGGTGACCGGGCCGATGCTCAAAGCCCGAGGAGAAAGGACGCCATGGGTGGGTTGAAGGCCGAGTTTCTGCCAATTCTCCGCGGCACTCGAACTCGCAAAGAGAATCCAATGAGCTCCCTCTTGCAAAAATCTATCCCTAGCCCCCGTGGGATCGTCCATTTCAGGCTCCGTATCGTAGAGCACCCACTCTTCCACATGGGCTCCGAATCCGCGTAGCGATCGGGGCAGTTCCGGGTTGGCTAGCGCGCTACGGGCGAGGCAAAAGCGAGAGCCCCGCAGCTCCTCGGGACCAAAGCAGCTCGCCAGCGCGGCCGTCGTATAAGTTTCGGGCACTCGATCGACCGAGAGATGATATCGGCGGACAACATCCGCGGTGACACTCCCGACTGCGGCAAATCTAACCTTTCCAAGCGCTCGCAGATCTCCGACCGTCTCGAATACACGGCGCAGAAAGAGATCGGCCCCTACAGGACTCGTTAGAATGACCCAGGCGAAATCCAAGGCCAAGCGGCGCACGAGGTCTCTCTGCGAATCGCCAAACGGACGAGGAACGATCCGTATCGTC
>JBFXFN010000038.1:6355-23292 GCA_050179015.1 Methylacidiphilaceae bacterium | reverse complement strand
CCTCGACAGGCGGGCGTCCGGACGGTAGGGTGGGGCCGAGCGCCGGGCTTGTGGCGAAACGGTAGACGCGCCAGACTTAGGATCTGGTCCCGCAAGGGGTGAGGGTTCAAATCCCTCCGAGCCCACCTGCCGACTCAATGCCAGAAGATGCCAACCGCCGGCAGGGAGAGCATCCAGCCGGCGAGCCAGTGGAACCCGAGCCTGTAGCGAATGCGCCAGCCCAAGCGAAATACCGATCCATCTCCTCGCGGAGGTTGTTCAACTTGAGTTCCATGGACCCCAGCCTGGCCTGGGATGGGACCCATAGCCGGCCTGTGCAGAGAGGGCAGGGAGTAAACCATTTATGGTTTTTTGAGCAGGCGCCAAGCGATTTTGAGTCCTCCCGGAGTTTGGGATGGCCTAATGTATCGGCCAATCGATGACGGACCTGATCTATATAACTGGCACCCTGGGCTTCTTCCTGTTGACCTTAGCCTACGGAGAGTGGTGTGACCGGATCTAGGAAGAGAAAAAATGCTCGTCTTTCTGGGAATCCTCTGCGTTGGACTTCTGGGCTATCTCTTTGCGGCCATGATCTGGCCCGAGAAATTCTAAAAGATTTCGGGAATGACGACCTCCTTTTGGTTGGCTCTTGGGTTCTTTTTCCTGGCCGTGGCGGCCGTAAGCCTGGCCTTGGCCCACTACCTCCGGCAGGTCTTGGAGACAAACGGCAAGACCTGGCTCGATCCGGTCCTCCGACCGTGCGAGCGCTGGACCTACCGGCTCTGCGGGATCGATCCCGGCAGGGAAGAGGACTGGAAGGGCTACCTCGCCTCGCTGCTGGTCTTCAACCTCGCAGGCCTTCTTTTGACCTACGCAATCCTGCGGACCCAGCAGTGGCTCCCGCTTAACCCCAAGGGCTTTGGCCCGGTTTCGCCCGATCTGGCCTTCAATACGGCGGTGAGCTTCACCACCAACACCAACTGGCAGAACTACGCTGGGGAATCGACCCTTTCCTACTTTTCCCAGATGGTGGGGCTTGCGGTGCATAACTTTACTTCGGCTGCGACCGGGATCGCGGCTGCGGCCGCTTTCGTCCGGTCGCTGGTGCGGACGGGGTCCAAGACGGTCGGTAATTTCTGGGTCGATCTGGTCCGAATCACCTACTATCTGCTTCTACCGCTGGCCTTCGGGCTCGCGGTCTTCCTGGTGTCCCAAGGGGTGCCGCAGAACTTTTCCGCCTATTCGCAGGCAAAGCTTGTGGCGCCCGGCGTCGTTCGGGAAGCGGGCGGCCGCGAATCTCGGATCGAGGCGCAGGAGATTGTCCAAGGTCCGATCGCCTCCCAGGAAGCCATCAAGCAGTTGGGCACCAATGGAGGAGGGTTTACCAACGCCAACTCGGCTCATCCCTTCGAAAATCCCACTCCGCTTTCCAATCTGTTGGAAATTCTGGCGGTGCTTTGCATTCCCGGCGCGCTCGCCATCTACCTGGGGCTCGCCGTTGGAAGACCCGCCCACGGCTGGGCTGTCTGGGGAGTGATGGCTCTCCTACTCTTCGGAGGGATCCTCGTCTGCTGGCATGCGGAGGAAGCAGGCAACCCACTCCTGATCGGCCAGGGTCTCTCTTCGGCGGAGGGCAATATGGAGGGGAAGGAGGCACGTTTTGGTATCCTCGACTCCACCCTTTTCGCAGCGGCCACGACCGCGACCTCCTGCGGCGCGGTCGACTCGTTGCATGATTCCTACATGCCTCTGGGCGGGTTGGTTCCGCTCTTCAACATGGAGCTCGGGGAGGTCGCCTTCGGAGGGGTGGGATCGGGGCTCTACGGCATGCTCGTCTTCGTCGTGCTGGGGGTCTTCCTCTTCGGGCTCATGATCGGGCGGACCCCAGAGTATTTGGGGAAGAAGATCGGGGCGAGCGAGGTCAAGATGGCCGCCTTGAGCATTCTCGTCCTCACCCTTTCGATCCTCGGGATGAGCGCGTGGGCGATTGGAAGCGATTGGGGTTTGGCGGGAATCGCCAACGGGGGTCCGCACGGACTCAGCGAGATCCTCTACGCCTACAGCTCGACGACCGGGAACAACGGGAGCGCCTTCGCTGGCCTTTCCGGGAATACCCCATGGTACAACACGACCTTGGGGATCGCGATGCTCGCCGGGCGTTACCTCATGCTCGTTCCGGTCCTGGGACTGGCCGGGCTGCTCGCGGCCCAGAACAAGGTGGCGGTGAGTCAAGCCGCGTTTCCCGTCACGGGAGGCCTTTTCGTCGTGCTCCTGCTTGCGACGGTCTTCATCGTGGGCGCGCTCAACTTCTTTCCAGTCCTCGCCTTGGGGCCCATTCTCGAGCATTTCCTGCTTCACGCGGGGCAGACCTTTTAGGATAGAGGATATGAAGCCTAGGAAGTTTTCTTTCGCCGACCCGCAGCTTCTGGCCTTTTCGCTGCGGAACGCGGTCACGAAGGCGAATCCCTTTGTTCTCTGGCGCAACCCGGTCATCTTCGTCACCGAAGTCGGGGCGCTGGTGAGCACGCTTGAAGTCTTTCTTTCCCCCGAGTCCAAGTTCTTTACGGTGCAGATCTCTCTCTGGCTCTGGTTCACCGTCTTTTTTTCGACCTTCGCGGAGGCCACGGCGGAGAGCCGCGGGAGGGCGCAGGCCGATAGCCTTCGCCAGGCGCGTACGATCACGATGGCCCGTCGGCTTCGGGAGGGTAGGGAGGAGACCGTCTCGGCAACCGAGCTGCGAAAGGGGGACCTGGTAATCTGCGTTGCCGGGGATCAGATCCCTGCGGACGGCGAGGTTACCGAAGGGGCGGCCACGGTGGACGAGTCCGCAGTGACGGGGGAGTCGGCCCCCGTGGTTCGGGAGAGCGGGGGGGACCGGAGTGCCGTGACGGGAGGGACGAAGGTCATTAGCGATCGGATCGTGGTTCGGATCACGAGCGATCCCGGCCAGACCTTCCTAGACCGGATGATCCAGCTGGTCGAAGGGGCCAAGCGGCAAAAGACCCCCAACGAGATCGCCTTGGGCATTCTCCTGGCGGCGCTGACCTTCCTCTTCCTCCTGGTGATTCTCACCCTGGTTCCCTTCCTGCGCTATCTTCATGCTCCGGTGTCGATCGCGGCTTTGGCGGCTCTCTTCGTCTGCTTAATCCCGACGACGATCGGCGGACTCTTGAGCGCGATCGGCATCGCGGGGATCGACCGGCTCGTCCAGCACAATGTCATGGCGACGAGCGGCCGGGCGGTAGAGGCTGCGGGCGACATCGACGTTCTTCTGCTCGACAAGACGGGCACCATCACCCTCGGCAACCGGATGGCGACCGAGTTCGTTCCCGCTGCGGGAGTCGATCTTCTACGGCTGGTCGATGCGGCGCAGCTCGCCTCGCTTGCCGACGAGACCCCCGAAGGGCGCTCCATCGTGGTGCTGGCTAAGCAGCAGCATGGGCTGCGGGGTCGAGAGGTGCTGGAAAACCGGGCTCGGTTCGTTCCTTTCTCGGCTCAGACGCGGATGAGCGGCGTCGACTTTCCCGAGAGCGACGGGAGCCCCGCTCGCTCGATCCGCAAGGGCTCGGGCGATGCGATCGAAGCCTTTTTGCGCAAGCGGGAGGGGAGTCTTCCCGACTCGGTGCGGCAGGCGGTCGATCGGATCGCCCGGGAGGGAGGGACCCCGCTGGTCGTCGCCGAGGGGAAGGAGGCGCTCGGGGTCATTCACCTCAAGGATGTGGTGAAAGGGGGGATCAAGCAGCGGTTTGCGCGGCTGCGCCAGATGGGTATCCGGACGATCATGATCACGGGGGACAATCCGCAAACCGCGGCGGCGATTGCGATGGAGGCGGGAGTCGACGATTTCCTTGCCCAGGCGACTCCGGAGGCGAAGCTCGCTCGGATCCGGCGCGAGCAGGAAGGCGGGCATCTTGTGGCGATGACGGGGGATGGCACCAATGACGCTCCGGCCCTGGCCCAGGCCGACGTGGGAGTGGCCATGAACACGGGCACGCAGGCAGCCCGGGAGGCGGGCAACATGGTCGACCTCGACAGCAACCCCACCAAGCTCATCGAGGTCGTGGAGATCGGCAAGCAGCTCTTGGTGACCCGGGGAGCGCTCACCACCTTCAGCGTGGCCAACGACATCGCCAAATATTTTGCGATCATTCCGGCCCTGCTGATGGGAACCTTTCCCGTGATCGCCCCGCTCAACATCATGAAGCTGCGAAGCCCGGAGAGCGCCATCCTGAGCGCGGTGATCTTCAACGCGCTCATCATCGTTGCGCTGATCCCCCTGGCCCTGCGGGGCATCCGGCTTCGCGGCCTTACGGCGCAGGCCCTGCTGGTGCGAAACGCTCTGATCTATGGGCTGGGCGGCCTGGCCGCCCCCTTTGTGGGAATCAAGGGGATCGACCTGCTCTTGGGTCTTCTTCCGTGGAGGTAGGGAGGTTCGGTATGAGAAGTCTCTGGCCGCGAGTTCGGATTGCCCTTCTGTTGATCGGTCTATTCAGCGTGGTCCTCGGCGGCCTCTATCCTCTGGCGGTCTACTGGACCGGCCGGCTCCTCTTCCCCTTCCAGGCAAACGGAAGCCTGGTGCGAGCCCCGGACGGGACGATCTTGGGCTCGGCCCTTTTGGGACAAAACTTTGAAGGACCCCAATACTTCCATCCTCGTCCCTCGGCGGCGGGGGCAGCGGGCTATGACGCGACCGCTTCCGGCGGGCGGAACCTCGGTCCGGCTTCGAAGAAGCTGGTGGAGGCGGTCGCCCAAAGCGCCGCCGACTATCGGAAGGAAAACCTCCTCTCCCCGGACCAGCGGGTCCCGGCCGACGCGGTCACCGCTTCGGCCAGCGGCCTCGACCCGCACATCCGCCTCGCCAACGCCCTTCTGCAGCTCCCCCGGGTCGCCCGGGAGCGGAAGATGCGACAGGAAGAGCTTCGGGAGATTCTGGCCCGCTACACGAGCAAGCCCTGGCTGGGGCTTTTCGGAGAGCCGGTGGTGAACGTGCCGATGGTCAACTGGGCGCTCGACGGAAAGCTCGGAGGCCGCTAGCCGGTTACCCGTCTTAGGGGGCCAGCGGTGCAGCCGGAGTTCTTGGCTTAGCCGGTGGTGAAGGGCGCCCTATACCGGAGTGCGGCCAGGATATCGGCGGTCAACCGGATGGGGACGCTCGCGCAAGAACGATATCTCGCAGGGGATAAGGACCGTATGGAACGTCGATTCCCACGGGCCCGATGAAAGCGGGATTGCCAGGGGACAGCTTTTTCCCTAGGGTCCATGCACCAATCGCCATGCGTCTTCTGCTTTCTTTTCGCCGGTCGTTCCTAGTTCCCTTCTTCTTTTTCGCGCTCTCATTTCCCGCAATAGGTCTGCGCGCTACTCCTTCCGACGAGAAGCCCGCGCCGCTCATCCCCCTCCGGGTACTCTTCGAAGAGCCGAAGTGGGCCTCCCCGCGGCTCTGCCCGGACGGAAGCAAGCTCGCCTACTTGGCTCCTTATCAGGGGGTTTTGAACGTCTGGGTCCGGTCCCTGGGGAGAAAGGATGACCATCCGGTCACGACCGAAAGAGGGCGCGGGATTCGCTCCTTTTTCTGGTCTCCCGACAGCCGGTCGGTCTTCTATCTCCAAGACCAGGGGGGCAACGAGAACAACCATCTATTTCGGGTCGATCTGGGGAAGAGCCAAGCCACCGACCTGACGCCGTTTCCCGGAGTCAAGGTTCATATCCAGGCGGCCGATCCCGCGCATCCCGGCTCCATCCTCCTCACCATGAACCGGAGAGATCCCAAGCTTTTCGACGTCTATGAGATCTCTCTTTCCGACAACGGGCTTCGCCTCCTCGCGGAAAACCCTGGGAACGTGCTCGAATGGGAGGAGGATCACCGGTATGCGATCCGAGCCCAGCTTGCGATGCTGCCGGGCGCCCGGCAAGAAGTGCGCGTGCGGACCGCGATCGATGCGCCATGGAAGACGGTGGAAACCTGGGGTCCGGATGAGTCGGGGGGGCTCGTCGGCTTTTCTCCGGACGACCGGTCCGCCTGGATCCTTTCCACCGTCGGAGCGAATGCGGAGCGGCTGCTGGCTGTCGACCCCTTGAGCGGCAAACGGGAGGTGTTGGCCGAAGATCCACAGTACGACGTGGCGGCTGTCCTGACCAACCCAAAGACCTACCGCCTCGAGGCGGTAGCCTTCGAGCGGGAAAAGCTCGAGTGGCGCTTTTTCGACTCCCAGGTCCGCGAGGCATTCGGCTATCTCCAGAGCCAGCATCCCGGGGAGGTAACCATCGCCAGCCGCGATCTTGCCGATACGGCTTGGGCGGTAGCCTACTCTTCCGACATCGACCCGGCGAGCTTCTATCTCTTCGACCCGCAGAAGAAGAAGCTCGAGTTTCTCTTCGCCTCGCGACCCGAACTCGCCTCCTACCGGCTCGCTCCCATGGAGCCGATCTCTTTCCCCGCAAGGGACGGGCTTCTTTTGCACGGTTATCTCACCCTTCCCCTCGGCGCTACGGGACGGGTGCCGTTCGTTCTCCTGGTTCACGGAGGGCCGTGGGCGCGGGACAGTTGGGGGTTCAGCCCCCTGGTCCAGCTCCTTGCCAACCGGGGCTACGGCGTCTTGCAGGTTAACTTCCGTGGCTCCACGGGCTACGGCAAGGAGTTTGTCAACGCAGGAGACCGGGAGTGGGGAGGGAAGATGCAGTCGGATCTTCTGGATGCCAAGCGGTGGGCGATCGCGCATGGCTATGCCGATCCCGGCAAGGTCGCTATCATGGGAATGAGTTATGGGGGCTACGCGACGCTGGCGGCTCTGACCTTCGCCCCGGAAGAGTTCGCCTGCGGCGTCGAGGCGATGGGGCCTTCCAACTTAATCACCCTGAGCCGGTCGATCCCTCCCTATTGGGAGCCGATGAGAGCCCTTTTTGAAAAACGGCTGGGAAGCCTAGAGAAGGATGAAACTCTCCTTCGGAAACGCTCCCCGGTCTTTGCCGCCGAGCGGATCCGCGCTCCTCTCTTGATCGCCCAGGGTGCGAACGATGTCCGGGTCAAGCAGGCGGAGAGCGATCAGATCGTGGAAGCGATCCGAAAGCATGGATTGCCGGTGGAATACATCCTCTTTCCGGACGAGGGGCATGGGCTGGTTCGTCCGGAAGACCGCCTCCAGTTCTTCCGGGCAACCGAGCAGTTCCTCGCAAAGCATCTGGGCGGGAGGGCCGAGGGAGCCGGAGAGGCGAAAACCTCAAGCCGTTGAGGTTAATACCACCACTGCCAGGAGACCGTGGCCATCCAACCCATTCCGTACTGGACGCCAGACCAGGATTGATAGCAGGGAACCACGATCTGGGCGGTGAGAAAATTGCCCTGGAGGGCGCTTTCGGGCGATGTCGCGATCTTCTGGAAGCCCTCGCTGGCAAACCCCGGCATTCGCATATTGATTCCCAATCCGACCCCGGCCCACTCTCCCCCCGTCCAGGCGGCCACGATGTCGGGCATGGCAACGAAAGAAGCGGTTTGGAGAGAAAGCTGGTTGACCGGGTTCGCTCCGTGGATTCCTCCCTGGTAGGAGCCGAGGCCGCTGAAGTTGAGGGAGATCGCCTCGGTGAAGTTGTAGGAGATCCACCCGTTGCCCAGAAACGAGTTGCCCCAGGCGTATCCTTGGGAGTTGCGCCCCACGGGGATGGTGGCGTAGCCCTGAACCCCCCAGCCCCAGTGGCGATCCTCGCTCTGCCCGAGGTAGGTGGCCGCCGTGATGAAGGCGGGAACGCCCAGGCCGAGCTGCATGTCGTAGGGATAGACGTTGTGTCCAGCCATATCGGGCATCGTCTCGTCGATCGAGCCCGTCGGGACGGAGAAGCCATAGTTGAGCTGGAGCCGGTTCCGGTGAAAGTCCAAGACCTTCCAGATCGCCTGGAAGTTGACGTCCCCCAGCCCCGTCGCCTGCATCGACATCTCTGAACCCGGGGGCATCGGCTGGAGGGGAAGCCCATTCTTTCCCGTCGCATGACCCATGCCCATTCCGTGGTGCATCATGCCGGGGGACATGTAGCCCCCCATGGGCAGCCCGACCATGGTCATCTGTTTGTTCCAAATGGGAAACATCGCCATGAAGGTGAGGTTGTCGGTAATGCCCATCATGAGCATCGGCATGTACTGAGCCATGAACATGTTCACGTTTCCCATGGCGACGGGTTTCCCTCCATACTGGACCGCGCCTAGGCCGTTGAGATTCATGGCATTGGAGCCCTGGTAATAGTCGGGGCCCATGTTCATGTACATCCACCAGAATCCAATCATCGGCTGGTACTTCCGGTGCATGTGCCCGGTTCCCATCAGCGTGGCGGGCGTGTCGCTCGAAGCGGTCCGGTCGCTCCAGATTTCCGGAGAATCGAGGCTCCACTTCGAGTTTTCCCATGGCGCCAGAGCCGAGGGGGCACGGCCGAGGACGACGGTCTCCTCGGCCTCCGAGGTGGGGAACTTTCGGGAGGCAACCCCCTCGGCTTCCGCGAAGAGAAGGGGCGCCCGGAGGGAGGGGGCCGCTCCGTTCTGCGGTGAATCCTGGCCAGGGGGAGAGATTTCGGAGAAGGCTTCCGCCCGGCCATCCTCGATCCGTCCAAAGAGAAGGAAAGGAAGAAGCAAGAGGATGCCGAGCGCCGAGTGGTTTCCGCCGAAGGAAAGAAGCCGAGCGCGGCGATGAGTATCTCTAATCTTTGTCAAGGTCTCCGCCAATTCGGATGGGAGCATAGAGCGGAGCAGGGCGGGCGCGCTACCGACGGGTGCACCCGTTGCCCATGCGTGTGACGAAAAATCACCCCAGGACAGAGGGCGGGGTTTCCCCGAGTCTTATGGGAGATTTTAAAACGTCAGATTGGCTCCGACATAATACATCCGCCCCATTCCGGGCAGAGCGATTCCCCAAGCCGGACCCATCGGCCCCGACATAGTGGCTCCCTGACCGATGTAGGCTCCACCGAGCGGCAGGTAGTAGAGCGAATTGCAGACATTTTGGATTCCCGCCTCGACGCGGACACTCTTCCATTCATAGCTGGTGCTCAGGTTGAGCAGTGCGTAGGCGCTCGTGGGAATTTCATTGCGCAACTCCTCCACCGTGTTTTTGGCGGCCACGAATTGCCCCTGAACCGAATTGGTTAGGCCCGCAAATTTCTGGGAGAGCGTCAACGTCGAATTGAGAGGCATCATATGATAGAGGTTTTGCCCGCCGCTCCGTTCTCCTCGGACGTAGCTTGCGAGACCCTTGATCTCGAAATCGCCGAGCGGCGTGTCCTTCGCGAGCAGCGCATGACCAGAGACATCCGCGCCAAAGATCTGGGCGTCGACATTCACGAACTGGAGACTGACGAATCCCTGGGTCGCATTCAAGTTGGCGAGGGTTCCTCCGAGGGCGCCCGGCAAACGTTGAACATCGATGTAATCATAGATATAGCTATAGTAGGGCGTTACCTGCAGGGCGTAGTTGCCTTGCGTATCGTGCCAATCGGCTGTGGCACTGATCGTATTGGCGATCTCGGGCCGCAAATTGAGATTGCCCACATAGTAGTTTCCATCTCCGAACCAACCGACCATCTCCATCGCCATCATGCTGGTAGACCACGTATAGAGCTCGTAAAGGTTCGGCGCGCGGCTCTTGAGCGAATAGCCGAGAGAATAGAACTGCGTCTTGGTCGGCGTATATGTCGCCAGCGCCGTGGCATTCCAATTCTGGTAGGCGCGGCTCCGATCCGCATCGTTGAACCGGGTTGCCGGAGACAAGGGCGGCCTGTCGTACATCGGGTTGTAGCCTTGCACGGGCCCCGTGTTCATCAAGACGGTATCGCTGCGAACCCCGAGCTGGGAGGTCCATCGAGCGTTCCAGCGCGCATCCCATTCGGCAAAGACGTCGTATCGGTCGCGCTGTCCGTTGTTAAGGAGCAAGAAGGTGTTTGGCGCCATCCCGCCCATCAAGTAGCCCGGGGGAAGAGTGGTCGGCGAAGGAGGCCAATATTCGTCGTCGATGTATCGCTGGTATTCGCTTCCGACGCGCAAGATATGCTGATCGGAGAGGGGAATGCTTGCTTTGACTTTGGCGCCGGTGTTGTTCGCTCTCGAAAACATCGGCATGCCATCCGCTAAGATCGTCTGCGGACTCCCATAGTAGTATTGCTTATTCTCGCCGAAGTCCATTTTGTGGTGGATGTTCTGGTTGTAAGCCTGCCCTTCGAGTACCCCCCAATCATATTGACCCGTGTAGCGCAGGTTTGCATTCAGGGCTAGGTTGTTGGTCATATCCATCCGCTGGTTGGGATAGGCTTGGAAGGGGATATCCTGGACGCCGAGATTCAATCGGATCAGGTGGTTCTCCTGGTGAAAGGCCATCCCGATATCATGGTTTTGGGTCTGGTAGTAGGTGGAACCTACCTCGTTTCCGCCGATCCAGGGGATCGCATTGCCCTCACGCGTGTAGGGTAGGGCGGACTTGTTGGGGGCTATCCCCACGAGGAAGGCCGGACCGGCCGGATGGAAGGCCGCGCCCGCGTAATAGTTTTCCGACTGCGCGTACGAGCCGTTGTAGGTGATGCTAAAGCGGTCGGTTGCGGCGGTTCCCGAGAGGTAGCCCCCAAAGGCATTCCCGTTGCTGCGGTAGAAGGGACCGATTTCTCCTTTGGCGAAAGTCTGTCCCTTTTGCGCAAAGACCGGAAGCGGAGGCTCCGCCAAGATGGCTCCGCCAATGGAGTCGCCGCCGACGCTCACGGGAACGATGTTGTTGTAAACATGCATGCTCCCGACTTGCGAAGGAGGCATGTAGGAGAGAGGGGGGTTCATGTGGTTGGGGCAGGCCGACGTAAGGGGCATGCCCGCGACCTCGCTGTGCAGGCGGTCATCCGCGAAACCGTCAATTACCGGAAGGCCGGAGACTCCTCCGGCGCTTTGCGTGAATGCGCCCGGCACATCGTTCATGAGGTTTGTTGTATCGCTGGTCACCGCCTGCTTCTCCGTGATTTCCTTAACGGTCGTCGAGATGCCGATCGGCTGCGCTTCCTTCGGGTTTCGTGGGGCGACAACCTCGACCGGCGTCAGCCATGGAATCCGGCTCGTGTCTTCGGGTTGCGTCGGGAGGAGCGGATCGGCATCGTTCCGGTCGTGGAAGATTAACGGGCCTAGGCGAGTCGTCTTTCCTCCGCTGTTCGACTGTTCGGCGGACGGGACGGAAACATCGGAGAGATCGGTAGGACCACCCAAGGCGCAGGTTTTCGGAATCGGAGGATGGAACACCAAGAGAGAGAATAGGAGAAGGCGGGGGATTGGGATTTTCGCGCACAAGCGGGAAAGTGAATTATCCTGCAGAACGTTCCGGATGTTTGCCATGCTTCCTCCTAAATCGTGGCGGGTACGATAGAGGGCGGAGGAAGAAAGACGCTACCAACGCTCGCCCCCGAAGCTTATGAATGTGACGGAAAATCCTCCTTGGGCGGAGGTCGGGGTTTCCCCGGGGATTGGGTGAGTGGGTCAGCGGATTGGCACCAGGGCCCGGTTCCAGCGGACGTGGATGGAATCGGAGCTCTCCGTCCAGAGGATCAGAAAACCATCCTTGGTGCCAACGACCCGGGGATGGGTGGCCCAGATGCCGTCCTGGGACATCTTCCGTGGCGTATCCCAAGATCGGCCTCCGTCGCGAGAAGAAGCGGCGAGAATTTGTGTGGACTTGGCCGACGACTCCTCCCAGGTTGCGCAGAGCGCTTCCCCGGATGCGGCGAGATCGACAAAGCGTCCTCGGGTCCCCGCCAGCGCTCGGGGAGCGGACCAGGTGCGTCCCTGGTCGCTGCTCTGGAAGAAGTAGAGCCCCGCGCGCTCCGGTTTTCCCGTCTGGACCGCAGCAGAGAGGGTCGCGCCGGAGCCGAGCGGAGCGAGCCCGGATCCCCAATGGGGGCAGCCCGCGAACTCCCAGTGGAAATCTCCGAGCGGACCCAGTCGCTCCCAGCTCCCACCGCGATCGGAAGAGCGGGCGATGGCGGTATCGCGGGGCCTTCCCATCCGATAAAGAACGAAGAGCCAGGGGTTGTCCCATAGGAGGGCATTGGGGCAGCAGGAGCAGCTTTCGGGATCGATCGTTCGGTTAGCCGACCAGCTTTGCCCCGCATCATCGGAATAGGCGGAGCGAAGGCCCATTGTTCCATTTCGTTCATCCAACCAAACGAGGTGGCATCTCCCTCCGAAGTCATACGAGAGGTCGAGAAACGCATGGGCGCCTTGCGCGTCCCCGTCGTCCGCCGGATTCTTTCCGGGGAGCCAATGGCGGCCTCCGTCGAGGGAGCGGGCCACCCCCATCCTGCCGCGCCCGCCATAGCCGGTTCCCTGCCCTGTCCATGCGACAACGAGCCGCAAGCCGGAGGCGGCGATCTGCGGATCGTTGCCGCGATGACCGGGACATGGCGGACTCTCCGTGGGAATGGCAATGGGCTCGGAAAAGCTTCGACCTTCGTCTCGGGAGACCCGGTAGAGGAGCTTGGGGGGGGCGGCGGCGGTCTCTTCCTCTAGGACGAGATGAATGGCATCCTGGTCTCGGTAGACGTCGAAGGCGGTCGTGCCGACAACCTCCGCGTGAGCCTGGCCTTGGTGGCTGGATTGCGGGAAAAGAGTCCTGCTTGGCCCGAAAGCGAAAAGGAGGCAGAAGAGGAGGCTCCAAAAGCAGGGAGGCATCGTCACCAGGTCCACTGGAATCCTCCGTAGAAGGCTTGGAGCAGCCCCGGATAAAAGACGGATTGCGCGGCGGCTCCTCCGGAAAGCATCGCGTTGGTGACGGGCGTGGCCGTCGCCGCGTAGATCTCGTTCGTGATATTGCGCGCATCGAAATAGACCGACCAGCCATGCTCGGACTGGTAGCCGAAACGGAATCCCAGGATCGCCCAGGCAGGGACGTTCAGGGTGTTGGCGTAATCGACGGGATAGGGAGAAAGAGAGGACTCCACGTTGGGCCCGATGTAAAAGCCGGATGGGTGCTTGTACAATAACTGAGCTTGCAGGTAGTCGATAGGGAAGAGAGGCAGCCGGTTGTGATGGTAGACCGGGTCGTTTGCGAAGCGGAAGTTACTCCACATGAAGTTCGTATTGAGCACGAGCTGATCCGGATGGGAGTCGCCCGGGAGAAAGGAGGGGAGCAGACGTTCCGCAAGAACAAGGGTAAACCCCGTCTCGACCCCCTGGAGAACGGTCGGGCTCGCATTGAAAGGAAAGGCGACGAAAGGGGAGGTAATCGCGGAAGGACTGGTCACCTGTGCAATCACTGCGGACGGGTAATAGAGGAGGATCTGGTCGTCCATCCAATAGCGGTAATAGGAGAGATCCCACTGGAGCCGCTTCCACGAGCCGCGGGTTCCCACGTCGATGCCGGTCCCGGTTTCCGCCTGAAGGGGAAACATCGATTGGCCTCGGGGAACGATCGAGGCCGCCGGAATCAACTCATTGAAGGTCGGCGGCTGGAAGACTCGGCTGAAGTTGGTATAGAACTGCACCTCCTTGGTTGCCTGATAAAGGAGCCCAAGCTTGGGGTTGATCCCGTAGTAGTCTCGGCTCGAGGAGTTGTTTTGGAAAACTTGGGGACCGTGGGGGCCGAGGGGCACCTGGCTGTAGGTTTCGGCGCTGCGCAGGGAGTAGTCGAGCTGCATGCCTGCGATGAGCGAGAGCTGCCTGGTGAGCTGGAGGGTCTCCTGCATGTAGAGCGGAACATTCGCCGCGATGTAGTTGGAGCTGGCCAAGAAAGCTCCCTGTGCCGGAGATGGATACTGCATCGCGTAAACAGTTTGTCCATTGAACATGCCCTGCGGGAGAAGCCCGATGACATGGGTTTCGGGAATGCCGAAGAGGGTGGATCTGCCCTTTAGCTGGATCGGCAAAGCAAAGTCGTTGTAGTTGATGTGATTAAATTGAAATATGGGATGGTAGAATTGCGAATTATCCCAGACCGCGCCCAGAGTCAGGGTATTGTCGGGATCGAGTCGGATTGCCACCCGGTCGGCGACGCGCAGGAGATCGATGTAGCGGCGCAAGTCCATGAGGTCGAAGGAGGCATCGGAGAAGGTCGGGTCGGCGAACATCTGTCCCTCAGTGAGCGTGCTCGGCAGCTTCTCGCGTTGGTTGACATAGGTGAAATAGATGCGGTTTTCCGCATTGGGACTGATCCGATATCCCAAGTTCACGTTGAGCCGAAGGTCGTTCATCGAGGAGTGTGCCCGGAAGCCTTGGGCGGCCACGTCGGAGAGGGAGGCGTAGACATCGGCCTTTCCCATCACATCGCCCGAGGCGATCTGCCCCTCCCAAAAGCCGTAGCTTCCCATCTCGAAGAGCGCGAGAGCCTTGGGCGCTGTATAGCCGGTATACGAAGTGAAGTTGACGGCACCTCCCCGGCTAACCGATCCAAACTGGAGGGCATCGGCTCCCCGCCAAACTTGGGCGTACTGCATCGCTAGCGGGTCGATGTTGGAAAAGCCAGACATCTCTCCATCCGCCATCGTCCAGGGTAGTCCGTCCTGCAGGACAAGGATTCCGGGAAGGGTCCAAGTCGGCGACTGGAGTCCGGTTCCGCGAATCGAGAGCCGGTAATCGTTGGGCTGTCCCCAGGACTCCTGGATGTAGATTCCCGGCTGGTTGAGAAGGGCGTCGCGCAGGCCTTGCACCCGGCCGTTGCGATAATTGGCTGCCGGAATGAAGTTGACCGCGCCTGGAACTTGTTCCAGCTCCTGCTTGGCTTTCGCTGCCGAGGGCACGACGAGCGAGCTCTCGCTTGCGGCCTTGACCGTGATTTCTTCGAGGCCGGTCGTGTCCAGGGGCGGGCCCGGCTCGACCTGAGAGGAGCCCGAGCTGCTGCCGGTCGATGGACAAGCGGATGGGGAGGAAGTGGAAAAGGCGGATGGCAGCAGACGAGGAAAAACGAGGAAGAAGAGGCTCGCCAGCATCGCAATCCGGCCGGGCCTTCGAGAGAGGAGCGGCGCGTTCGATCCGTCCCGGGAGGCGGCGCACGGGGGGGAGTTGCCCCGCTCGCGCACCGCCCGGATGGGGGGGAAAGAAAGGGTTGTCTTGCTCAGTCTCGTAACGGCGCCTCCAAAAAACGGGACGACACTATGCGAGTGGGCGTAAAGACGCCACCAACGGGCGCACCCGTCGCGAACGGATGTGACGGAAAAGGTTACGAATTTAGAACTTGTAGACCAGGGTGCCTTGCAGCCAGAAGGGCATGCCGGGAACGATGTCCTCGTAGTTGAAGGTGCGGGTGCCGTTGGCTCCCATGCCGAAAGCGAGCCAGTAGGGCTCATTTGTGAAGTTGTAGACGTAGAGCCGGGCTTCCCAACGAGGGGCCGCGTAGAAGAGGGTGGCGTTGAGCACGAACTGCGTGGGGATCTTCACCGCGTAGTCGTAGCCGAGGAACTGCTCGCTCATGACGAGGCCGCCCAGGGTGATCCCTAAGCCGAGGTCGCTCCGGTAGGTGACCATGCCGCTCATGACCTGGTCGGGGAAGCCGAGGAAGTTGTAGATGCCCGAGGGGAACATGCCGCTGTTGTTGAGGGGCAGGTTCTGTTGGAGGGCGAGGGCGGTCGAGTAGGTCTGGTACATCGGCGGGCCGTGGCCGACGGAGGTCCAGTCCTCGGTGCCGTGCATGTAGGCATACCCGAGCTTCGCCCAGAAATGGCGGTCCGGCTGGTAGCTCACGCTCGCTTCAAAGCCTGTCACGGTGGACGGGGTTGCGGGCCCGTTGCGGTTATTCAGGTAGGTGTACTGGGAGAAGCCGTCGACGGAGGCAAAGAGGGTGTTCCGGAGCAGGTTGAACTTGAAGCCTCCCTCGTAGAGCTCGTTAAGGAGGCGGAATTGCGATCCGGTAAAGAAGGGTGAAAACCCGCCCATGTCCGCTGCGTTCACGACATATCCCCAGTTGTAGTCGAAGTACGCGCTCATCCAGGGAAAGATCCGGTAAACCGGGCCGACCGTGACCAGAGGGGTGAGCTGAGTCGTGTTGAGCTGCGTGAACAAAACGGCCGGGGTGCCCGGAGGGGTCTGGGCGGAGACGAAGTAGCCGGTGGCCCGCGCGCCTAACTGGAGGGAGAGCCTGTCGGAAATCTCCAGGCTGTGCTGGTAGAAGGGAGAGACCGCCGCGTAGCGGCAGTCGGTGCTTCCCGCGGCGAGATTCGCTGGTTCGAAGTAATAGCCGGCTGGGGCGCCCGGAATCGCCCATTCTCCCCCGAAGGGGGCCTTGGGGTTGCCGATGCGGGCCTGAAAGGCCTTGGAAAGGGTAGCGTTCCAGAGAAGGGGGTTCTGGTTGGTCAAGCTGTAGCTGTTGAGAACGATGAAGGAGTCGGAGTTGTAATCGAGATTCTTTTGGTAGTGGAGTTCGACTCCCGCATCGACGAGATTGTGAAGGCCTAGCTCTCCCAGCAGGGTTTTGACCTCCTTCGGTTCTTCCTGGGCGGGACCGGTCGGGACATCAAAGGTGAGTCGGCACTCGGTTCGGTTGTCGATCTCATAATCGCCGCGGCACGATTCGCTATAGAAGATCGGATGGAGAATCCACTGGTCGTCGTGATACCAGAAGAAAGTGTTGTTGATGATCTGCAGGTCCTCGTTCACCTGGGCTTTTTGAACGACTTGCATAAGTCCCGTGGTGCCGTAGCCGCCGTCGGTCGGGTTGAAGAGCACGTCGCGGCGGCTGATTCCGGCAGGGGTGCCAAGATAACCGGCGGCCCCGGGGTTGTTGATCAAGCCGGTGGTGGCTTGCGAAGGGGAGAGCGCGCCGGGGAGGTAGAGGCCGTTATTGATCAAGGACTGGGTCGGACGGTTGATCATTCCCCACATGGGCGTGTAATCGTAGGCCCCCAGATCGCCGTAGAAGTCGACCGTATAGGAGTCGTTGGGATGGTAACCCAGGGCGAGGTAGAAGTTCTGCTGGTCGTTCCGCTGGTACTGATAGTAGCTGCCGTTCTCCTGGCCCATGTAGCTG
>JBFXFN010000038.1:0-6255 GCA_050179015.1 Methylacidiphilaceae bacterium | reverse complement strand
CCCCAGATCGCCGTAGAAGTCGACCGTATAGGAGTCGTTGGGATGGTAACCCAGGGCGAGGTAGAAGTTCTGCTGGTCGTTCCGCTGGTACTGATAGTAGCTGCCGTTCTCCTGGCCCATGTAGCTGAAGCGGTAGGCAAGCTTCTTTTCCTTGTCAATGGGGCCGCCGATGTCGGCGCCCCACATATATTCCTGGTACATTCCCGTCGTGTCCCACGCATAGCCGCGGAACTGGTCGAAATAGGGCTGCTTGGTGATGTAGTTCACATACCCGCCCGAGACCTGGGTCGCGCCGTAAACGGCGTTTGATGGACCCTCGACGAGATCCATCGACTCCACCATGTTGTAGTTCCACGGGATGTTCTGCTCGCCGTTGTTGTTGAGCGTCTCCTCGATGCCGTTGATCAAGGTGAGCCCGTTGCGGCCGCGGATCGTGGGCGAGCTGGCGATCCCGTAATTGATCTGCGTGAGAGCGGCGGGAGCGACCATGGCGGTCGAGAGCGGATCGAGAAAGCCGAACTGGCCGATCCCCGCCGATTGTGCGAGGCCTCTTGAAATGGGAACGACGTTGCGGGGCGTATCCATGACATCCATCGGAATCCCATAGACAGAAGAGTTGGGCCGAGCGTTGGGAAGGATGCTTTCCTCCGATCCGACTCCCGTCACCGTGACGGCCGGAAGCGAGTACGGATGGCTCGGAGAACCAGGGGTGATCACAGGTTGCGCGACCTGGCGCGGGGCAGCCGGCGGGGGAACCTCCGGGTCCGAATCAGAAAAAAGGGGGGCCGCCTGGCTCGTCGGAAGAAGATAAAAGATCGCCCAAATGCACCCGAAGGCAAGATCCGGGGGAGGCGATAGGTAATGTATAGATTTCATAACATAACGTTTCAGTTACGCCAGGAAGCAGAAAACATGCCGATTGCGCAAGAACGATGCGAACTTCAGAGGGACTTTCGTTCCGCGCCGCGCAGCGCGTCTTTCAAGGCATGCCAGGAGAGAAGGGCGCAGGCGACGCGCTGAGGGAAATGCCGCACCCCCGCAAGAGCGGCGAGGTCACCCGGCAAGCTTGCTGGGGAGGCGGATGTGCCGGTGAGGAGCCGATGGATTTCGCTAAAGAGGAATTGGGCTTCTGCGCCGGTCTTTCCCTGGACGGCGAGGGTGAGGAGGGAGGCGGAAGCCATGGAGATGGCGCAGCCCGAGCCGCGGAAGCGGATGGCTTCTATTCTTCCCTCGGGCGACATTCGGAGGGAAAGCTGGATCGAATCTCCGCAGCCGACGTTCGTCGCCGAAGCGGACCGGTGGCTTCCTTCGAGATCGCCGAAGTTCCTGGGATGGCGGGCGTGATCGAGAATCGCTTCCCGGTAGAGATCGTCCAGTTCCATGGTGGGCCAAGCTCCCGCGGTCTATCCGGCAAAGTAGCGGCGGGTCTTTTCCACCGCTTCGACCAGCCGGTCGACCTCCTCCCGGACATTGTAGAGGTAGAAGCTAGCCCGAGCGGTGGCGGCGAGCCCGAACTTCCGGAGCAGGGGCTGGTTGCAGTGATCCCCGGCGCGCAGGGCTAGGCCTTCCTGGTCGAGAAAGGCGACCAGATCGTGCGCGTGGACGTTTTCGAGCACGAAGCTCACGATCCCCGCCCGATGATCGCTGGGCCCGAGAATCCGTACCCCGGGAAGGGTGGCGAGGCCGGCGGCCGCGTAGGCGGCCAAGGACGAGATATGCTTCTCGACCGCATCGAGCCCGACGGCTTGGAGGTAATCGATCGCCGCCCGGAGCCCGATCGCTCCCCCGATGTTGGGTGTCCCCGCCTCGAAGCGGTGGGGAGGGGGCTTCCAGCCGCTCTGGTCGAGGCGGACCTCGGTCACCATCTCCCCGCCGGTCTGGTACGGGGGAAGGGCGGAGAGAAGCTCCTGCCGCCCGTAGAGGACGCCGATTCCGCTCGGCGCGCACATCTTATGGCCGGAAAAGGCGAGAAAGTCGCAGCCGATCTCTCGAACGCTCAGGTGCCGATGTCCCGCGCTCTGGGCGGCATCCACCAGGGTCAAGATCCCGAGGGCGCGAGCCCGTGCGCAGATTTCCGCGGCCGGGTTGACCTTGCCTAAGGAGTTGGAGATGTGGGTGAAGGCGAGCAGGCGTATCCGATGCTTTTTAGCCGTCTCCTCAAGCCGGTTCCAGTCGATCCGCCCCTCCTCGTCCTCCACGGGAAGAAAATGGAGGCGGATGCCGGAGGAGCCGAGCATCTGCCAGGGCACTAGGTTGGAGTGGTGCTCCATCTCGGTGAGGAGGACTCCGTCCCCGCGCTGGAGCAGAGAGCGTCCGGCCGAGGAGGCGAGCAGGTTGATCGCCTCGGTCGTTCCCCGGGTGAAGACGATCTCCTCGGGCGAATCGGCTTCCAGAAAGTCGGCGGCCCGCCGGCGGGAGGACTCGAATGCTTCGGTCGCCCGGACGCTGAGATCGTAAAGGCCCCGATGAACGTTCGCATAGTCGTTCTCGAAGAAGCTGCGGACGGCGTCGAGGACCGCTCTCGGCTTTTGCGTCGTGGCCGCGTTGTCCAGGTAGGCGAGCGGATGGCCGTGAGCCTTCTGGGCGAGGGCCGGAAAGTGGGAGCGAAGCTCTTCGGGCGGGCGCATTTCGAGGGAACGTACGACGACCCGATCTCTTCGCGCAAGGGAAAGGAGAGGAGGCCGCCAGGCTCGGCGACTGACGGCCCCGCCCGGATCTGTCCAGACCGGGTAAGGATGTTCGCCTCCGCGTGCGTTGCAGGCATTGACATCGGATCTCATTCGAGCCTAGCATCGTTGCTTGTGAGCTTGGTTCTTGATGCGGTTCTCGAAGCGAATCGTGAATACGCGAGGGGCTTTGGCGAAAAGGGGACGCTGCCGATGCCCCCGGCGCGCCGCTTCGCGATCCTGACCTGCATGGACGCCCGGCTCGACCCGGCGAAATTTGCGGGCTTACAAGAGGGGGATGCGCATGTCGTCCGCAATGCCGGTGGAAGAGCGAGCGACGATGCGATCCGGTCGCTGGTGATTTCCTATAAGCTTTTGGGGACCCGGGAATGGTACGTGATCCATCACACGGACTGTGGGATGGAGACCTTCACCGACGAGATCATGCGTGAACTGCTGGCGAAGAGCCTCGATCATGCCGTGCTCGAAGCCGGTGCATGGCATGATCGAGGAACCGGTTCGGGCACTGGTGAAGCCAAATATATCGACTGGCTTACGATCCGGAATCAGGAGGAGAGCGTGGTGGAGGATATCCAGCGCCTCCGCAGGCACCCGCTGGTTCCTCCATGGATTGCCATCCATGGATTGCTCTACGACGTCCGCTCGGGCGCCTTGCGCCCGGTCGTCGCGGGAGCCTAGCCGGCGTTTCGCATGCGCACCGGGAGCAGGGCTGTCCGGGAAAGCTGTGACTCAGGATAAAGAGCGGCTTTCCGATCGTTCCGATCTTGAGGTCGCTTCCCAATTCTTCGCTCGACGCAGGTCAGTGTCCCTGGGAAAGAGCCGGCTCGAGCGAGGCGCGGCCGGAGCGGACCAGCTCTTGGGTCCGGCGGGCGATCATCAGCTCCTCGTCGGTCGGAACGACGCGGAGTTCGACCGCGCTTTCCCCGGAGGAAATGATTGGCTCGTTCTTCCGGTTCCGCTCCGGATCGATCTGGAGGCCGAGAAAGGCGAGCGGTCCGCAGATCCGTTCCCGGATCTCGGACGAGTTTTCGCCGATGCCGCCGGTGAAGACGAGGAGGTCGAGTCCGCCCAATGCCGCACTCAGGGAGCCGAGGAATTTACGGGCCTGGTAGCAAAAGATCTCAACGGCAGCGGCCGCTTTCTCGTCCCGCGCTTCGGCGGCCAAGAGATCCCGCATGTCGCCCGAGGACTCGGAGAGGGCCAAGAGCCCCGACTCCTCGGAGAGCAGCCGGGCGACGGTGGTCAGACGCAGGCCCCGCTCGCGAAGAAGGTAGAGGACGATTCCCGGATCGATGTCGCCGCAGCGCGTGCCCATGACAAGCCCGGAGGTCGGCGTGAAGCCCATCGTGGTGTCGATGCTCTTGGCTCCGAGCAGAGCCGTCATGCTGGCGCCTCCGCCTAGGTGGGCAACAACGATGCGCCCCCGCAGGCGATCCGGAGGCAGGACCTTTTCCAGGACCGAGAGGACATATTCACAGGAGATTCCGTGAAAGCCGTAACGAATCAACCCCTCCTTTCGGAGAGCGAGGGGCAACGCATAGGTGCGGGCGGAAAAAGGGATTGTTCGATGAAAGGCCGTGTCGAAGCAGGCGACTTGCGGGAGGTCCGGTTTGAGCTTCCGAATGGAGCGGACCGCTTCGAGCTCGTGCGGGAGATGATCGGGGGCCAGACCCGATAGATCCTGAAGCGCATGGAGCACGGGAGAGGTCAGCAGGCGCGGCGCTCCGAAAGCGGGGCCTCCATGGACGAGCCGGTGGCCGACCGCCCCGAGGCCGGAGCTCGGCGACACCGATTCGAGCCAGGAAAAGAAACGGGCGAGTCCCGTCCGGTGATCGGGAAGGGCGAGGCGTTCCTGCCAGATCGTCGTTCCCTGCGCGTCCCTGGCTTCGCAGAGGCCGTCGTCGCCCCCGATATGATCGAGCTTCCCGGAAATAAGGCGCTTCTCCGAGGAAGCCATCTGAAAGAGGGCAAACTTGAGGCTCGTCGAACCGCTGTTGATCGTCAGGATCTTGTCGGGGTCGGCCATGGGAAGGTTTTCGGGTCCGGAGCGCGTCTCACGGGTGCGGAAAGACGGTTCGCTTCCGTCTCTTTCCTCGGTCGAGGGCGCCGTGGATCAACAGGAACTCTCCGATGTTTTCCAAGGAGAGGAGGCCGCAGAGCTCCCCATTCCGCACGACCACCGCCGTGCGCTGCTCGCGCTTCTGCAGGCGGGCGATCGCGTCCTCCGCCATCTCCGATGCATCCACCGTGAAGAAGTCGCGGTTCATCACCTCTTCCACGGAGGTCTCTTCGCCGAAGCGCGAAAGCCCTTCGACGAGATTGCTCCGGGTGAGAATGCCGACGACGGTGCCGCCGGAGACCACGGGAAAGTCGAGATGGTAGCCGGCTAGGAGGTGGTGGACGGCGATCCGAAGCGGGTCGTCGGGGCTCAGAGTGTGGAACTCTGTCATCATCAGGTGGTTGACGGGAATCGAGCCGAGTACGGACTTTACCTGGACTAGGCTCGCTTCCTGGGCGGCTCCCATCCAGACAAAGAGCGCGATGAGGAGCAGGAAGGGATTGTGCCCGAAGAATCCGAGCATTCCGAAAAGGAGCGCCATGCCCTGACCGACGGCTGCAGCGATCTGGGTCGCCCGAATCGCATCCATGCGGGAGGCGAGGAGCGCGCGCAGCACGCGTCCGCCATCCATCGGAAAGGCGGGGAGAAGATTGAAGCCGGCCAGCATCACGTTGATCCAAAACAGGTTGAGCAAGAGGTTCCCGCCGGTCCAGCGGATGCGGGTCCAGGATTCGACGCCTCCGCCGAGCAGAAGGATTGCGTAGAGAAGGGAGGCGAGAACAACGTTGACCGCCGGGCCGGCGAGCGCCACCAGGAGTTCTTGACGGGGATCGTCGGGCATCCGCTCTAGCCGGGCGACCCCCCCGATCGGATAGAGTGTGATGTTGCGCGTCTGGATCCCGAACCGTTGGGCGGTCAAGGCGTGGCCGAGCTCGTGGAGAACGATGATGGCGAAGAGGGGAACCAGGAAGAGTACCGAGGAGACGGCGTCCGCAGTGCTCCCGCGTGTCGCGTAGGCGTCCACGGCTACCCAGGCCACAAGGAGAAGGAAAGTGAAATGGATGTAGATCCCGATTCCACGAACGACGCCGATTTTCCACGCCCAACGCATAGCGGTCAGCCTTTCACGCAGATCAGTGGCTCGAGCCGGGCCACCCTTTTGGCGAGCCCCGCCTCCTCGGCCGCTTCGACGACGGCCGAGACATCCTTGTAGGCTCCGGGAGCCTCTTCGGCTACCCCGCGTCGAGAGCGGGCGCGGATGAGAATGCCACGGCGCGAGAGGTCGCGGGTCACCTCCTCGCCTTGCCAAGTCCGCGCGGCTTGGGTCCGGCTCATCTGGCGGCCGGCCCCGTGCACCGCCGAGGAGAAGGCTCTCGCCTCGCTGTCCGGTTTGCCGGAGAGGATGTAGGAACAGGTCCCCATGCTGCCCCCGATAAGGACCGGCTGTCCCCAAGGGGCAAAGCAGGGGGGCAGGTCGGGATGGCCGGGGCCCAGGGCCCGCGTTGCCCC
>JBFXFN010000037.1:13185-23723 GCA_050179015.1 Methylacidiphilaceae bacterium | reverse complement strand
AGCTCTTGTCGAGAGGATAGCCCGCCGCAATCTTGATCTGCTCTTTTACCAGGTCGATCCCATACGCCTTCTCTGTTACCGGGTGCTCCACCTGGATCCGGGCGTTCATCTCTATGAAGTAGAAATTACCGCTGCCATCGACGAGGAATTCGACGGTGCCCATGTTTTCGTAGTGAATCGATTCCGCTAGGCGAACAGCCGCACGGCCCATCTTCTTGCGGAGCGCGGCATCCAGAATCGGGGAAGGCGATTCTTCGAGCAGCTTTTGATTTTTCCGCTGAATCGAGCAGTCTCTTTCGCCGAGATGGATGATCCGCCCTCTCTGGTCCCCGACGACTTGAATCTCTACATGGTGTGGATCCTCGATCAGCTTTTCCACGTAAAGGCTCCCATCCCCGAACGCCTTTTCCGCCTCGACCCGCGCCGCATGAAAACCCTGCACCAAGCTCACATCGTTGTGAGCCACGCGCATACCCTTTCCGCCCCCACCGGCAACAGCCTTCAGCACGACCGGGAAGCCGATCCGGCGAGCCGCTTTCAGCGCTTCCTGCTCGCTCTCGACGATCCCTTCGCTCCCGGCAGGCACGGGAACGCCGATCTTTCGCGCATGAAAACGAGCCTGCACCTTGTCACCCACCTTGGCGATCGATGAGGCCGGTGGCCCGATAAACTTGATGTTACAACTTGAACAGATCTCAGCGAAGTTGGCGTTCTCCGCAAGGAAGCCATACCCGGGATGAATGGCATCTACATCGCCGATCTCCGCGGCGCTAATGATTCGGTCCGCGCGGAGATAGCTCGAAGCAGCCGGCCCGGAACCAATGCAGATCGCTTCGTCCGCCATTCGGACGGCTAGAGAGTCACGATCCGCGTCCGAATAGACAACCAATACTCGGACGCCAAGCTCGCGACAGGCCCGAATGACCCGAACCGCGATCTCTCCTCGATTCGCGATGAGGACCTTGCTAAACATCCCTTTTGTCCGCCCTCACCAGTTTCGAAAAGCGGCACCCCTAGCCTTGCCGACCCTTTCCGGACCTTCAAACGTCCTCTCCGCTCTTTTCGGCCGGAACGAAATCTTCTCTAGGAAACCACTGCCACCGACTCCCTTTGGAATCAGATCAACGGTTCGCCGAGCTGGTATCGCACAAACCGTCGGATCACGATGTTTTCCCCAATCTGTCCGATTTTTGCCGCCAATACATCGCGCACCGTCGCGTTCTGATCCTTGATGAAGGTCTGTTCCAGGAGGCAGTTCATCGCGAAATATTTCTCCAACCTCCCCGCAATGATTTTTTCGAGGATCGCCGGGGGCTTTCCAATGTTCTCCGCCCCAATCTCCTGGCGCACGCGCTCTACCTCCGCGGGGGGCACCTGATCCCGGCTCACGTAGTGGGGATTTGCGGCAGCAATTTGGAGGGTGAGATCCTTTACCAGGTCTCGAAAGGCTGAATTCCGGGCAACGAAATCGGTTTCGCAGTTCACTTCCACAAGAACGCCTACCTTATCGCCGACGTGGATATAAGACGCGATTACACCTTCCGGCGTTTCCCGAGACGACTTCTTCTGACCCTTGGCAATTCCCTGCTTCCAAAGCCATTTCTCGGCTTCTTGGAGCACCCCCCCCGACTGCTCGATCGCTCGCTTGCAGTCCATGATCCCGGCTCCGGTTTTCTCTCGAAGCTCTTTGATGCGCTCAAGGCCGATCGGTTCTTTCATGTTTTCCGCAACCCCTCGTCTGCCGCCGGTAGCGGGTAGACCACTTCTTGTCAAAGCACCTGCGCCGATGCGGCCCCTACCACTGCCGTCTCGGAAAACTCTTCTTTGCCGGAAACCACTTCGTCGACAACGACGGCGGCAGGACTCCATCCCAGCCTGGTCTTTCCCTCAATGATGGACTGATTGAGTTCCCGGAGAATCAGACGAACCGAACGGATCGAGTCATCGTTTGCCGGAATCGGAAAGTCGATCCCCTGTGGGTCGGCGTTTGTATCCACGATCGCCACGATGGGAATCCGCAGCTTCTTGGCTTCCGACACGGCGATCGCCTCCCGCACGACATCCACGACGATCAATGCCCCGGGAATTCTCTCCATGTCCCGGATCCCCCAGAGATGCCGATGAAGCTTTGCGTTCTCACGCCGCAGGACGGCAACCTCCTTTTTGGGCATCCGATCCATCAAGCCCTTTTCCTCGAGATGATCAATCCATCGCATCCGCTCTACCGATTTTCGAATCGTAACAAGATTCGTGAGGGTGCCGCCAAGCCACCGATGGTTGACATAGAAAGATTCGCTCGCCTCTGCGCACTCCTGCACACTGGGCTCCGCTTGTCGCTTACAACCTACGAAGAGCACCTTACCGCCCTCTTCGGAGAGCTTCTCTACGAAGCGCGACGCGTTCTCCAGCTGTTGTTTAGTCTGCTCCGGATCGATCCAGTGGATGCCGCCGCGCGACCCGACGAGAAACCGCTTCATTCGTGGATGCCACTTGTCCGTTCGATGTCCGAAGTGCACCCCCGCTTCGACTAATGTCTTTACATCCACCATCTGCTATCCTTGCTTTGCTCTGCGGGTCAATTTACCTCTAACGGCTAGCCGGCCGCATTCCGGCCTCTATCGCACCCTGTTCGCAGACGACGCCGACGCCACGCCTTAAGCCTCTACATTTCGCGTCTGGCCCACCCTTCTCCTCGCTGCTTTCCGTGCGAAATTTTCAGGTTACGCGATGCGCCGGGCCGCTGCCAAGCCAAATCGTAGCGGCAGGTCCGTTTCCAACGGAAGCGGCAAAGTTTCTCTTGGGGGTGGCGAAATGAAATTGACAGAGAGCAGATGAATCGCTAGCAAAAACTGAACTTTCTATGAAGCTAGCGGTTTTATCGACTCCCCACCGAAGTCCCGCGCTTCTCGGAATGCTGTTTACACCCATTATCCTGGCATTCTGTCTCGCAGTCCGCGGGGAAGCCGCGCCGGAAAAGGGAACCCTACCTTGGCACAAGAACATCGTCACGACCGTCTTTTGGATCGGGCAGGGAAGGACTCCCATCAGTGCAGCCACGAATGTCGCGAGCGCCTGGGACGTCCACTGGACTCGCAATTACGGCGGGCTCGACGATCCGAGCCGGCGCGTCGGCTTTCTGCCGCGGCGATTCGCCGTTACGTTGAACCCCTTCTACGTTGCGTTGCCTTTTAATGATGTGGCCTATCCGGATCTCTCCCGGCAATGGGTTCCCTGGTACCGGGAGCCTTCGCGACAGAACCGTTATGTCTCTCAATGCAAAGGTCACTGGGTGCAGATTCGGCACAAAGGGAAAGTCGCCTATGCGCAGTGGGAAGACGTCGGGCCGCTGCGCTCCGACTTTCCCTCCTATGTATTCGGTACCGATCGCCCTCATATGTACAACGGAGCAGGCCTCGACGTCTCGCCCGCGGTCCGGGATCTTCTCGGGTTGCACGGTTTGGACCTTACGGATTGGCGATTTGTCTCCGAAGAGGAAGTTCCGCCCGGCCCGTGGATGAAGTATGGAGAACAAGCCATTCTCCTTCGTGCAATCCTGAATGAGGAGCGCAAGGCGGCGGCACAGTCTTTCCGGCTATTCACTCCAACCCTCTTCCCCGGAGAACGATAATCCGGCCGTGAGCACACCCCGCTCTCCTGTAGCGGCCTCGGTTTGAACAGGGATCCAAAGGCATTGCATCGACACCGCTATTCCGAACAGTCCCGGAAGAGCGGCTGGGGAGAGCCCGAAAGGCCGGTTGCCGTCGGCAAAGGGCGATGCACGAGACCTTATGAACCTCGTCTACTTTGACCTAGAGACCCAGAAGGGCGCAAACGAAGTCGGGGGCTGGCGCAACAAGAGCGCCATGCGCATGTCTCTGGGAGTGACCTATGCAACCGTTCGGAAAGGTTATCAGATCTATTCCGAGCCGGAAGTCGAAGCGCTTCTCCACGAACTGCGAAGCGCAGATCTGGTCGTTGGTTTCAATATCCTCGGTTTCGATTTCCCCGTCCTGGAAGCCTACACGGTGTTCGATCTCCAAGATCTACCCACATTAGACCTCCTCCGTGACGTAGAAGCCCAGACCGGAAGGCGAATGAGCTTGGAGAGCCTTGCCCGAGCCACTCTCGGGGTTGGGAAGACCGCCGAAGGAATGCAGGCGATTCGCTGGTGGCGGGAGGGCAAGCTCGTTTCGATTGCCGAATACTGTTGTTACGATGTGAAAGTGACCCGCCTGCTCCACGAGCATGGAGCCCGCCATGGAGAAATTCACTATTTCAACGAACAGACGCAGCGGAATGAGCCCATCCCCGTCCCCTGGAAGTCCTTCTAAAAGACGGGGACTTCGCATGGAAAGGATCACCCAGCAGAAGGTCGCGATTGCCGCCGTGCTTGAGGCCGCAGAAAGCCCGCTCACGCCGCAGGAAATTCTCTCGCGGGCGGCGAAACTGGCGCCGGGCCTCGGTGTAGCCACGGTCTACCGAGCTTTGCGAGTTTTACGCAAGGAAGAGAAGATCGTCGTAGTCGAAATTCCCGGCGAACCGCCTAGGTACGAGACCGCAACCCGTGGCCACCACCATCATTTCTTCTGCAATGGTTGCCGCAAGGTGTTTGAGGTTCCGGAATGCTCTTCGAGCTTGGTCGAGCTTGCCCCGCCGAAGTTTCAAGTCATCGGCCACGAAATCATCCTCTTTGGGAAGTGCCCCGATTGCCAAACGGAGGGGAAGGGGTGACCAACCTCGGGCCGCCCGTTACTTCTGAGGCATTTCCGGCACCCCTAGCCTCCGCAGATCGGCCAACCTTAATCCGAGTGCCTCGGCTGCCCGCCGCTCACCACCCTCCCTCCCGCTCGCAATCCGCTCCACAAGGCGACTCAGAAGCTTGTGAGCTAAATTGGTCACGCCACCTTGCAAAACGAGGTCGGCCAAAACCTGCGTGGTCTCGGCTAACACACGGTCTTCCGCCAAGGGCCGCTCCCGAGGATTCGTGGAAAGCTCTTCCTGGATTTCCTCGGGGAGATTGCCCGTCTCGATGGTCGTGCTGGCCGCCAGGACCATGGCACGCTGAATGACATTTTCGAGTTCTCGGATGTTTCCCGGCCACGAGTAGGCTCGCAACGCCCGCATCGCTTCCGGCGCGATCCGCGTCGCGGCCTGGGGAAGATAGCGCCGATGTTTCTGAAGGAAATGCGCGGTCAGAGCAGCAATATCCTCGGATCGTTCCCTCAGAGGCGGCAAAGAAATCCGAACGACGTTCAGACGATAAAAGAGATCGGCCCGAAACTCCCGGTGCTGCACCGCGCCGGCCAGATCCTTGTTAGTTGCGGCAATGACCCGAACATCCGTCCGAATCGGTTCATTGCTCCCCAGTCGGGAAACCTCGCCTTCTTGCAGAACCCGCAGGATCTTGCTCTGGGTCGCCAGAGGCATCTCGCCAATCTCGTCCAAAAAAATCGTTCCGCCGTCGCCCTGCTCAAACTTCCCGATGCGTTGAGCCATGGCCCCGGTGAAAGAACCGCGCTCGTGCCCGAACAACTCGCTTTCCAGAAGGTTCTCGGGAATGGCCGCGCAATTGATCGCAATGAAGGGCTTGCTGGCTCGCATGCTGTGCTGATAGATCGCCCGGGCAATCAGCTCCTTGCCGGTGCCGCTCTCCCCGGTGATCAGCACGGTTGCGTTAGTCTTGGCCACCTGCCCGACTAGCTTGTAGACCTTCTGCATCCGGGCGCTGTCCCCCACGAGCGCCAGCCCCTGACGGTCGGCAACGCTGACGGCCGTCTGGCTTTCTTCCTGAGCAAGATCGGCGGCCTCCAGGGAGCGCTCGATCAAGTGCCGGAGCTCGGGAATGTCAAAAGGCTTTAGGATATAGTCGTAGGCGCCCAGCTTCATCGCCTCGATGGCCGTATGGGAGGTGCCATATGCGGTCATCATGAGGACGATTATCTTCGGGGTAATGCGCTTGATCTCCCGGAGAGTCTCCAAGCCATTTTTGCCACCCATCCGGATGTCCATGATGACGACTTCGGCCGGCTCCTTCCGAAGGAGTTCGATGGCCGCCTCGCCCGATTGGGCGGCCCGCACCTCGAGAGGGAGATCTTCCAGCAATCTCTGAAAGGAGTAGTGGACGTCCCGCTCGTCATCCACGATGAGGATGGACCTCCTACGCGCGGGTTTTTGCCCCTCTTTTTCCGATTCATGCATCTCTTGAGTTGTGCTCACGCAACAGAAAAATGGAGTCCTTTCCGTCCGGAGCCAAGAGGAAACTCTGCGCTCTCGAGTCTCCGTATCCCTAAGACTTCGAGAAGTGCCTGCGAATTTGCCAATTAACCCGCATGTATGTATTTTGGCCTGTATGGATCTTGAACCTGCCGCCCGGCGGCTTCGCAGTAGACGATTGGCCTTTGTCATCGGTTGGATGCTTTCCCTTGTCTTTTCCGCGGCGGCCTTCGCCGAATCTGCCCGTTGGATGACGGACTATCCCGCGGCCCTCAAAGAGGCCAAAGCTCAAAAGAAACTGGTGCTGGCAAACTTTACCGGCTCCGACTGGTGCCCATGGTGCCAGAAGTTGGACCGTGAAGTCTTTTCCACCCCTGAATTTCAACAGTACGCCAAGGCGCATCTGGTCCTGCTCGAACTTGATTTCCCCCAGCACAAGCCCCAACCGGAAGCTCTGAAACAGCAAAACAAAGAGTTGGCGGATCGGTATCACGTCGAAGGGTTCCCCACCCTCGTACTGCTCGATCCCGAAGCGCAGGAAATCGCATCCTTGGGTTATATGCCGGGTGGCCCCAAACCGTTATTGGACAAAGTTGAGCAACTGCGTCAGAAAGCGAGTTCCGGAGGTTGACAAGGTCTCCCGTTTTCTCCAAACGAAGCCTTCCTCTTCTCGCTCTCGAATCGTGTTCCTGCCCGATGACACGAGAAGCTGCCTCCTCCAAGGCGCTTTTTTCTTCTAGCCTTCGCATGCAATAAGCGCCAAGATCAAACGACTTATGAAACGAACATGGTCCCTTCGGGCGATGGCCCTTTCCGTGAGTGCAATGGCTCTCTTTTTCTCTTCCCCCTTGCACGGTCAAGATTCTTCGAACTCAACCCAGGAAGCAGAGACCGCTTCGGAGAACCACCCTCATCATCACCGCTGGCACCGCCAAGCGCGGGAAAATCATCAGAAGATGCGCAGCCTCATGGAACGACAAGACGCCGAACTGCGACGGTTAACGGACGAGATGAACCAAGCTCCACCCGACAAAAAGCTCGATCGGGCATGCGCCGTGATCAACAAGCTCGTCCAGCAACGAAAGGAAATGCACGATGCGATGGAAGGCATGCATCAAAAGATGATGCACCAGATGGACGAAGGGAAGTAAGCCGCGCTATCGCTCCTGGCTAAAAGACGAATTCCAATCCGAATGCCGGATGGTCCAGTCGAGCGGTTGGTAGGAAAAGCGGGTCTCTTTGGCTAATATAATTTCTCTATCTCCCAATCGCCCCTCGTCCCCTCCCATCTTCCTGCTTTAGGCAGGCTCCGACAGAGTCCCTCTTTCTCCGGAGTGCAATTCTCCGTGTTATCCTCCGAATGACTCTCTTCCGCAGGCGACTAACCTTCCTCTTCCCCAAATCGCGCGGCCGCCATTTCGCCCTGCGAATCGGACTGGTTGGGACCTTGCTCGCGACCGCGAGCACCCTTTTTCCATCGGCCGTCGCACAACCGATCGCCCCTCCGGCTTCCGCCCGGCCTACCCCCGCACAGCAACGGCAGATTCAAGAGATGCAGGAACGCCTGAGAAAGATGACGCGCGAACAAGACGCCGAGCTGGAGCGTCTCATCGCCGAAATGAATGGGGCCTCACGTGACAAGAAGATTGACCTTTTGACCCGTATCGTGATCCGTCTGGTCGAACAGAGAAAGGCCTTTCACCAAGAGAGCGAGGCGGTGCGCTTGAAGATCCTCGACATGCAGAATCCACCGGCGCCTCTTCCGCGCAGGACGGCCCCCGTCGCTCCGCCTCCACCCTCCGTCGAGAAGCAGGACTCCTCACAGCCCACGGAAAACCAACTCCCCGCCTCCGAGCAGGGTTATCTACCCCGCGACCGTGAAGGCGAGTGAACCATGCGGGCCTGGGGTGTCGGAATAAGAACAGCCGTCGTTGGCGCTACCGCCAGCCCCCTTCGAATTCGGCATCGACTTCCTCAATGGCATCCTGGCCGAGAAACTCGGCATAGGCGGGCGGCCGTTCTTTCTCCCGCTTGATCAGCCGATAGCCGGCCCATACAAAGGCACCCAGGACGGCAACTCCTAGAAGAAGCAGGAACAATGCCGCAGCCGACCCGGCGCGTTCGGATTGGATGCTAACGGCAGTGGGAATCGTCTGGTAAGCAAGGCATGTTTGCAGCACGACTACCTCTCGGTTTCCAAATTCGTCGGCTTCCCGCGGTTCGAAGCATCCGCCTACTCTTTGGCAAACGAGCCCCCCTCCTCGACTAGAGACGCACGGGTTCCGCCGGCGCCTTTTCCTCGGCAAGAGGCTCCCACTGTGGAAGAAAATCTCTATCCGCCCCGGGCACGCTGTACTCGTAGGGTCCCCGATAAACACTCGGGGGCGTGGCGAAGTTTCCATGCGCCAGAGGCGGGGTCGGGGTCGCCCATTCCAGAGTCGTCGCCTGCCAGGGATTATCGGACTTCACCTTCTCGCCATGTCTCGCGCTCCAAAAGAAGTTGATGATGAATGGAACTTGAGCGACCGCAAGTAGCCAGGCCGAGATCGTCATCACATGGTTCAACCAGAGGACGTTCTGGGCATATTGCCATCCGGCGCCGCCGTCGTACCAGCGTCGATGCACGCCGTTCATGCCCTGGATCAGCATTGGGAAAAAGACGCCATTAAAGAAGAGGAGCGTCGGCCAGAAATGGAGCTTCCCAAGGAAGTCGTTCATCATTCGGCCTGTGACCTTCGGGTACCAGTAGTAGATTCCGGCGAAGAGAGCGATCAGCGAGGTCGGCGCCATCATGTAATGAAAATGGCCGACCACATAGTAGGTGTCGTGAAGGACGAGGTCCGACGAACTCCAGCCGTTCGGGAGTCCGGTCAATCCGCCGATGGCGAACAGGGGCAGCCATGCCAGCGCGAAAAGCATCGGGAGGTTGATGCGGATCGAGCCCCCCCAAAGGGAGAGGAGAAAGACGGTCCCAATGAGCACCGAGGGAATGGAGATGATCGTGGTAAAGATCTGGAAAAAGGTTGTCACCCCTTGTCCCATACCCGTCATGTACATGTGATGGGCCCAGACGATCATCCCGAGGAATCCAATGGCGATCTCCGAGTAGACAATCACCCGGTAGCTCCAGAGGGGCCTGCGCGTGTTGTTCGTCCAAATTTCCGCAATAATGCCCATTGTCGGGAGGATCTGGACGTAGACTTCGGGGTGCCCGAGAAACCAGAAAAGATGCTGCCAGAGGAGAGGGGCGCCGCCGCCGCTGACCGCCACTCTCTGGCCGCCCACGATCAGGCCGTCGGGGGAGAAGAAGCTCGTTCCGGCGAGCCTGTCCATGAGCTGCATCACGGCCGCCGCCTCCAGCGGAGGGAAGGCCAAGAGCATGAGGAAGGCGGTCACGAGCTCGGACCAGATGAAGATCGGAAGCCGCATCCAGGTCAGCCCCGGCGCCCGAAGCTGGAAGATGGTCGTGATCATGTTAATGACCCCAAGCAGCGAGCCGGTAATATTGAACGCCATGCCCAGGAGCCAGAGGGTCTGGCCGTTCAGAACCGGGTGAAATCCTGGACCGGAGTCGGCTAGGTCGGCAAGCGGGGGATAGGAGGTCCATCCCGACTTTGCCGCGCCGCCCGGAACAAAGAAGCTTGCAACCATGATCACCACACCCGCGAAGAAGCACCAGAAGCTGGCCATGTTCAGCCGGGGGAATGCCATATCGGGCGCTCCCAGCTTGAGAGGAACGATATAGTTCCCGAAACCCGCAAAGAGTGCCGGCACCAGCGCCATGAAGATCATGATCGTTCCATGGATCGCGCCGAAGGAGTTGTAGAGCTGCGGCGTCATGACCCCGCCCGGAGCCATGTTCGATCCGAAGACCTGCTGCATCCAATGGGCAAAAATGGGCACGGGCTTTCCGGGATAGGAGAGCTGCCAACGCATGAAAATCATGAGGACAAAGCCGAAGAGCGCCATTGCGAGCGAGGTCACCATGTACTGGATACCAATTACCTTGTGATCGGTCGAAAAGACCCACCGTTTCCACCAAGGCAACGGCGACCCATGCCCATGCTGCCCCGGATGCACCAGATTGTGTGTCCTATGACTGTCCATCTCTCTCCCTCCCTCTCCGCTTCCTTGAGACTTCGCGACCTGCGGGGGGACGCCAAAGCGCTCCTCGATCGCTGCATGAGGCTAATCGTTAGGCCTTCCTCGGGCTATTCTGATGCTCTACTCTCCGTTCAACCGGCATAGACCCGCGGCGCATGGTCGGGGAATATCTCTGGAGATTCCCGCCTTCTGCTCAGAGCGCGAGGACATGAGATCTCGGG
>JBFXFN010000037.1:0-13085 GCA_050179015.1 Methylacidiphilaceae bacterium | reverse complement strand
GTAATCGTAGCGATATAGAAGCCGGGGAACCCGTCCAAAAAACCCAACCGGAAGACATACCCGCGCAAAAAACGCCAGAGAGGCCGAAAGAGAAGATCCTTCCACTGAAAGCCAAGGCCCCTTTCCTGCCGCTCGTCGGCAAACGCCGCGGCGAAAGTGGTAATCTTCCGCACATTGTCTTCCACTGTGGGAAAGGAATAGTGGAGCAGCTCCCCTCGCAATCTTTTCACCCGGCCCTGTAGGATCAGCTTATCGTGTTCCCGGCTCCCTCCCCACCGGCCCCGGCCGCGCCGAAAAAGGCGGAGGTTGTAATCAGGATACCAATCTCCGTGAGTGATCCACCGGTTGAGAAACCAGGTCTTCCGGCGGAAGGCTACGCCATCGAACTTTCGCTCGGATCGGCAAAAGAACTCTTCGACCGCTTTTCTCATCTCGGGGGAGACCTCCTCGTCCGCATCCAGCCCCAGCACCCAGGGCTGCGTGGCAAGCCCCAGGGCCACGTTCTTCTGATCCCGACGACAAGTCCAGGGATGTTCCTCCACGCGGGCACCGAAATCCCGCGCAACCCGAGGGGTCTGATCGGTGCAATCGTTGACCACGACGATCATCTCCTCCACCCACCCAGCGACGCTTCCGAGGCTTCGCGGCAGGTTCCGCTCCTCGTTGCAGGCGATCATCGCTACGGAAATGGGCAGCTTCCGTGTCCGCTCTGTCTGCATGTCTTCCTTAGCCGACATGTGCCGCAAATCTTGTGGCGCACGCGCGGCGAAAGGGCATGGATGCGAAGCTGCGGGCCGGTTTTCCACCGGAGCTGTGCGTGGACATGCTGTAAGGATGGAAAGCAAGCTCGGGCGACGCAGGCAAGCCCCTTTTGCAAACGGCAGACTGCCCGCAAGACCGTCCAACGCTTCCCGCCTATCCCGGCATGAGTCCAAAGAGGGTTCTCAACGTGCGGGGAGGACGCCGTGCGGTGATCCGCCGAAGGAGGAAGGGATCGACTCCCGCCCCGTTCAGCCCTCGCTCCACGGTGCATGCGGTCCGATAGCCCGCCTCGGCTACAAGGTCTCGGATCTGCGGATTCCAATCTCCGTAGGGATAGGAAAAGTGGTCCACGGACCGCCCGAAAAGATCTTCGAGCTTCTTCTTGCCGTCGACGATCTCCCGGCGTGCTTCCGGCAGGGTCAGCCGCCTCAATGATGGATGGGTTAGCGTATGTCCACCGATTTCCTGACCGGCTTGGATCCACTCTTGGATCTGTACCCGATCCATCAGAGCTGCCGGCTTTTCCCCGATCGCCACGTCCCAGTCGTTGGAGCCGCCGATTCGATCGACGACCAAGAAAGCGATCGCATGAAAGCCATGCTCGCGTAAAAGAGGGAGCGCTTCCCGGTGAAGGCTGGCATAGCCATCGTCGAATGTGAGACAGATGCGCCGTTTCATCGGCGCTTGCGTCTCGATGAATTCATCCAAGCTCACAGATGACCAGCCGGCCGCCTTCCATTCGCACAGTTGCCGCGCCAAAAGCCAAGTGGGAAGGTAGAGACCCCGGAAGCGCGTTCCGTGCGGCGGCGACCCGATCTTATGATACATCAGGACCGGGGCGGCCTCAGCAAAACGTTTCCGGTAGGCTCCGAGATCCGTATAAGGAGGAAGCGCGTCCGGCGAGGGAAGGGGCTGAGATAAGGCCATGCTTCGGGTTAATCTAGATGAAGGGCGTTCTGAATCGCAAATCTCCGCTGCGTTTTGCCAAGATTCTTCCGTGAAGGACGAAGCGAACGGGTGCGGAGAATGGGAGGCAACTCCGCCGGCCGACAGGCCGCAGAAGAAGATGAAATGACGCCTCTGGTCTCGGTCATCATCGTCGCCAGGAACACGCGCGAGCTTCTCCGCGAAGCCATCTCCTCCGTCGAGGCCAGCCGCGTCCACTTTGACACGGAGATCCTCGTCGTCGACAACGGGTCTACGGACGGCACGGCCGAGGAGATTCCTCCCGCCTTCCCGAAAATTCTCTATCTGCGTTCTTCCTGCAATCTGGGCTTCGCCGCAGCCGTCGATCGAGCGGCCCAACGGAGCCGGGGGAAATATCTGTTGCTGCTGAACAGCGACGCGCGCCTCGAGCCCGACGCGCTCGAACGCGCGATACGATGGATGGAGGCGAATCCCAAATGCGGCGTGGCCGGCGCGCAATTGCGGAACGAGGACGGCAGCCCACAGAACTCGATCGCGAACTTTCCAAGCCTCTGGACCGAACTCGCCAATAAGGCGCTCCTCCGCCGCTTGTTTCCCTATCGGTTTCCCGGCAAGGAACGCCCCGTCGATCATCCGTTGGTCGTCGACTCGGTGATCGGGGCCTTCTTTCTCACGCGCGCCGATCTATGGCAACGATTGGGAGGGCTGGACGAAGGATTCTTTTTTTTCCTTGAGGAGACGGACTTTTGCTATCGAGCACGGCAGGCCGGCTTCGCTGTCCACCACCTCCCGGATGTCCATGTCTGGCACGGTAAGGGCCGGAGCGCCGCCACTTCCCCTGCGGCGGCCCGAATCGAATACTGGCGATCCCGTTATCGTTACTTCGATCTCCATGCGACTCGATTAGAGCAGATTGTCCTGCGGGTCGCGCTGCCGGCCCGGCTCGTCGCCGAGTTGATCGGCGACCTGCTGATCTTTCCCTTCCGGCGAACTCGCCCCCGCTTCCAGGAACGGCTAGGCGTCCGCTGGTCTCTTCTGCTCTGGCACCTGGCGGGCCAACCCGACCGAATGGGCCTGCCCCGCGACTAGCCGTTGTGAAACATGCCGGATAAACCGCCCGCCGTCCTCCAAGTCGATTCTCTCCTGAGCGGAGGGGGAACCGACCTCCAAGCAATCCTCTTGGCTGCCGGGCTCCAGCGGCTGGGCTGCCCGGTCGCCTTGGCCGGGCCCCCTTCGGGGGCGTTGGCGCCCGAGGCCGAAAGCCGGGGAGTCAAGATCCTTCCCGTCCCGTCCGGCAAGGCGGGCCTCGTTCTCTCACTTGCGAGATGGATCCGTCGCGGCCGATTCTCGGTCGTCCACGCTCACCACGGCCGGGACTACTGGCCCACCGTCCTGGCCGCGCGCCTAGCGGGCGGGGGAGTACGCGTCCTGCTCACGCGCCACATGGCAAAAAGCCCAAGTTCTTGGTTGAGCCGAGGATTTCTCCTGAATGCCTCTGATGCGGTAATAGCCGTCTCGCATTTCGTCTATCGCGTGTTGACGGAGGGTGCTTACGAGCCCGAGTCGGCCGATCCCGAACGTCGTGCCCGGCCCCCGATGAAAGGCGACCTCTCTAAGATTCTCATGATTCATCCGGGAATCGAGGTCGAGCGGTTCGAGCCAGGCGAAGGGAGGAGGGAGACATTTTCGTGGGGCCTCACGCCCGAGCATCGGGTGTTTGCCCTGGTCGGGGGCTGCTCCTTTCCCCACGGCAAAGGGCAGGAGATCTTCCTGCAAGCCGCCGCCCTCGTTCATGCACGCCTGCCACAGACACGATTCCTCCTCCTGGGCAGCGGAAACATGCAGAGCTATCTCGCGGAAAAAATACGGATCCTGGGACTTCAGGACAAAGCCCTTCTTCTCTCCCACTGCGACCGAATGCCGGACTTCCTCAACTCGATCGACTGCTTGGTGCGGCCCGGTGTCGGGACCGAGGCGCTCGGGCTGGTAATTCTAGAGGCAATGGCGTGTGGCAAGCCGGTGATCGCCGGAGCGATCGACGGGATCCCCGAAGCCTTTGTCTCCGAGGGAGCCGGCACGCTCTTGCTTCGCTCGACACCTCAAACGCTCGCCTCGGCCATGGAAGAGATCGCTCGGCGGGACCCCCCTCCCCTCTCCCAGCGCTTAGCTCTCCATGAGCTGGTGGGCAAACGATTTTCATCCGAAACCCTGGCTGAGCGCACTCTCGCGTTCTACCGGCGTCTTGCGCCTTGCTCACCGTAGGAGAACGCTTTTCTCAGGAAATTCCGCTTACTGAGTGATGGCCTCATCGGCCAAAAGCCACAAGGTGACCGTCTGATTGTGATGACCGATCGTTCCCGCGACCGTCGTGCCGGTCTCCCCGTAGGTAGACGCGCCGATGACAGCGACATGCGCGCCCAGCTCCTCGCGAATGGCACGCACCTCCTCGGAGCCGGAACCCAGGCAGAGCGCCTGCTGGTGGCAAAGAATGCAATTGAAGGCGACGACTGCCGCCACTCTTTTCGGGTTGCCCGCATCGGCCAGGGCTCGCCGCACGGCTACACGGACCGATTCAACGCGGCTCGATGCGTCCGCCTCCAACAAGGTCAATCCACTCCCCTCGGGAATTTCGGAAAAGAAGACGATGGAGCCATCTTCCTGAATGGCAGCCGGGCTGCGGACCTGCCAGTAGTTTGCCGTTGCTTCGATAATCCCCATCGGATGGTTTCGGAAAGATTCTTGCGCTTCCTTCCAAGTCGATACACCAACGAGTTCGGCGTAGACGTCGGCCGCAGGACGATGGTTCAGGCTCTTGATCACTCTCCCCTCGCTCTCCGTAACGAAAGCTCCATTGGCTCCCATCGGCCGAAAGGCGTTCGCCATGCCTACCCCGTTCTTCAGCGTGGTGGCGATGCCCAGAAGGGAGAGAGCGCCCTTGTCGGCCCGACCGTTCCCGTGAGCATAAGTTTCCGTGACCCGCTCGAGGTAGAGCCGGTCCGCTGCCGTGCCCCCCACGACGCGGGCTCCGCGACCCACCGCACGAGAAATTCCTCGCAAGACGCTTTCCTCGCTTCCAACGGTCGAATGGCCCACCAGCAGGGTAAAGGGATTGGCCCGCAGCATTTCCGAAGCCCGTTTGCCCGTGAAGCCGATATAGAGAAGCTCCGGACTGAAATCCGCCCCGTCGAACGCCTGCCACGTCAATCGCCGCGCCCGCTCTTCCGCCTCCTCATCGAGGCTTCCCATCACCACGCACGGAGCGATCACGTCCCCGCGCTGCTCGATCGCCAGAAGCTGGATGCCCTCCGTAGAGAGATTCTCTTGCTCCCCATTGAAGTGGCCCGCGCAGGACAATCCCCACGAATGACCTCCCAAGACGCTCCGGACTTCCTGGGCGATCGAATCCTGGTCGAGCAAGCTTGATGCGAAGAGAATCGTCAGGATTGGATTTCGCACCCCTTGTCGCTGCAATTTCTCCAACGCCTCTCGCAGATCCGCTCCATAAGCCACAGTTGCGCGGACAAAACGCCTCGCATCAATATCCTGGTTCACGTGGATTCTCCTTCTCCCTCTTTCCTTTTTGAAAAGAGTGCCTTGATCCAATTTTCCCGACGGCTGCCAAAGGGGAGCAAAACAAGAACAAAGACCAAAGACAAGTACGCGCTACGGCATCCCACCTCTCCGTGAGCCGTACCCATCAATGAGCCGACGAACTCTGCCGCCAAGCAGCCGGCTCTCCCAACCTTTCTCCTACCGCTGGCAGACGGGGTATGGTTGCTTCGTTCCGCTTGGTTTTCCACCCTCGCCGTGCGCCCGTATAGAGCTGCGCTGAAAAACCGGCACCGCAGCTTCCGTTTTTCAGGAATCGAAAACGATGTAAAGTCCATCGACTTAATAGCGCCCATGCAAACAAACCCTCCCTCTTCAGACCATGATTTCGACCGCCTCTCTCGAGCAATTCATCTCCTCGGAGACGCCCTGGGCCGTGCCATTTCCAGGCTCCAGGGAGAAGAGGTGCTTTCGGTCGAGGAAGAGATCCGGTCGCTGGCCAAGGCCAGTCGGGCCGGAGAAGCCGGAGCCTCTGACGCCCTCGCCGGGGCGGTAAGCCGGCTCTCCGCCCAGCTCGGCTACGAAATCTCCATGGCTTTCACTAGCTATTTCGAACTGGTGAACTTGGCCGAAGAAGACTATCGAATACATCTTCTGCGCAGCCGACGGAGGCAGCAGTTGGAGTCGGGCTTACTCCCGCGAGCTTCGATCGAGGCAGCCCTGACAGAGCTCAAGGCGAAGGGAGTCGCAGCCGAGGAGATCCAATGGATTATGGATAAGCTCCACATCATCCTCGTGGTAACCGCCCACCCTACGGAAGCCAAGCGACGCACGATTCTGGAAAAGCTTCGGAGGCTGGCCCAACTTCTCCGTGAGAAAGAGGAAGACGGGCACGCTCGGATGGAGGATTGGCCTTCCTCGCTCGAGCGAGAGATCGCTTCCCTGTGGCTTACGGATCGTAACCGCACCGAACGGCCGCAAGTCCTGGATGAAGTTCGAACCGGACTCTGGTTCTTCGATTCGACGCTATGGGAAGTCCTCCCCGATCTGCAGGCCGAGATGGAGAGGGCTCTTAGCCGCCACTATCCTACCGTGCGGCCGCCGAAGCAGTGGATCTCCTTCGGGTCTTGGATCGGAGGGGATCGCGACGGCCACCCCTCAGTAACCTACGACGTAACTGCGGAAAGCCTGGTCCTTCATCGCCGACTCGCTCTTTCGAAGATCGCCCACGCGCTCGATCGGCTTTCCCGTCTCCTGACCATTTCTACTCGCCGGGATCCCTCCGCAGCGGACCTGCTCGATCTCTTCTCGCAACGCGAGCGCCTCATCCTTCACCACAACCGTATCGCCCTTCGCTATCCGAACGAACCGTACCGACTATTCTTGACGGCGCTCCACGAAGAAGTACTCCAGGAACGAGAGAATGCTCGCGCCTCCGATCTCCTCGACCTCTTCGGGCCTCTTCCAAAACCCGGCCTGACCATCGCCAATCTTTCCGACGAGATCGATGCGATCGCCGCGACGCTCCGAAAAGGCCGCGCTCCTTTTCTGGCCGACGGGGATCTGCTGCGACTTCAGCGGCAACTCACAACCTTCGGTCTCCACACGGCGGCCCTTGACATCCGTCAACATTCCCATGCTCACGAAGAGGCGCTCGACGAGATCTTGCCTCTCGTTGGCCGACTGGAGAGCTACTCCCGGTTGAACGAAGCGCAAAAGGAAGCCCTTCTCTCTTCGCTTCTTCAAGAACCTCCTCCCGCCAACCTGCTCGAGATCTGGGACCGCTGCAGCCGGACGGGCCGCGACGCTTTGGGCTCTCTTCTGACCGTCTCACGGGCGCAGAGGCTCTACGGGAAAGAGTGCGTGGGAACCTACGTCATCAGCATGACCCGGGAACCATCCGATGTTCTCGAAGTGCTCCTCCTCTGCCATCTCGCGCAGGTTGATCTCGCGATCGCACCCTTGGTGGAAACCCTGGACGATCTTGCTGCGGCACCCGCGATCCTCCGGAACCTTTTAGCCCATCCGGCCTACCGGCTGCACCTGAAACGCCAGGGAGACGAACAGGTTGTGATGCTGGGCTATTCCGATAGCAACAAGGATTGCGGATATCTCGCCGCAAGCTGGGGGCTCTACAAGGCCCAAGGCCCGATCGTGGAAGTTTGCCGCCGAAATGGAGTGACCCCCGTGCTCTTTCACGGTCGCGGAGGCACGATCGCCCGAGGAGGCGGACCCGCGGCGCAGGCCATCCTTGCGCAGCCCTGCGGACTTGTCGACGGTAAGATCCGCATCACCGAACAAGGCGAGGTGCTCTCCACGCGTTACCACGATCCGGATCTGGCCTTTCGCATCCTCCAGCAGATCTCCTATGGGGCCCTGATCGGCATCCATGCCTCTAGGGCTCCGTCGCTCGTTCCCGCTCGGTGGATCGACGCCATGGACGAGATCGCGGCACATAGCGTTGGGCTCTATCACGAGCTCGTACGCGACGATCCCGCCTTTCTACAATTTTGGCGGGAAGCGACTCCAATCGACGAACTGCGGCAGCTCAACCTGGGATCTCGACCGGCTGCTCGTTCGCGCATCGACACCCTGGAGGAACTCCGGGCCATCCCCTGGGTCTTCTCCTGGACTCAGAGCCGCTTCCTCCTGCCCGCGTGGTATGGCATGGGTGCCCTCTCCTCGTTTTGCAAGAGATCTCCCGAGGCGCTCGGTCTACTCCGGGAGATGTACGAGGAGTGGCCTTTTTTCCGCACGACCCTAGACAATGCCCAGCAATCCCTCGCCAAGACCGATATGAGCATTGCCGCGCGTTACGCGGAGCTCGTGTCCGACCCTGAGATTCGCGGGCGAATCTTTTCGAAGATCCGCAGCGAATACGACCGTTCGGTCTCTTCGGTGCTCGCCATCTGCCGGATCGAAGCCCTGCTCGACCGCGAGCCAATTCTGCAACGTTCCATCCGACTTCGGAATCCCTACGTCGACCCGCTCAATTATATCCAGGTCGAAATGATCCGTCGCCTCCGCTCGCTTGGCGCGGGACAAGATGAAGAGGCGCGCTCGCTGCGGCGAGTGATCGAACTGACGGTTAACGGGATCAGCGCCGGGTTGCGAAACACGGGATAGCCGCTCTTTTCGATCGGAACCTCCGAAGGCGTGCGCCTGTGCGACGATAAATGGATTTGCTTTTTCGCTCGGAATCAGAGACTATTTCGCTAGTGGCTTATGAAGCCTCACGGATTGCGAAACCCAGAACCCGACGGCGCTCACGATTCGGTTCACGCCCACCACCGGCGGGACATGACCATGGGTCTTATTCTGATCATCGTTATCGGATATCTTTTTTTGATGGCCTTTGTGACCTTCCACCGTCTGCTCACCCTTCTCCTACCGGAGAGTCCGCCCCCTTCTCCCATTTCCCCTCCCGTGCCGCTTTTTTGACCGGAGGCCGGTCAAGGCCGGGCTGATCGGCCCGCCCATCGGTTCATTATTGAACATTGAATAGGCTTGCCGGAACGTCCTTTTGTTGAAGGGCAATGATCTGCCGTCGGAACTGGCCTACCCGCGCAGTTCAACAATGTGGATGAAGTCGTCGAACAAGCTCTGGTGGCTGGGGTCGGAATCGAACCGACGACACGCGGATTTTCAGTCCGCTGCTCTACCGACTGAGCTACCCAGCCCTCTCTCTTTTCCCGCGTGGAAGCGAAGGCCGCATTCTCTCGCGAAAATTGCGAAAGTCAACGGTGTCTCGATGTGCTACGCGCTCCGAGGGCAGCCCAGGAACCCGGAGATCGTCGTAAATTCAAATCCTCGCTCCAAAAGACCGTCCAAAACCCGGTCGACTACCTCGGCGGTCTGCAGATGTAGATCGTGCATCAGCACAATCGACCCTGGATGGCTCTGGGTCAAAACCGTTCCCAAAATACGCTCTGTGCCCGGCCGCGCCCAGTCGCGCGTGTCGACGCTCCACAGGACTACGCCCAACCCCTCTTGGGCGGCGATCGGAGCCTGGGCCGGATGGAAAGAGCCGTAGGGAGGTCTCATCCAGCAAGGGCGGAATCCGGTGGCCTGCTCGATCGCTGCCTGCGTTCTCTGGAGCTGCGCTAGGACCTGTTGGACGGGCAACCTTCCGAGTTGCGGATGCGTGTACGAGTGGTTCCCGATCTCATGCCCTTCTTCCCGAACGCGCCGCGCCAAAGATGGCGCTGCCGCGACGCGCTGGCCAATCATAAAGAAGGTTGCCGAGAGATGCCGCTCTCGAAGAGCGGCCAGAACCTTTTCCGTCACCCCAGGCGTCGGCCCATCGTCAAAGGTGACCGCGATCCTTCGGCCTAATCCCGGGCCATGGTGTACGAAGCGAACCCCGCTCTCTCCTTGCGCGCCTACGGGGGTCGCGCGCCGGATCGCCTCCGCTCCGGATTTGCTGACGCTCTGCACCGCCTGCGCGGCCCAGCTCAGCGTCGGGACGGCGAAGCTGGCACTCCAGAGCCCGAGCTTCTGCAAAAAAACGCGTCGAGAAAGATCCATAGACGGCATGAAACGAAGTTCAGGATAACCGACGAGCTCCGTCTTTGACAATCCCACTCTGCCGATCGCAGTTCCCAGGACCCTCCGTATAGCCCGCATTTCTCACTAGCTTGGGAGAAATGGCCGCTAGAGCCTTGCCCGTCGCAACGGGTCTTGGTAGGTAGGATGCGGAGGCGCGATCGCAACAGCAAGCGGCGTTAGGCCGAATACCGCCTAGAGAATCGAATGGGGCAAACGGTGACCGAACAAAAGAACGCGAGCGGCTTGGAAGGCATCACGGCGGGAGAAACCGCATTGAGTACGGTCGGCAAGGAAGGGCTCGACCTCACCTATCGAGGTTACTCCATTCGTGATTTGGCCGCATGGGCTTCATTTGAAGAAGTGGTTTACCTCTTGCTCTACGGAAACCTGCCGGCTCGAACGGAGCTGAACGGATACCGAACTCTGCTGATCTCCCTAAGAGATCTGCCGCCGCCGCTCAAAGTCGTGCTGGAGCAGATCCCTCCCACGGCAAATCCCGTGGATGTCCTGCGCACAGGCTGCTCGGCCTTAGGGACCATGGAGCCGGAAGGGGAAGATCGAGACGCGCATGCCATCGCCAATCGGCTCTGTGCCTGCTTTCCGTCCATGCTCCTCTACTGGTACCACTTTCATCGCAACGGGAAACGTATCGATACGCGGGCCGAAGCACATCCTACGGTCGCCGATCAGTTTCTCTACCTGTTGCACGGAGAAGCGCCCTCGGCCCTACATGCGCGCGCGCTCGACGCAGCGCTTATCCTTCATGCTGAGCACGAGTTCAATGCATCGACCTTTACCTGCCGCGTCATCGTTTCCACTCTTTCGGATTTCTATTCGGGCATCACCGGGGGAATCGGGGCCTTGCGCGGACCGCTGCATGGCGGGGCCGACGAAGCGGCAATGAAGCTTTTAGAACAGTTCTCCACTCCGGATGAGGCGGAAACGGTCATCAGGAAGATGCTCGAGAAAAGAGAGAAAGTCATGGGGTTCGGCCACCGGGTGTATAAGGAAGGAGATCCCCGCGCCCCGATCATAAAAGCTTTGGCCAAGCAGCTCGCCGAAGAAGCGGGGGACCGTAGGCTTTTTTCGGTCGCGGAGCGAATCGAAAGTCTCCTCCTCTCGGAGAAGGGACTCTATCCCAATGTCGACTTCTACAGTGCCGTGGCCTATCACTTCCTCGGCATTCCCACATTTTTCTTCACCCCGCTCTTCGTCATTTCCCGGACATCGGGGTGGGCGGCCCACATTCTCGAGCAGCGCGCAAACAACCGCCTCATTCGGCCGCTTGCCACCTATATCGGCCCTGCACCTCGACCGTTCCCGAAAATCGACGAGCGCTAGTAGCCGCTTCTTGTTGCACGCGGGGACTCTTCGCTGGCGCTGAATTCAGCCGGCCGTAGAAGGAAGCTTCTGAGAAATGCAGGTTAACCCGTTCTGGCCGGCGTTCCTTGTCGATCCGCGCAAGACCGAACCCGCATGGCGGCCTCTTTTCTCTGAAGCCCTCCGGCGGGTTTCGACAGAGTTCGAGCGCCGCTTCCCGAAACCGGCCGGCTCGTGGCCGCCCGGTCGAGAGTGGAGGAAGCAAGAACCAATTCTCCTTGTCGGTTCTAACTCCTCGGGCGGAGGAACGACCACGCTGATCGGGACCCTTTTCCAACTCATGGAAGGAAAGGCGCTGCCGATCTATGTTCGTCCCTTTCGCAACCCTCGGGCACCCTGGAAGTCGCTTCTCGAGGTTTTTAGAGAGGAGCTAGTCCTGCCCGATCGCCCCCGCGCGCTGCGTCCATGGCCCGAGGAACCGAGCCGAATCCAGGTGTTCGCCAACGACATTCTGGGATCCCTCGCCTTCCGGCTCGTGAATCAAGGGCGTATCCGCGACACCCGCCTGCGATCGGCCGTTCGCTTCTTGCGCCGCCATCCCTCCAAGGTCCTGCTCGAAGGACTGGTCCCGGAGTGGGCTCAGTGGCTCCGCCAAGACTTTGCCAGGGTCGTGCCGGCGGCCGAGGAGCTGCTTGCAGAGCTTGGACGCTGGGGAGAGCCTCTGCATAACTGGCTTTGGGCGGTTCACGGCTTAGCCGTTCGCACGGAGGATCGCATCGTCCAGAGGGCGTGCCGCCACTGGATTTTCGGTGAGCCTGTCGATTGGACCGAGGCGATTCGGGCGAACCTCGCGGTGCCACCTCAAACGCAGGCGGCGGGGCCTCACGAGGATGACGAGGGGCTCTGCCGAAGGCGAGTCGAAGACCTTATCCGACTGAGCAGCCTTTCCAAGCCGTTCCTGCTCGCTTTCGACAATGCGGATGCTTGGGGAGCCGAACCGGCTTTGGCCGCGTCCGCCGCACACCTTCTCGAGATCCTGAACGAAGGTCCTCCGGCGTTCCTGCTGTTGGGCGCCTATTTCCCGCATTGGAACGCCTCGGTTCTCCCTCACTGGTCCGACAAGCAGCGAAGCCTTCTCTCTACCCCTCTCGCCCTCCGCGAGATCGAGAGGCCGGAAGCGATGAGTCTTTTGGAAGAACGGCTGGCTCGATTCGAACGGCGAAGGGCCGAACTTCGCCCGGAGTGGCTCGAAAGCATCTACGGGCGGCAGACCTCCCTGCCGCCCCGCGAGCTTCTCCTCTCGCATGCTATTCGTTGGGATCAGGAGCATTCCGCCCGACAAGGACCGTCTTCGATCCGCATCCGATGGCTCCTCGATGCAAAGCTGCAGTGGGAGATGTTTCTCCCGAATCTTCCCTTTCGCTGGGTCATCGAATGGGCTTTGCTGCCCCTGGAACCGCCTGCGGATTCCCCCTGGCAACGACAGGAGATCCCTCCCTGGAATCTCTTTTGCGCACGGAGCACGCTGCCGGAAAGAAACTCATTCCTTTTCTTACAGTCTCAGATCCGCGAGATCGGCGACGGGGCTCTTCTTCCCCTCCTGGAAGGAGCTGTGGATAGGACGAAGGCGGCCGGCCGCACGCTCGAGGCCTTTGGCTTGGTCTTCGAAGGGGAAGAGTCGGCTTCGCCCGCCAATCGGACCTTGCCCGAAAAAGGTTCGCCGGGCCTCACCCTCCTCCAGATCCCCTCCGAAGAGATGCTCGATCTCTCCGCCGCCGTCTCGCTCTCGTTCTCCTTCCGCCGCGGGCGAGCCTTTCCGTGGATCGAAGAAACGACCCACGACCAGGCGGAGGAGATTCTCGCCGGCTGGCGCGTCCGGCTTCCGATTCCCGGTCCCGCTTTGCCGATCCGACGCAGACCAGAAGAGCTATCCTTACCGATGATCGAGTCCGTCCGCGACGCCATCCGTGCGAAAAGAA
>JBFXFN010000036.1:0-23975 GCA_050179015.1 Methylacidiphilaceae bacterium | reverse complement strand
TGACCTTCACCCAACCCGTCCCGCTCGGACGGCCGATGACAAGCTGGGCGGCCGGAGAAGTCCTTTCCTCTCGGGTCCCTCAATTCTCTCCAGGCGACAGGGTGGTGTCCTACTTGGGTTGGCAGCTCTTCGGCATCTGCCGTGGAGGGGAAGCCCGAAAGGTCGGCCTGCGCGGACTCCCCTTGCCCGCCTACCTGGGAGTGGCCGGCATGCCGGGGGTAACGGCCTACCGCGGCATCTTCGACATCGGCCGCCCCAAGGCGGGGGAGACGGTGGTCGTCTCCTCGGCTGCGGGAGCGGTCGGCAGCGTGGCCGGGCAGCTCGCCCGGATGCATGGCTGCCGGGTCGTCGGGGTCGCCGGAGGGCCCGCCAAGTGCCGTCATGTTGTGGAAGATCTCGGGTTTGCCGCGGCGGCCGACTACAAGGGAGGCCGATTGCCGGACGACCTGCGGGAGAGCGCTCCCGAAGGAGTCGATGTCTACTTCGACAATGTCGGGGGAGCCGTCCTCGAAGCGGTTCTGCCCCTGCTCAATCCTTTCGCAAGAATCGTTCTCTGCGGTCACATCTCCACCTACGACAACCCGGAAACCCCCATACCCAAGGGCTGGGACCTCCTCCTCTCCCGAAGAGTCCGGCTCGAGGGTTTCATCGTCGGCGATCGGCTCGACCGCTGGCCCGAAGCCCTTCGGCGGCTCGAGGGGTGGGCTTCCGAGGGAAAGCTTCGCTACGAAGAGACAATCGTCGAGGGACTCGAAAACGCCCCCGCCGCCCTCCAAGATCTTTTTCAAGGGAAGTCCCTGGGGAAACTAGTCGTCGCGCTTTAGCGGCCGGACCCGCTGGAGAGAAAAGGCCGTGGAGTATATCCTCGCTCTTGATCAAGGGACGACGAGTTCCCGCGCCCTGCTTCTCGATCGGAGGGGTCGAATCGTCGCCGAGGCGCAGCGGCCCCTTTCGACTCGTACCCCGAAGCCCGACCGGGTGGAGCAGGATCCCGAAGAGCTATGGGCGAGCCAAGATTGGGCGGCGCGGGAGGCCCTGGAGCGAGCCCGCGTGAAGCCGCGGCAGATCGCCGCGATCGGCATCGCGAACCAGAGAGAGACACTCCTCCTCTGGGACCGGCAGAGCCTGGCGCCCTTAGGGAACGCGCTGGTTTGGCAGGACCGCCGTGCTTCCGCCCTCTGCGAGCGGCTGCGTGCCCAAGGTTGGGGAAAGACCATCCGAGAAAGGACGGGACTCCGCCTGAACTCCTATTTTTCCGGGCCGAAGTTCCTCTGGCTTAGAGAGAATCTTCCCGCGCTTTCCGGCGATCTCGGCCGCATCTGCTTCGGCACGGTCGATAGTTGGCTCTTGGCCAAGCTTTCCGGGGGGAAAGTTCACGCCACCGAAGAATCCAATGCGGCGCGGACCCTCTTCTACAACATCTACGAGCACCAGTGGGAGCCGGAGCTCCTTGCTCTTTTCCGGATCCCTCCCTCGATCCTCCCCGAAGTGCGGTCTTCGGGGGGCCTCTTCGGGAGGGGCGCGGGTTTCTGGGAAGGGATCCCGATCCTGGCGATCCTCGGAGACCAACAGGCATCCCTCTACGGTCAACTCTGCTGGGAGCCGGGGAGCCTCAAGACGACCTATGGGACCGGCGCCTTCTCGCTCATGAACTTAGGGGAAGATCCTCTCCCTCCCGAAGAGGGTCTGCTCGTCTCATTCGGATGGAGCCGGGGCAAAGAGCAGACCTACGTTCTTGAAGGGAGCATCTTCGCGGCCGGAGCCGCCGCCCTGTGGCTCGTCGAGGGCTTGGGGATCGCGCCCGGGATCGATCAGATCGAAGCCCTGGCCCGCGAGGCCGACGACACCGAAGGACTCGTCTTCGTGCCGGCTCTCACGGGGCTGGGATGCCCCTGGTGGGATCCTTCGGCCGAAGGGCTCCTGATCGGGATCACGCGGAAGACCAGCCGCGCCCAGGTCGCTCGGGCCGCCCTCGAAGGGATCGCCCATCAGGTGTGCGATGGGATCGAGGCGATGGGCCGGGCGACCGGAAGGAAGATTGGCGAGATGAAGGCGGATGGAGGAGCCGCTCGAAACGATCTGCTCCTCCAGATCCAAGCCGATCTGCTCGGCTTCCCGGTCGCCCGCTCCCGTTGTCGGGAGGCGACCGCTCTCGGGGCGGGCCTTCTCGCCGGACAGGAGGCGGGGTTCTTCTCCTCTCCGGAAGAATGGATGACCTTTGGAGAAGCCGACCGCACCTTCGTGCCCGAGGCAACCAGCCGCAAGCGGGAGCGGAAGCGGGAAGAGTGGAGAAGGGCCGTCGACCGAGCCCGAGGGTGGAAACGGGAAGAACCCGGCCTGATCCTCTCATGACGCGGGAGACCGGACTCGCCCTTGCGAGGGACCCCTCCCTCCAGTGGGATTTTCTGGTGATCGGTGGCGGGGCGAGCGGCCTGGGCGCCGCCTTGGAGGCGGCCAGCCGCGGCTACCGGACTCTCCTGGTCGAGAAGTTCGACTTCGGCAAGGGGACCTCAAGCCGGTCGAGCAAGCTGATTCACGGGGGGGTGCGCTATCTGCGGCAGGGGCAGATCCACCTAGTGCGTGAGGCCCTTCGGGAGCGATGGCTTCTTCTCCGGAACGCGCCCCACCTGGTCCAGCCGCTCTCCTTTGTCGTTCCGCTCTACCGGAACTGGGAAATTCCCTGGGTCTTCTTTGGCCTACGGCTCTATGAAGGCCTTTCGGGACCGCATCGGCTGGGTAGGGTAGGATTGCTCAATCGCCAAGAGACGATCGAGCGGCTGCCCCCACTCCGGACCGACGGACTGCGGGGAGGGGTCCTCTATTGGGATGCCGAGTTCGACGATGCCCGGCTGGCGATCTCTCTCTTCCGCACCATAGAGGATGTCGGGGGTGTGGCCCTCAACGGGGTCGAGCTTCTCGCCTTTCAAAAGCGCTCCGGCCGGATTGCCGGCGGGATTCTTCTCGATCGCCTCTCGGGCCGCGAGTTCCCGATCTCTGCCCGGATCGTCGTCAACGCGGCCGGTATCTTTTCGGACCAAATTCGCAGCTTGGACGAACCTGGGACAGCCCCGAAGCTCGCCTTGAGCCGGGGCAGCCATCTCGTCCTCCCCAAGTCGTTCCTGCCGGGCCGAGACGCCCTCCTCATCCCGAAGACCTCTGACGGCAGGGTCCTCTTTCTGATCCCCTGGATGGACCGTGTTCTCCTGGGTACGACCGAGATTCCGGTCGAGGGGCCGGAAGAGACCCCGAGAATCTCCCCTGAGGAAGCGGCCCTGCTCCGTTCCGAGTCTTCCCGCTACCTCTCCGCTTCTTTCGAAGCGCTCGCGTCCTTCTCGGGTCTGCGTCCCCTGCTGACGCAGTCGGGCGAGAAGAGCCGATCGCATTTGAGCCGCGAGCATTCGATCTTTTCTTCCCCTTCCGGTCTCATCACCCTTGCTGGAGGGAAGTGGACGACCTATCGCCGGATGGGGGAGGAGTGCATCGATTTTGCCGAGCGGCTCCACGGGCTTCCCCACCGTCCCTCGAAGAGCAGCACGCTCCCCCTTCACGGGGCTCAGGGGGAAGAGAGCGACAGCTCCCGCTCGGTCTACGGAAGCGAGCGGAAGGCCATTGATCGGCTTGCCGCCGAAGAGCCGGGCGCATCGGAGCCGCTCCATCCCGCGCTACCCTATACCTTTGCCGAAATCCTCTGGGGGATCCGAGAGGAGAGGGCGCTCTGCCTAGAAGACCTTCTCGCCCGCCGGACACGCACGCTCTTTCTCGATGCCCGGGCGGCCATCGAGGCGGCTCCCCGCGTCGCCGATCTTCTCGCCCGTGAACTCGGCCGCAGCCCCACCTGGCGAGAGGCCGAGCTCGCTTCCTTCCAAAAGGCAGCCCAGGCATACCTCCCGCCGTAGGATGACCAACTAGCCGGCCCTGTGTTGTCAGCCGCTTGGGTTAAACATGTCCAACAGAAAAGCGCGCTAAAAAATCCTGTCGAAGCCTGGCTATCAATGAAGATCCCTCTTTCTTGTTAGTTTCCCAGGGTCTCGCGAAGACCACAGCGTCGGGACTGCGGGCCCTAGAGGCTAAACCTCCCAACGGCTAGATGCGGAAGCTTCTTTTAGCCTTAACAAAGAGTTTCACAATGGAACGGTTGCGACTATAAATAGCGCATTAAGCTATCGTAGCCAACCTTCTTCGCAATCGCGAAAGCGCGAGTAACGCAAATATGGGAGTCTTTGCATATAGCGCAAAGGACAGCCAGAGTCCCACCAGATCTCCAGGGGAGTCACTATTCGGCGAAAGAGTGGAAGAGGGCTTATGGGACGCCTGACCCACGATCGCTTGCGGAGCGAACCTCCGCGTGAGCGTGCCACATCGTTTTCTGACGAGCAGACGAAGGAACTGAAAGGGCCTTTTTTCGAGATCGTTAACTAAGAACAAGCAACTGCCAGATCTTCGGCGCTCATGCAACCTTGGCAGATGGACGAAAAGACCTTAAAACCCAATATACGATATAGCGACGTTTTTACCATGACCCCACCCCTGAGCGTGGCTTCACTCTGCAAAAGCCAAAGAGGCGCTTTGTCTTATGTGCGAAAACAAGGGAAGAGGGCCGTCTTCTTGACCCGATGCAACTGGCGGTACGGAGATGAATCGGTGTATGGGGCAAAACGCAACATTATACAGGTTGTTTGAGCAGGTCTCACGAAACGTTTGGGAGAATCTGCGTGACTCATATAATCTTGGTTTGTATATGGGTGAGGAGGGAATCACCGATCATCTGCTTCTCACACTTGCACGCAACGCTGTAGGGCAAATTAAACTGGCAAAAGTGTCCAAGCCGCTAGAGGGAACCACAGGTGCAGATTGGGAGTGGTGGTTTGTCCGAGACGCTCTGGGATTCGGTATGCGGGTTCAAGCAAAAAAGCTTCGCCCAGATAGCTTACGATATGTAGGCCTCAAGGATACGATTGGTCACTCCGGTGTCAGGAGACAGGTAGACTTACTGATCGACAAGGCGGAGTCTGCTATGCCTTCACTGTATCCAGCCTATTGCTTCTACAATTTCTGGTCCGACAATCATAAGCTGCCTCAGTGGAACTGCGCCTCCTTTCGTCTGGTGTTTCCAGAACTGTTTGGCTGCAGCATAGCCGACGCACATCGTGTGAGGGCCTGTCTCGACGAAGGCAGGGACGATTTGGCTACTATTGGGCCATTAGCATGCCCGCTCATCTGCCTAGTTTGTGACTGCATTTGTTCTTCTAAGGAAAGTCTGCCACAACGCGTTTGTAGAGCGGCAGAAGCTTTGCGTAACGACACATATGATCGACCATCAAGCGAAGGGACTATACAATACTATACGATATATACATCGAACAAATTTGTGATAAATGATAATGCTATCCCGCCACGCGTAACGGATGTCCCAGATTATGTAATGGGCTGTCTGGAGGAAGGCCTGGAAACACGCCAGGCCATTAGAAGTTACCTAGAAAGGCAACACCTTGATGGGTTGCTGATTGTGCGAGAAAAATAGGAACACGGCATGCATAAACATACACAGAAGTGGTTCATGGTCATAACGATACGCGAGGAGCGTCGGCCGTTTCGCTCATCACACCCTTCTCCGCACCTGTATCCAAGCTCCACGGGGTCGGCTTCCTTCCGTTCCCTGGGGGAGGAGACGCTTTCGCTCTCGACTCCGGCCGCCGTGGATTGGCTCCTTTCAAGTAGCTCCCGACACGGCTTCCCGGGAGAGCGGTTTCAACCGCCTCTCTCGGTGGGATAGCCCTTCCGACTCCAATCCTTGGCAAAATCCTCGGGCAGATAGAGAACCTTCCCGTTGGGAAAGCCCAACTCCTTGAGTGTCTTGAACGCGGGCCGGATGTTGGGGCAGACATCCCAGGGACAGCAGCCGCAGTAGAGGACGATCTTCTTGTCCTTCGGCTGCGTGGAGAGAGCCTTCTTCAACGCTTCGATGCCTTCGGGGTCCTTCCCGGAGCCGACGTGAATCGAGCCAGGGACGTGTCCCGCCTTGTAAAGAAAAGGAAAGCCCACCTGGTAGACGACGTAGGACCGGTCCCCCGCCTTTTGCCAGGATAGAAGCTCCTTGGGCAGGAGGATCTCTCCCTTCGTCCAGGGATCGTTGGGGGCGATTTCGACGGGAGCCTCTTCCCCCCGGAGGGGAGCGGTCCCCCAGAGGGAGAGCAGAAGGAAGATTTCTAAAGCCAAGCGAGGCAGGCGGAGGAGGGAGGTCATCACAACGACTATCTTTTAGGCTTTTTTTGGAAGCGGCAATCGAGAAACGAAGCGCGCTGCCGCTTTCCGGCCGCTCTTGGGAGAACGGGATTGACACGGCGCGACCGTAAATGGACGTTCCGGCGCATGAAAAGGCTCTTGCTCGCGCTCTGCGTCTTGTCTGCTTTTCTCCCGTCGAGAGCCGATGCCATTTTCTGGATGAGCCGCTGGATCCCGGCGGAAAAGGTCGAATTCGGCCCTTTAGGAAGCGAGGTCGGGCGAGAGGTCGATGGGATGATGGCCTACCAGAGCCCCCCGAGCCGGCCTTACCTGATTTTGGGATATATCCAAGCGCGAACCGGGTTCTTCGGCAGCGCTCGGACCCGGGCGGTCGCGGTCGCCAAAAAGCATGGTGCGGATGCCATCATCGAGTTGAAGCGTTCGGCGAGGTCTCCGGGCCATTTCTTGTACAAGGGGAAATACCTCGAATCTTCTCCGTCGATCGGCGCCTACGCCGCGATTCGCTTTCCCCAGAGAAAGAAAGAGAAGCCGGCTTGGGGCATCGCGAACAACCCTTGTCCTTTGCCGAGGCTTTCGGCCTTTTTGAGGGAAGAAGTCGTCGCTAGCGAGCCCTGGTCGTCTTCCGCAGACGGATCGGCTTTCCCTGGATCGGGTGGCTCGGATCGAGAAGGGAGTCCCCTTGGCGGCGAAAGAGGGCGTAAACCTTCCCTTCGGAGCCGATTAGGAGCCGGTCTTGCGTAACACGATATTCCGATTCCCAGGAATCGGCTTCCGTGTGGCCGTCGGGCCAGCGGATCGTCCGCTGCATGGTCGCCTTCCCGTCGGAACTGAGGACCAGCTTCATCTCGACCGTAGACCCGTCTGGCTCTAGCCAGCGGCCGGCATAGTCACCCGCAGGAGGAGAGGAGGGGCGGCAGCCGAGGAGTCCGAGCGAGCAGAAGAGGAAGAGGATCTGCCGCATCGGCTCCCGAAGTTTGTCGCTTTTCCGTCCGATCTCAAGCCCAAGAGGATCGCCAAGCTCCGAGCCCGCCGCTACAGATCCAGCGTTTCGGCGTTGATTTCGATCAAGTTTCGGTCCGGATCGAGCAGGTAGAGCTGGGGAAATCCCGCGACCGAATGGGGATCGACCTTCACTCGGCGAAACTCGTCAGCCGCCTCGGGAGCATAGCCTTTCTTGCGAAGCTCCTCGAGTGCCTGTCGGAAGCTGGCGACCCGCAGGGCGAGGTGGCCATCCCTGGAATCGATCCCCTTGCCGGTGCGCATGGTCTGGCCGGGGGAGACGATCAGATGGACGCGTTGGCCGTCCGGAAGGGCAAACCAGGCCCCCGGGAAGGGAAAGGGTGCTCGAGGCACTTCTTGAAGTCCCAGGATCTCGCGGTAGAAGACTTTCGATCGTTCGAGGTCGGTGACCGGAAGGGCGACATGGTGAAGAAGAGTGATGTTCATGGAAAGATATGGTCAGCAGACGGGAAGAAAAGGAAGCAAAGAGGCGATTCCCCAAGAGAGCCGTCGGTCCGGACAACCGGCTAAAACTCCTCCTGCAAAAGGTCGAAGAGCACTCGGATGCCCCGCTGGAACTCGGCCACCGGGATCCGCTCGGAATCGGAGTGGGCGCTCCAGGCGGTTTCGGGATCGAGGATCATCGGCATGAACCCGTAGGCCACGGCCCCCTTTTGGCGCAGGTAGCGCGAGTCGGTGAAGCCCGAGCTGAGGAGGGGGCTCACCACGGCATCGGGATAGTGGGCTGCGACCGTCCGCTCGATCGCGGCGAAGAGGGGGGTGTCCCATCGGCTCGGAGGAGCCGGATCGGCGATCTCGTTTGCCAGCTCGACCGAAACCGGCTGGTCGGCCACCAGCGCTCGGATCGAGGAGAGAAACTGCGTGGGATCGACTCCGGGCAGGAGCCGGCAGTCGAGGGTCGCCTCGGCGACGGAGGGGATCACGTTGATCTTGGGGGGGCTGCCGACGCCCGCCGCAAGGCTGGTTAAGGCGACCGAGTTGCGCTGGATCGATTCGGTGAACGGGTGGGGGGCGAGTGGCGCCCCGACCCGCGCGACCATTTCTTCCACGACCGCAGGAGGCCGGTCGGCCTCCTTTCGCTCGAGAATCCGATTCAGGGCGCGCAAGAGAACCGCCGGAGCATCCTCCTTGGTCGGGATCGAGCCATGACCCGGCCGGCCGGTGGCGCGCAGCCGGACCCAGACCGGCTGCTTGTCTCCCACCTGCACCGTGAAGACGAGCTTGGGAGAAGCAAAGAGGTCACGGGTGCCGAAGCCCGACTCATCGAGCACATATTCGGAGTCGATCTCCTCCCAATGATTTTCGATCATCCAGCGGATGCCGTGGCGGCCTCCGCTCTCCTCGTCGGCCGTCGCCAGGAAGAGGATCGGCCGCGGCGGGAGGATTCCCGCCCGCTTGAGCGCCAAAAAGGCCATGAGCTGCTGAATGCCCAATCCCTTCATGTCGAGAGTCCCCCGTCCCCAGAGGAAACCGTCTTGGACTAGGCCAGAGAACGGCGGAACCTTCCAGCGGGAAGCATCCGCCGGCACGACATCCATGTGGTTGAGCAGCAGCAGCGGTTTTCGCGAAGGCTCCCTTCCGGGGAGGCGGGCGAGGAGGTTGCGCTCTCCCGCTGGGCCGCTGCGATAGAGCCGAGGGGAGAGACCGTCCGCTTCGAGAATCTTCCGGAGAAATTCGGCCGTCTGGCTCGTGTCGGCCGGCGGGTTGACGGAGGGAATCCGAACGTAAGCCTGGAGAACCTCCAGTGCTTCCTTTTCGAGGCGATCCCAGTCGAGAGGAGAAGAAACGATCGTCGGCACCTTGACTGCTTTTGCCGAATCGAAGCAGCGCTGTCAAAGGGGAAAGCGGCAGTCTGGCCGCGATCGGCGGCTTCTATCACGGGAGATCCATCGGGGTGGCGCTCCTGCGTGGATCGACTCACAGGAGAGGAAACGAACCGGCAAATTTTACTAAGGAGAATCACCGATGTCCTCTCTTCATGTGAATCTGACCGTAAGCCACGGCGCCTCGATGCCACATATGCCCTGCGCGCTCGATCCCCAGATGCGCGTCTTTTACCAGCGAAACCTTGATCCGTTCGAATCCTCGCTGAGCATGACCGATCTCTTTCGGGCGGCGGGCAATCTTCTGAGCGTTGCGCGTTCGAGCCTATCCTGGGCCCGGCAGTTCCTTCCGGGCCGGGAAATCCCCAAGCCGGGACCCCGGAGGGCGAAAAGCGGAAAGGAAAAGGAGGAGGGAAGCGAGCCTCCGGAAGATGCGAAGCCGCCGGGTCGAGAGTCCAAGCCGGTTTCGGAGCAGGACGAGAAAGCCTCTCCTCCGGCTGCGAAAGATTCGCTGGACGAAGAAGCGGTGCGCCGGACCCGAGAGGCGGGTCGGAGGGCGACCGCCCAAGCGCAGGAGACCCTCCGACGGGCCGGCAAGAAAGAATCGGCCCGAAGGACGGAAGGGACGGCGCCTCTTGCGAAGCCGTCCCGCGATTATGGAGTGCGGCTGGCGCTGGAACTTTCTCTAGGCGGCAATCGCCCGAAGGAGCCGGAAAGAGGGGAAGGGGACCCTTCCCGCGGGCGTCCAAGGAAAGAGGAAGAGGAAGCCTCGCGCCGGGGAGAGCCTTTTTCCTCCGGCTTCAAGAATTTCTCCCCTACGTTTTCCGTCCAGGCGTCGCTAAACGTTCCCTTGCCGGCAGCCCGGTCTTCGGCTGCCGGAAGGGGCGGCAGAGGGGGGAGGTGAAGGGGAACGGGCCGACGGGAAAAGACGCTCCCAACCCCGCGAGGGGAAAGGCGGATCAGCCTTCCTCCGGCTTCTCGTTCTTCTCCAGGAAGATGCGCGCCTCGGCGAGATCGGCAAAGAGGAAGCTCGGGCGGGCCGCTTCCAGCTTCGCCCGGGTGTCGTAGCCGGTCAGCAGGGCGCCGGATAGAATATCTGCCGCATGAGCCGCCTCGATGTCATGGACCATGTCGCCCAAAAAGACCGTCTGGCGCGCCTCCAACCGCCCCTCTTCCCGCATCTGGCAGAGGGTTACGCGCTTGTCGGCGACCTCCGTGTGGATCTCGGCAAAGTAGTCGAGAATGCCATGGCGTCTTGCCTGATCTAGGAAATGACCCTTTTGAATCGTGCTCAAGAGAATCATCCGCAAGCCCTGCGTGCGGCAGAACTCGAGGAAGTCGATCGCGTGGGGCAGGAGAGGGATCTGCGGCCGAAAGAAGCGGAAGGCGGTGTGGTAAAAGCGATCGAGGGTCGCTAGCGGCACCTCGGGGAGAATGGTCTGGTAGAAGTCGCGCAGCGGAAGGAAAAAGCGTTCCCGGAACTCCTCCAGGTCCATCGTCGGCTTTCGGTAGAGGGTGAGAACCTGGTTGGCCGCCCGATGGACAAAGGGAAGATCGTCGGCGAGCGTGCCGGACCAGTCGAGCAGAATCGTGTCGATGCGCTGGCTCACGAGGGATTTCCTCCTTCCTCAATCCAGACCCGGGTTCCGACCGAAGCGTGCTCGAAGAGCTGGATCATCTCCTCGTTTCGCAAGCAGATGCAGCCCTTGCTCATCGGCTTCCCGATCGCATCCTCCCGGTTTGTGCCGTGGAAGTAGATGAATCGCGCGCGTGTGGTTAGGTTATGGGCTTCCAATCCCGCGAGCCAGAGAATTCGCGTAAGGATCAGGCTCTGCTCGAAAAAGGGGGCGTCGGGAGTCCAGAGATACCCTGTCGGTTGCCTGCCGCGAAACTCGGTGCCGAGCGGTGATCCCTCGCCGATCTTCTCGCAGATGAAGTGCCATCCGCGCGGGGTCTTGTGGCTTCCCGGCGTCTCCCCGCAGCCGAGGAGGGCGGTGCTGACGGGCGCTTCCCAAATCTGCTCCTTGCCGCGGAGGACGCGGAGCCTCTGCTCCCAGACCGAAACGTGAAACCAGACGTCCGCCGGGACCGGGGGAAGCGACGAGGCGTCCAGGGATTCAATTCTCATTGAGCCGGTTGATCAGCTGCCGCAGACGTCCGTAGGACCGGCGTTCGAAGGGAAAGCAGAGACGAGGCAGCGAGAGGAGCTCCGGCTCGTTGGCCTCGGCGGGAAGGGCGCTGCTTTTGAAAAAAGAGCCGGGGTGAACCAGGATGTCTCTGAAATCGCGTTCGATCGCCGCCAAGGTAGAATCGTCCGGCTCCCGATGAAGGCGGAGGACGAGAAGATCCCCCACGAAGCGGTAGGAGTGGAAGTTGTGGTAGAAGCGCTCGATCTCCCGGGTCGCCTCCTCCAGGTCGTCGGTAAAGGTGAAAAGGTGAAAATCCTGCTCGGAAATGAGATTGCGGGAGAGCAGCTCCTTGCGCAAGAAGTCGCGGAAGGCGCTCCAATAGGAGCCGCCCGGGTAATCGAGGAAGACCATCGGAACGATGGGAGCCTTGCCCGTCTGCATCAGGGTCAGCGCCTCGAAACATTCGTCCATCGTCCCGAAGCCGCCGGGAAAGAGGGCGATGGCATGGGACTCTTTGACGAAGTAGAGCTTCCGGGTGAAAAAGTAGCGAAAGAAGATGAGTTTCCGGTCGCCTTCGATCACCTCGTTTGGCCGCTGCTCATACGGGAGACGGATATTCAAGCCGAAGCTCGTCTCCTTGCCGGCTCCCAACTGGGCCGCCCCCATGATCCCATCCCCCCCTCCGGTGAGCACCATGAAGCCCGCCTTGGCGATCTTCTCGGCGAACCGTCGGGCCGTCCGCCATTCAGGGGTCTCGGCCGCGAGGCGGGCCGAGCCGAAGATCGTCACCTTCTTGACGCCCCGGTATGGCTGAAAAATCGCATCGGCGTACCGGATCTCCTTGAAGACCTGGTTGATCATCCGGATGTCGCCGGGAGTGGTCGCCTGCCGCCCGAAGCGCAGAGCGGTCGCCACCATCTCGAAATACTCCCTTTGCTTGCCGCTAAGTCCCGCCGCTTCGAGCAGCTCGGCGATCTTCTGATCGAGCGCGGGCTCCCCCGTCGAATAGCTCGCGCTTTTTTTCTCCGTCATCCCCGTTCTATAATGCGTCCCGGTCCCATCATGGCAAATCTATTAGAATCGCTCTCCAAGAGGCTGCTTCTGGGCGACGGCGCTCTCGGAACCTATCTCTACTCGCTCGGGCTTCCCCGTCGGTATTGCCTGGAAGAGGCGAACTTGAGCCGTCCCGAACTGGTGCGGCGCGCGCATGCGGATTACCGCCAGGCGGGAGCTGTCCTTCTCCGAACGAACACCACAGGGGCCAACCGCGCATCTCTCAGCCGGTTCGGCCTCGAGGGGCGGGTCGTCGAAGTCAACCGGCGGGGGGTCGAGCTCGCCCGGGAGGCCGCCGGAGAGGGGGAATGCTATGTGGCGGGGAGCGTGGGGCCGATCTGGCTCCGTCCCTGGGAAGGGAGCCTTTCTCCGGAGGAACGGCGCTCTCTCTACCGGGAGCAGGCCACCGCCCTCCTGGAGGCGGGTTCCGATCTCCTCTTCCTGGAGACCTTTACCGAACTCGCCGAAGCGGAGATCGCTCTCTCCGTCGCCCGGGAGGCCGGGGCTCCGATTGCAGCGGTCTCGCTCGCGGTCTTCGAGGAAGGCCGGCTCACCAACGGCGACACGCTTGCCTCCGCCCTAGCTTCGCTGCGGGCTACGGGGGCTGCGCTCGTCGGCATCGGGGGAAGCTGCGGCATCTTAGCCTCCCTCCACCTTCTCGAGGAAATCGAGGTGCGGCCAGGAGAGCTGCTCTCTGTTTTTCCGAATGCGGGAAAGCCCGAATTCTACGAAGGAAGGCTGACCTATTCGGCCAGCCCTGAATATTTTGCCGCGAGCGTGGGCCGTTTTGTCGAGGAAGGAGTCCATCTGCTCGGAGGAGATTATGGAACGAGTCCTCTCCACATCGCGGCGATGGCGCCCGTCCTCGCGCGTCATCGACCTCGCCTGGTCAAGCCTCGGCGGGCCTTGACCCCGGAACTCACTGTAGTCGAGACGGCGAGGGAGGAGGAGCCTCCGAAGGTCGAGGAAGAGAGCCTTTTGGACCGGTGCAAACGAAAGGCGGTATCGATGGTCGAGCTCGATTCTCCGCGAACGCTCGCGATGGACAAGTTTTTGGAGGGAGTCCGTGCCCTGGAAAAAGCGGGGGTCGACGCCTTGACCCTCGCCGACAACTCGCTGGCCATCCTGCGCGTAAGCAACTTGGCGGCCGCGGTCGCGGCCCAGCGATGCTCCCGGCTCCAGACGGTCCTCCACCTTGCCTGCCGCGACCGCAACCTGCTCGGCCTCCAGTCCGAGCTGATGGGACTGTCGGTGCTGGGGTTCCGCCACGTCCTCGCCTTGACCGGAGATCCCGCCAAGGCGGGAGACCACCCCGGAGCCACTTCCGTCTACGACCTCAACTCCCTGGGTCTCATTAAGCTCATGGCCAAGCTCAATGCAGGCGTCTCCGCCGCCGGCCGGGATCTCAAGGCAAAGACTCGGTTCGTGATCGGCTGCGCCTTCAATCCCAACTCGGTGCAGTTCGACTCCCAGGTGCGCAAGCTCGAATCCAAGATCGCGGCCGGAGCGCAGTACACGATGACCCAGCCCGTTTTCGACCTGGAGCTGGTCCGGAAGAGCGCGGAGCGGCTAAAGCCTCTCGGCATTCCGGTCTTCCTCGGGGTCATGCCCGTGCTCAACTCCCGCAATGCCGAGTTCCTGCACAACGAGGTTCCCGGGATCTCCATCCCGGAAAACCTGCGGGAGAGACTGCGGCATCTCGAAGGACCGAAGGCCGCCGAGGTCGGGCTGGAGGCGGCGCGCTCCCTAGCCGAAGCTGCGCTCGAACATTTTGGAGGGATCTACCTGATCACGCCATTTATGCGGTACGATCTTTCCGTCCGGCTCATCCAGGAACTCTTCTAATCGGGTCCCCTGACGGTGGGCCGATCCCGGGGATGGCCATGGCGGCGATGGAAAAAAGTCTGCCGGAGGAGGAAAAGGCTCGGGGAGGGAAGGGCCGTCTTGTCCCCATCTATATCGGCACGAGCGGTTGGAACTACCCGGAATGGCGATCCCTCCTTTACGGCGACTCCCCCCGACGGGAGTGGCTCGCGCTCTACTCGCGCCATTTTCCGGCGGTCGAACTCGACTCCTCCTTCTACCGGCGCCACCGTGCCGAAACCTACCGTCACTGGGCCCAAGCCACGCCCGCGGATTTCGCGTTCGCCGTCAAGGGCCACCGGTTCCTCACGCATGTCAAGAGGCTGCTGGACCCGGAGGAGCCGCTCCGGCTCCAGGTCGAGGATGCTTCCCCGCTGGGCTCCAAGCTCAAGGCGTTCCTCTGGCAGCTCCCCGGCTCCTTTCGAAAGGACTTGGGCCGACTCGAATCCTTTGCGAAGTCGCTGGCTAGGCAGAAGCGATCGGTGCGCCATGTCCTCGAGTTCCGCCATCCATCCTGGTTCGATTCGGAAGTGGCTTCTCTGCTGGGCCGTTACCGACTCGCCTCTTGCCAGAGCGATGCCGCCGATTGGCCGCGATGGGACGTCGTCACGACCGATCTGGTCTTTGTCCGCCTTCACGGCGCGCAAGCCACCTACCGCTCTTCTTATTCCGAAAACGAGCTTGCGTCTTGGGCCGAGCGCGCCCAAACCTGGCATCGGGAAGGGCGGACGGTGCATCTCTATTTCGACAACACGGCGGACGGGGCGGCAGTGGAAAACGCCATGCGACTCGTCTCCCTTCTCCGCCCGGGACGAAAGGAGAGTTCCGGATGAGAGCCGCTCTCGGCCTCTTCCTCCTCGTCTCTCTCTTCATTCTCGTTCCGGCGGCGCTTTCGGCTCCTTCTACCCCGAGGGCGTCCGGCCCCCCGTCCCCGGAACAGAAGGCGCCCAAGAAGGGGCCGCAGATCTTCGCGGTGGTCGAGTATGGTCCGAGGATCGCGCCTGAAGTTCAATCGGAGAAAGACCGCTACCTGACGGGTCTTTCCGAAGCCTTCGAAGGGCGCGTCCAGCAGGAAGCGGCCCGGAAGCGGCTCTCGCTGGCCGGGTTGGCCCTGACTCCCACCCACGGCTTCGTAGCGGTCGCCTTCTTTCTCAACGCCTCCGGAGTGATTACGGAAAAGACGGTGCTCCGCAGCGAGGGAGAGGCTGCCGGACTCGTCGAGCGCTCGACGCTCGACGCGCTGCGGGCTCTTACGCTCTATACTCCGCCGCCTCCGGGAGTCCGGGCCGAATTGGGAGAGGGGGCGTGGAAGTTCTTCTGCTGCTGGTGGCCGCCCGGCTTTGGAGGGCTGAACGACGATCTCGAAAGCGCTTCCCGGTCGATCGACAAGTTTGCCGCCTTCCTCGATGCCAAAGCCTCGCCCGGCCGGCCGCTGGAAATCCGGCGCGGGAGATGATCGCGGGTTGCGGGGATGCGGAACCAGGGGTCTCGATTGCAAAAAAGTTTCGTACCCAGGAAAAGCTTCGGTTGCCTATATGGCTTCTTGCCGCTAAAAGGAGATGTTTTAGCCATAAAAAGAAGCCGGTGAAGCTCGAAAGTCTCAAGCAGATCACTGCGGCCCTGAACGCCGCGAGGGCCCGGTTTCTGGTCGTCGGAGGGCTCGCGGTCGTCGCCCATGGTTACGGGAGATCGACCATGGACATGGATCTGGTCATCGATTTTTCCCCCGGCAATCTCTCGTCGGTCTTTTCCGCCTTGGCCCGATTGGGCTATCGGCCGGTGCCGCCGGTCGACCCCATGGACCTTGCCGATCCGTCCGCCCGAAAACGCTGGGTCGAGGAAAAAGGCATGCGCGTGCTTCCGCTCCAGAGCGAGACCCACTGGGAGACGCCCGTGGACATCTTCGTCATCGAGTCTTTTTCCTTCGAACGGGAGTATGAGCATGCCCTGCTCGAACGGTTGCCGGGAGGAGAGCCGATCCGCTTCGTTCGGGTCGAGACTCTGATTGCGATGAAAGAGGGAGCGGGACGTCACCAGGACCTGGCCGACGTCGAGGAGCTCAAGCTTTCACTTAGGGAGGATAGGGAAGGACGAGGAGAAGAAGAGAATGAAAACAGGAATGGAAGCTGAAGCGGATCCGGACAGCAGCTGCTGGGAGACCCCCCGGCGTATCCAACGTCAACTTTTTCGTGCCTTGCCGCTCGGCAGGAAGCTGGCGATCGCCGCCGACCTTGCCGATCTGGTTCGAGCCTTCGAACGCCGGCGCCCTTCCTCCGCGAGGAGGCTTTCCGCTCCGCAGGACGGCAGAGCCGCCGAGATTTCCGGATTGCGGGTGGAAGCCTCGAGCAGCTTGCGCCTTGCGGGCTTGGACTCTTTCCGCAGCCGACTTCGAGCCGCGTGTCTGACGGCCTTCCTCGCCGTAGCCCTGACGGGTCCCGCCTGGGCGGCCTCGGAAGCGAAGCCGGGTGGCCCGACTTCGGCGACGAAGGCGCGCGTGATGCGCTTCGTGCATGTTCCTGAGGTCTGGGACGAGCAGGGGCCGCGGCCGAAGAATGTCTGGATCTATGGACGGTTCACCGCTCGGACCCCGGTTTCCGACGGCCTCTTTCTTGCCTCGGTCAACGAAGGGATCAACTGGCCCGATTGGGAGGAGAACTTCAACCTCATCGACAATCCGGGAAACTATGTCTTCCGTCGGGTGGTCTTCCAGACTAAAACCCCGCTGCCGACGATCCGGAAAGGAACCAAGTTCTCGATCCCCAAAGACCATCCAGCCAGGCTTGTGGAGATCGACCGCGTTGACGGCGTGATCACCCGGATGGTGCTGGAATCCCCTCCGATCATCGAGTCGCAGGAGGGAGCCGGTCGACGGGTCTCGCCGGGGAGCGATCCCGCTCCCAAAGCTTCCGCAAGCGAACGGCCCAGGCGAGTAGTCTACTTCAATCAGCTCGGCTCCATCGCCAGACAGGAAGGAGTCCACCCGGAAAATGTCTGGACCTGGGGAAACTTTTCCGCCCGATCGGATTTGCGCGACGGGATCGTGACCGCCACCCCCGCGGGAGTGGAGAGCCGTCGAGTGCTCGAATGGATCGCCGGTGCCGTCCTGATCTATCCGATCGTCGAAGTCCCAAGCAGGGCCATCCTGTATGTGCATCAGCCGAGGCGGATCCGAAACGGAGACCGAATCGTGATCACCCCGAAGCATCCAGCCCGGGTCAAGCGTCTTTTTCTAGCCGGCGGGGTTCTGGTCTGGCTCGATCTCGATCCTCCGCAATCGAGCGAGCCGCAGCTTCAGCTCGGTTCGGTCCATTCGGCCGCTCCCACTCCAGCACCAGCCCCTTCCCCCGAACGGCTCGCAGCAGGCTCCCCATAGCCGCTTGGCTCAGTTTCTTTCGCAGGCTGACCAGATGGACCTGCAAGAGGTGCAAGGGCGGAGTGGTTCCTCTCCCTCGGCGCCGAGGCAGCTTGGTCGCCAGTTCTTCGGCGGGGACGATGCGCCCGGCATGGCGGAGGAGATAGGAGAGGATGGCGAATTCCGTCGGAGTTAACGCCACCTCCCGATCCCCGCGACGCAAGAGCCGCTTCTCCGCGTCCAAGGCAAAGGGGAGTGAGCCCAGCTTCGCCGAAGAGTCTCGCTCGCACCGGCGCACAATGCTGCCCAGGATGGCCAGGACCTCTCCCTCGGCACCGGAGGTTTCTACGAAAAAGTCCGCGCCGCTCTCCAAGGCTTGGATCCTGCATGCGGCGTCCTTTCCTTGCCCGATGGCCAAGAGGGGCACCCATGAACCGAGTTTTCGCAGGCGCAAGAGGAACGCCTTCTCTTGCGGGCTCGCTAGCGGCCAAGGGAGCAGGACCGCGGGGAGAAGCACCTGGCCAATGCGTTCGATCGCTTTTTCGGGGTCTGTCAGGATTTCGGTGCGCAGGTTCGCGTCGCGAAGGAAAGCCGCCAACCGGTTCATCTCCGGCGCGGATGAGGGGAGGAGAAAGACGAAGAGCCGCTTTGCCTTTTCCTGCAACTCTCTCGAAGGCAGAGGTTCGATCATGCCTTTCGGGTGGGTCGATCGCCCTAGGCTCTGCAACGAGGTCTCATGAATTGGAAAAACAGTCGTTTTCCCATCGGCGGTCTGCTTTTGCTCCTTGCTGGCTGCGCGCTTCTTGCGGTTCGCGCCTCTGCCGAACGAGTACCCCTCTCCGCGGCAGAAGCAGCGGCGATCGGCCAGCGTCTCTGGCAAAATGAATCGGGCGGGACGCTCCCCGGATTGACCGCATGGAACCCCGGGGAAGACTTCGCCTCGCTCGGGATCGGCCACTTTATCTGGTATCCCGCCGGAGCCCGCGGTCCGTTTGAAGAAAGCTTCCCACAGCTCTTGTCCTTCCTCGGGCGCAGAGGGGTCACTCTTCCTGAATGGTTAAGAGAGACCCGCTTCTGCCCGTGGCCCAATCGCGGGGCGTTCCTGGCGGCAGCCGATAGCTCCCGGATGCGCGAGCTCCGCTCCCTCTTGGCCGGAACGATAGGGGAACAGACCCGATTTGCGATCGAACGATTGGAAAGGTCTCTCCCGAAGATGTTGGCGGCTCTGCCGGAAGGGGAACGGGCAGGGGTCCAAAGACATTTCGAGCTCCTCGAAGGGACGCCGGGGGGTCTCTTTGCGCTCGTCGACTATGTCAACTTTAAAGGGGACGGCACCTTTCCGACGGAACGGTACCGGGGTGAGGGGTGGGGCCTCTTGAACGTCCTCCAGACGATGGAGCCGGGACCCGCCCTCCCATCCTTCCGCCGGGCGGCGCGGCTCGTCTTGGAGCGGAGAGTGCGCAACGCCCCTCCCACACGGCACGAAGAGCGTTGGCTGCGCGGCTGGCTCAACCGGGTCGATCGATACCGGGAGGGGAGGTCCGACTAATGCAATGGCGCACCCGCGTACCCGGTAAGTTCCACATAGCCGACCCCATGGAGCGGCTTCCCTCGACAGGAACCCGCGACCCGGACCGCTCCCTCCCAGTAGGCGATCTCTCCCAAGGCGTGGAGGTAGAGTTCCTGGTCGGCCATCCTGGGATCAACCTTGAGATCCAACCCGCGGGAGGGGATTCGGATCCGCCAGCCTGCGGGGTAGCGCGCGCCGGAATGGGGGCTCTTCCAGAAACCGAGCCGTTCGATCGCAAACTCCCCGTAGCGGAGCCCTCGCCTTGTGCCGTCCGTCTCTACCCAGCTCCCCGCGGCGGTCGAGTCGATCGAGCCCTCCCCGTTCCGGAGCCCGTAGAGCATCAGCTCCTCGCCCGAGTCGAGCTGGAGAGCGAACCAGTCCCATCCGACCTGGTTCTTGCCCAGCGTGCTCGAACTGAACTCATGGTCGAACCAGCTTGAGCCTCGGACCGGGACGGTCTTCCCTTCCTCCTCCAGCATCCCCTCGGTCTCAAGCCGGGTGAAGGAGTAGTAATAGGAGGCGGCTCCGGTCTCTTCGGCCTTCCGGCTGAGCCCGGCCTCGCCGTGGAGGACCGGACGCTTGCGCGGAACAAGCGTAAGGTCGAGCTTCCTGCCCTTCTCCGCCGCATGCACCCGGAGGGAGCCGTCGGGCTTCTCCTCGATTCGCCAGTCGCCGACCCAGACCTCCATCGTGCCCTCAGAGCTTCCAGCCTCGCCGAGGGCGCCGCGGTCCGCCCGCTCCGCGTAGAAGAAGCGGTTGGCCCCCGGATTGCTGACCGCAAAATGGCCGAAGAAGACATCCCGCATCCTCCAACGACTCTCCCGCTGGGGCGCTTCGCGGAAGAGGCCGCGCCGGAAGAGCGTGAGCTCGAAGCCGTAAGGCCTCCCGGAGGAGCTGGTGAGATTGCCGGTCAGGTACCACCATTCGATCTGAAACTCGGGATGGTTGCCGTGGTCCCGAGGAAAGCTCCAAGCCCAAGGGCTTTGTGCGAAGGTCCAATGGTCGTCCGCCTTTGCGTCTGCGAGCCTTCCCCCCCAGCTCGCGGCGAGCAGGAGAAGGGCGGCGGCCCTTCTCCATTCGAGCCGTCGGATCCGAATCGGAGAGAGCAGGGTGGGCATGGCCAGAGGTCTACGGTGGCAGAGGCGGAGGTTCGGCGCAACCATTCTCCGCCAACGGGCCTACAATCGCCGGGCTTCGCAGGAACGATCGGTGGAGCGGTATCCCCGCTCACTCCATTCGCATCGCTTCGGCGACCGGAATGCGCGCGCACTGCCGCGCGGGCCAGTAGGCCGAGAAGAGGGCTGCGAGTACGACGAGGGGAGGTAGTTCCCAGACCAGATTCCAGGGCATGGCCCACCGGACCGTCCAGCCGAAGAAGGAGGGGTTGATCACATAGGTGAGAACCAGGGAGAGTCCCAGCCCTGCCACAAGTCCGAGCGCCGACGCGATCCCGCCGAGAAGGGCGGCTTCCCCGGCCAGCATCCTCTCGACCCCGGAGCGCGAGACTCCGATCGAGCGCAAGACTCCGATCTCTCGGCGCCGTTCCACGCCCAAGATCACGAAATTGAGAAAGATTCCGCTGGCGCAGACGATCAAGGTGATTCCCTTGAGCAGCTCGGTGACCGTGAAGGTCTCGTCGAAGACTCGGAAAACCTCCTTGCGCACCTCCCGGTTCGAGTAAACGACCCAGTCTCCCGAGGCCGCAATCGCCCGCTGAAGGCTCTGTCGAACCCCTTCGGCATCGACCCCCGGCCGGAGGTAAAGCCCCAGGGTCTGCGAACGGTCTTCGTTCCAATAACGTCGATAGGCCCCCCAATCCATGAGGAAGAGTCCAAACTCGGTCGTATAGTCGTAGAAGACTCCGGCGACCGTGAATGGATAAATCCCTCGGGGAGTCGGGAGCTCCAGAATGTCGCCCTCCTGGACGCCGAAGCGTTTGGCGAAGCTCTCGTTGACGATGACCCGGTCCAAGTTCGCGGCCTCGATCAGAACCCGGCGAGCGTCGCCCCGCCGCAAGGATAGTCCGCTATACTGCGCCGCGATCGGAAAGCGGACCACCGCGCATTTCACCGTCTCTCCCCGAAAATCGATCTTCTGCTCCCGGTAGCGTTCCACCGCGGCAACGGAGGGGAGCGACTCGACCGCCTTCACGACGGCCGGAGGGAGCGCCTGCTGGGTCCCGGCCCGCACGTTGATCGCGGGAGCCACAAAGAGATCGGCGGTCACCGTCCTGTGCAGCCAGTCATCGACCGTTCGCCGGAAGCTGAAGATCATGACGGTGACGCTCACATACATCGCCAGGGCGGCAAGAAGGGCTGCGATCGTGATCCCGTTGTGGTGGAGCGAGTGAGAAAAATGGGCCATCGCCAGCCGAGGCAGAACAGAGCGGAACCGGCATGCGCGGGAGATCTGCTGACAGACCAGAGGAACCAGGAACGTGAAGCCGAGGAGCGCAAAGAGCGCAGAGCCGAAACTGAGCTCCGGCGGTCCCGCGGCAAGAGCGAGCCAGGCTGAGACGCCGGAGAGCGTCCAGCAGACGAAAGCGGCGAGCGCCCACCGGGGACCGGCCCGGCGACTCTTCTCCGCGAGCGTGCCGAACGAGAAAGCTTCCACCGGCTGGACTCCGGCCGCCTCCCGGGCTGGGAACCAAGCGGCCCCCACCACCGCCGCAAGTCCGGCAAGCGCGGCAATCCCGATCGCTCCTGCCGAGACCGAGATCCGTTCGATATGGAGGAGAAGATAGATCGCGGTCACACTCTCCGAAATCACTCCCAGCAGGCTCCGAGCCAGGAGCAGACCGAGCGGCAGACCGAGAAGCACGCCGACTCCTCCGACTACCAGCGCCTCGCCGAGAAAGAGCAGATGGACCCCGGAGCGCTGCAGCCCAAGGCTGCGCAAGAGCCCGATCTCCCCCCGGCGGCGGACGACCGAAGCCTCTACCGCATTGTAGATCATGTACATGGCCACCAGCAGGGAGACCAAGGAGAGGGCGGTGAGGTTGAGCTCAAAGGCCCCGAGCATCTTTTCGACGCGCCGGCTCCGTCGCTCCGGGGTCTGAATGATCACCGAGGGGGAGAGCCTCTTCCGCAGCAGGGAAGCGACCTGCTCGGCCTCGGCTCCGTTCTCGAGGAGGCAGCTGATCCTCGAGAGCTTTCCGACCATTCCCAAGCCCTCCTGGGCACTGGAGATGTCCAGAAGTGCGAGGTGCTCATCCGCGCCGACGGCACTTCCTCGGAACTCTACCAGATAGCGCAGCACGAAGGTGGCCGGTCCTCTCTCCGTCCGGACGGTGATCCGGTCTCCGAGCCGCAGCCCCAGTCTGCGGGCGAGAGTTCCGGTCAGCGCGATCGCCCGGGGATCCCGGAAGAACTCGAGCAGATCGCGTTCCGAAGCCCCGCCCGTTTCGAGCATAAAGGAGCGGAAGGGATAGTTGGTGAAGAGATCGATCCCGGCAAGTTGGAGGTATTCACCGGGATGATCGGCGAGGAGACAGACCTGCTCGACCAGAGGGGTCGCAGCCGCGATTCCGGGCGTGCTCCGGACCGTCCTAAGCAGCTCCTCGTCCATGGGGAGGCCGTCACCGGCGACCTCCAGGTTGGCCTTGCCCGCCGTGGCGTCGACCGAAGCCCGAAATGCGCTCAGGGCGCTCTGGTTCAGGACGAGCACCCCGATGAAGAGCGCAACCCCAAGAGCGACCGAGAGGACCGTGACGGCCGACATGGCCGGATGGCGCAGAATCTGCCGTACACAGTGGCGAAGAAAGAGGGCGACCATCCCGGTTAGATCCGCTCCGTCTCAGGCTCCTCTCCGAGGATCCGTCCGTCCCGCATCCGGACAATGCGAGAGCTGGCTGCCGCCACCTCCCGGCTGTGCGTGGCGAGCACAAGCGTGGCTCCATGCCGGCGGCCCAGCTCGCGAAAGAGGTCGATGACGACCCGGCTCGCCTCCGAATCGAGGTTCCCGGTCGGCTCATCCGCCAAGACGAGCGCCGGTTCCAAGTGCAGCGCCCGAGCGACCGCGACCCTCTGCATTTCTCCTCCCGACATCTGCTCGGGACGGTGGCGACTTCGGTGCCCCAGCCCCACCTCTTCCAAAAGAGCATGGGCTCTCTGCCGCGCCTCGTTCGGAGGCATGCCGCGGAGGAGTCCCGGAAGCTCGACGTTCTCCTCGGCGGTCAGGGTCGGCAGAAGGTTAAAAAACTGGAAGACGATCCCGATCTTTCCCAGACGCAGCCTGGTGAGTTCCCGCTCCTCGAGCTCGCCCAGCGACTTCCCCAAGACGACCACCCGACCTTCGTTCGGCCGGTCGATCCCCGCGAGCAGATGGAGCAGCGAACTCTTCCCGCAACCGCTGGGGCCGACCAGCGCGACGAACTCGCCTTCCTCGATCTCCAGAGAACAAGAGCGGAGCGCGCAGGTCGCGTTCTCCCCTACGCCATAGTACTTGGAAACCCGATCGAGAAGGGCAATGACACGTCTCATCGAACGATTCTCTTTGTGAAGCACCTTGGGCGCGCCCCTGTCCCTCTGCGAGGGTGTCGCCGCGTCAGAACTTGACCATCTTTGCGCACGAATTGCAATCTGCGCTGAGGGTGCAAACCCGCGAGGGAGACATCTCGCTCCAGCGCTTTCGGTCTTCGGATTGGCTCAGAGCCGGCCGATTACACGCACGCGTGCGCCGCCGCTCGTAAGTTCTGCCTCAACGGCGCGGCGCACCCGATATTACACGCACGCGTGCGCCGCCGCTCGTCCGACTTCAAGAAGTGTCGTAGACAAGTGAAGTGACCGCCGCGAGAACAAATGAAATGACCGCTTGGGTTAGTGGAGCTGGATGGTTCATGAGGCTGGGGCGTGAACCGATTCAGCGAAGAGGAAGGATTACGGGTCATGAAGGTGCAGGAGGTTATCTTGCGAGCGATGGCG
>JBFXFN010000035.1:0-24871 GCA_050179015.1 Methylacidiphilaceae bacterium | reverse complement strand
TCGTCCGGAGGAAGTGGGCTATCGATTCGACCTGGCGCTCGATCTGGTCCGGGAGGTAGGCTACCGGCAGCTCGTCCGCTTTGAGCGCAGAAGGCCGATTCCCGTGGCCATTTCATAGGCGGACGACACCCATGACGGAGGGCCGGAAGCTTGCCGAAGAGGAGTTCCTCGCGGCCGATCCCGCCGACCGCGCTCGCTTCTTTCTCGGGAAACATCTGGTCAGTCAATCTCCGGAAGGCCGAGTCAGCGGGGTCATCTGCGAGACGGAGGCCTACGGTGGAGCCGAGGATAAGGCCTGCCACGGCTATGGAAACCGCATGACGCCCCGCACTCGGATTCTCTTCCGTGCCGGAGGAGTCGCCTATGTCTATTTTTGCTACGGCATGCACCATCTGCTCAACTTCGTGACCGGGCCGAAAGGGATCCCCCAGGCCGTCCTGATCCGAGGCATTTGGATTCGCGAAGGCCACGCCCTCGTCCGGGCGAGAAGGGGGATCGTTCGCGAGAGCGATTGGACCAATGGCCCGGCCAAGGTCTGCGAAGCCTTGGGCGTGCATTTGGGGCATAACGGCCTCTCCCTCGTTGGCGATACTATCTGGGTCGAAGACCTCGGATTGGAAGTCCCGGAGAAGGAGATCGTTCGTACGCCCCGGATCGGGGTCGCCTACGCGGAGGAGTGGGCGGGAAAGCCGCTGCGCTTTGTCTGGCAGCCACCAAAGTGATCCGCCGCTACCCGCCGGGATCAGGATCGCCCGTTCCGCGCCCGGGCCTGCTCGGGCAGAACCTCGAGGCCGCTCTCCGTGGACCGAGCAATCGGCCGGGGCTTCGAGGGGGATGCAGCCTCCTTTGCTTCGTGACGGCGGCAGATCAACCAGAAGATCTGCGGGAGAACGACGAGACTGGCGATGAGGCAGAAGCTGATCGAGATCGTCATGAGAAGGCCGAGACCAAAGAGCCCTCGATAGGAACTGACCATAAGCGAACCAAACCCGATCACGGCTGTCATTCCCGAGAGTAGGACGGCTTTACCGGTGCTGCTGGAGAAAAGCTCGGCTCTCCCGCTCTCGCAGAACCGGTCGACCGTATAGATGCCATAGGCGACCCCCGCGCCGATCGCGAGAGGAAGCGTTACGATATTCGCCGGATTGAAGGAGACATGGAAGAGAACCATGGTCCCTAGGGTCCAGAGAACGGCCAGACCGAGCGGGAGGATCGCCAACACGCCGTAGCCCACGTGCTGGAACCGGATACCGATCAGGATCACGATCGCGAGGAAGGCCCACTGAGCCGCTTGCACATAGCTTGACCGCAAAAGCTCGATGTATTCGTAGTTCTGGACCGGGGTTCCCGTCACGTTCGGATCGACGGTTCGCAGTTCGCGCACGAAGCGGACGTCGGCCTCCCGGTTCCAGACGTTTTCCTTGGGCAGCACCTCGATCAGGATCTTCCCGTGCGGGGAGAGAAAACGGTGGGCGATCTCGGGGGGGAGGTCTGCGACGGTCACGCCACGGCTGGTGTCTTGGGATCGAAGCCACGAAAGGCCGCTCTGCATCGATCCGAAGACCCGCTGATTGGCCTTGACCAACCGGGCGTTGAGCTCTCCGGGCGACAGGTTTGCCATCGCGCCGTCCAGGCGCTCGAGCGCGGGAATCAGCTTATCGAAAACTTCGACCGCATCCCGGGCCTGCTGGGCCAGTGCCACGTATCGCTTGGCCGCCGCCAGCCCCTCCCGCGACTTGGACAACAGCCCTTCCACGGCCGTTCGAACCTGTTGGCCGTTGAACAACGGAAGATCCCGATCGATCGGAATCGATCGGATTCGTCCGACGATACGGCGGACCACCGCCTGTTTCTCCTCCTGTTTTTCGGGGAGAACCGAGGAGAGAGAGTGGACTTCGCTCACCGTCGGAAGCGCTTCGAAGGCGGCGATACGCTTGGCGGCCTCCGTTTCGTTGTCGGCGATCGATAGACCGAAGAGAAATGCGCGAGCGGGAGAGTTGACCAGCGCCTGCTCCTCTTGCACGGATTCGAGCGTAGGATCCTGGAGGTTCAAGAGGTTGTAGTCGAAGCCGACGCGCGGAGCGAGCCAAGCGGCTCCGGCGGCGGCCAATGCGGCGCAGATCAGGATGGTTCGCGGCGCGCAAAAGAGAGCGCGGTTGAGCCACGCGGGCGACGACCAGTTGGACCGCAGGGCGGTTTGCCGGAGCTGCCCGGCATCCTTCTTGCCGTCGAGCCAAGCGTAGGCGGCGGGAAGCACCAGGAGGCTGCCCATCAAGCAGAAGAGAATCCCGGAGCCCGCGATGATCCCGAATTCCCGGAGGCCGACGAAGTCGTTGAAACACATCGTGAAGAAGGCGACGGCGGTTGTGCTCCCTCCGGTCACCACGGCAACCCCCGTATGGGCCGCAGTCGCTTCGAGCGCCTCCCGAACCGATAGGCCGTTGGCCAGCTCTTCCTCGTACCGGCCCATGATCTGAATGCTGAAGTCGATCCCCATTCCGAGCACCATCGCCACGAACGCTTGGGAGATAATGTTCAGATGCCCAATGAGCAGAAGACCGAAGGCCAAGGACCAGAAAAGCGCCATGACAAGGACCAGGAGCGCCAGTCCCGGCCGCCGGAGCTCCCGGTAGCTGAGAAGGAAGAGGAGGGTGACAAGGCCGAGGGCCAACTCCGCAGCGTGGAGGCTGTCGGTGGAGCTCTGTTCGAGCTGGTCCTCATCGAGGACTGGTTCTCCCGTCAGCGCGAAAGAGACCTCGGGATAATCGGCACCGAGGTACTTGATAATCTCGCGGATCTTGCGAATGGTCTCCGTCCGCGCAGGACCGTCCATGGCATCGGGTCCCGGAGCGGCCGTGACGAGAAAGAGATGACCGTCCTCGTAGGAGATGTACTCGTGCTCGGCGATCAGCTTCTGGATATCTCCTGCTCGAAGGCGGGCGAGATCGGTATCATTGTTCCCTCCCTGCTTCCCTCCGCTCCCTGGCGCTGCGGTGGCAGCCGGAGCCGGGCTCTGCGCGATGGCGTCGGCCATGTCGTTGAGCATCCCGACGAAGCGATCGATGAAGGGTTTGAACTCATTCCAATTCTCCTTCTTCCGCAGATAGCTGGCCTGAAACTTCTCATTCGCTTGGGAGAGCACCGAGGAGATGTTGAGCTTCATCTTCGGCTGCCCTGCCAAGGCCTTGACGTAGCCGTCGATCTCGGTTTCGATCTTCGTGAGTTCATCGAGGCTGAGAAAGAGGAGGATTCTTTTCTCCAATCCCGAGAAATCGAACCGATAGGTCACGTCTCGAACGAGAGGCTCGAGTTCCTTGATCTGCTCCCCGAGAGCCTTCGCCGCCCGCTTGTTGAGTTCCGGATCGGGCGAACGGATGGTTACAAGATACTCCTCCGCGACGCCGAATTCCCGGCGGTAGGCGAGGTAGTTGCGGTGGACCGGCGCGTCGGAACGGATCAGGGCGTTGGTATCGTTGATGACCTTCAGCCGAGTAGCCACCGTCCAGATCGAAAATCCGGTGCCGACGACAGCGGCCAATAGCACCAGAAGCGGCCACTGGACGGCAAACCGCACCTGTCGGACCAAGAGCCATTCCAGCAACTTCTTCATCTGCTTCGACCGACACTCTCTTTAGAAAAGTGTTCCTGGGGCCAAAATTCCAAGATCGATCGCCTCCTCAAGCGATGAGCCGCCAGCGGCTCGTTTCCCTGATGTAGCCGTCTACGATCTCTTCAATCAAGAAGAACGGCTCTGTCTAGGGCACCAGATCCACAAACCGGCAGCGCGGGAAGCAATGAGACGATCCGTCGAGCCAGCGGCCATTTAGCCGCTAGAGTGCAGTGCCGATCCTTGCCCGGCAGGAGCGGAATTACCGAATATAGCGGAGTCAGCGCCTCCCGCCGCTGCACCGTAAACGACATAATTTCAGTCTTTCAGATGGTGATCGTCCAGGCAAGAGCGAAACACATCTTCGGCTTTGACTTGACACCCCTGTCCAGAAGCGATATCGGAAAGGAGCGGTAAGTCGATGGCGGCATTAGAGAGTTCCGTGCTCGTTCTGAACCGTCTTTGGCAGGCGGTGAATCTCTGTTCGGCCCGTCGTGCCTTCGGGCTGCTCTATCAAGGGCACGCCCACGTGGTGCATGCCGAGGAGAGCGACTTCTATGCTCTCGACTTCGCCCGGTGGGAAGAGCATTCACGCGGCTACAATGGGACCGATATCGTCCACACGGTCACTACTCGGCTTCGGATTCCACGGGTCATCCTGCTTATTCTCTTCGAAAGACTTCCGAGCAAGGAGGTCAAGTTTACCCGCCACAACGTCTTTGAGCGCGATAACCATATCTGCCAGTATTGCGGCCATCGGTTTGACAATCGCTCCCTAAATCTCGACCACGTCATTCCACGGGAGCGCGGCGGCAAGACAGTCTGGGAAAATATCGTCTGTTCTTGCATCTGGTGCAACAGCCGCAAGGGGAACCGTACGCCGCAGGAAGCGGGAATGAAGCTCCTGCGCAAGCCACGTCGACCTCGCTGGCGTCCGCTCGTCGCTTCGGAACCCACCGGTGTTCCGGAGGCTTGGCGAAGGTTTGTCGACGTAGACTCCTGGACAGTCGAATTGAGCTAGCTGCCGTTTCTCCTGCAGCCCCGCGTTTCTGCGGCGACTCGGTTACGAAATTTGTGAGAAGGGGTCGCTAGTGGCGGAAGTGTCGCCGTCCCGTGAAGACAAGAGCGAGTTTGCGCTCATTCGCCGCCGCGATCACTTCCGGATCCCGAATGCTTCCTCCCGGCTGGATCACTGCCGTCGCTCCCGCTTCGGCGGCGTGAACGACCGAATCCGGGAAGGGAAAATAGGCGTCAGAGGCGACCGCACTCCCCGCAAGCGAAAGGCCCGCGTTGCTCGCCTTGGCAATCGCCACTCGCACCGCGTCGACGCGGGACATCTGGCCGGCTCCGATCCCGAGCGTGCGATCTCTTGTCCCAAAGACGACTGCGTTGGACCGAACATGCTTGCAGACTCGCCAGGCGAACTCCATGGCCTCCCGCTCCTCCGGAGTCGGAGAGCGTTGGCTCACAACCTGCCGATCCTCCGCGGAGAGAGAAGCGGTATCGGGTTCCTGGACGAGGATCGAGTCGCCCAGGACGGACCGGAAGGAAAGGCGTCTTCGCGGAATCTGCGAGAAGTCGACGGCAAGCAGCCGCAGATTTTTCTTTTTCTGCAAAAGGGCTAACGCTTGAGGATCGAATGCCGGGGCTACCACCACCTCGGTGAAAATCGGGGAAAGGGTTTCCGCGAGTGGGAGATCCACGGCGCGATTCACCGCCACGACGCCGCCGAAGGGCGCCTCCCGATCGGTTGTCAACGCCTTTTCCCAGGCATCGCGAAGGGTGTCGGCCGTGCCGATCCCGCAAGGCGTGTTGTGCTTGAGAATCGCCACCGTTGGCTTTTCGGAAAAATCGGCAAGAAGGTCGACCCCGCTGTCGATGTCCAGCAGATTGTTGTAGGAGAGCTCCTTTCCGTGAAGCTGTTGGAAGTGGCGCCAGAACTCCCCATACAGGGTTCCTCGTTGATGGGGATTTTCCCCGTAGCGGAGAGTTTGGCCGTGAACGAGCGGGATGCTCCAGGCGGGAGGAAGCTCGGCAATGGAGAAGCGTTCTCGCAGGTGGCCGGCAATGATTGCGTCGTAGGCCGAAATCTGCCCAAAGGCTTTGACGGCCAGCCGCTGCCGCAATCCCAGGCTTGTTCCGCCCGATCGGAGGATCTCCTGGGCGACTTCCTGGTAGTCCCGGGGATCGACCACCACCGTGACAGAGCGGTAATTCTTGGCGGCGCTTCGAACCAAGGCGCAGCCGCCGATATCGATCTGCTCGATCACCGCGTCGAGCGTAACGTCCGGCTTTCGAATCGTCTCCGAGAAGGGATAGAGATTGACCACGACGAAGCTGATCTCGGGCAGACCGAAGGCCCGCCTCTGACCCTCATGCTCTTCGTTCCCGCGGAGCCAGAGAATGCCTCCATGGATCTTGGGGTGGAGACTCTTCACTCGTCCGCCCAAGAGCTCGGGAAAGCCCGTGACGTCCTCGATCCCCTGAACGGGAACGCGAGCGTTCCGAAGAGCCTGTGCGGTCCCCCCGGTGGAAAGGATCGTCACGCCCGCTCGGACAAGGGCCTGCGCAAAGGGGACGATCCCTGTCTTATCGGATACGGAAATCAGCGCGGCGCTCATTCGGTCTTGCTCGAGGATGCGATAACGCGATTGTGATGAAAGCGAAAGACATTGTGCCAGGTCTTTCGAAACGCCGCATGCGTATTGAGATAGTGCTCCTCGCGCCTCGCGGATCCTTTGCGAAGCGCGGCAAGGACCCCGGCCACCGAGAACGGCTCTGCATCCAAGATCACGTAGGCGGTTCCAACCGAGTCCGCCTCGTGGGCGTCGCTGGCAGCCACCATCGGAAGCCCGCGCTCCTTGGCGTAGCGATAGGCTTGCCGGTTGCTTCGGCGCAACGTCGCTGCCGCATTAAAGACCTCGATCGCGTCGAGAGGTAAGGTGTCGAGTGTCCGGCTCCGGATGCCGGCGCGAAAGTAATCGAACGGATGGGGGGCGATCGAGAATCCTCCCTGGCTGCGAATGAGCGCGGCCGCATCGGCGGCGGAAATGCCATGAAGATCCGGTAAGCGCAAGCCCAGCGCCAAGAGATGGCCTTGGCGGGTGCTGATCTCCTGTCCCGGGATGACCAGAAAGCCGTCAACCGGCGTGCCGTCGGCGCGCAGCAAGCCAGCCGATTCAAGGCAGTCCACTCCCGCGCAGCTATTGTGATCGGTCAAGGCGATGGCGTTTAATCCCTTCGCTCGCGCGGCGCGGATCAACTCCCCAGGGGGCGAGACCCCATCGGCCGAAAAATAGGAATGGCAATGGAGATCCGCTCGAACCTGCATAGGCTTACCGAGCATATCATAGCTTGGGGAGTGAACTCCAATGTCTTTCGTCGTCCGCTATCCTGCGGACCCTCTCTTCACTTGCACTCCGAGGTCGGGTGCGCGAGCATACCCGCTGCTCTTCGAAGCCCTGGAAAAGTCGTTCATGCCCTCCACTCCCTTCTCGCCCCGGCCGAACTCGGTTCCGGAAGGCGTCTGCCCGGGCCCGGCCGGTTCAATAGGCGAGCTCTTCGACTCGGTGGCACCCCGCTACGACTTTCTCAACCATCTCTTAAGCTTCGGTGCCGACCGGTGGTGGAGAGAAAAGCTTGTCGTCACCGTTCGCGGCCGCAAGCCAAGGCGACTCCTGGATCTGGCGACCGGTAGCGGAGATCTGCTGCGGCTGCTCGAACGGCACATCGAGGGTCTTGAGGAGGCATGGGGGGTCGACGTCTCCGCCTCGATGCTCGCCATGGCTCGCAACAAGGGCTTGCGCCACCTCATCCAGGCGGATGCTCTGGCTCTTCCCTTTGCCGAGGGGAGCTTCGACGCCGTTACCGTCGCATTCGGGCTGCGCAACTTTGCCGATCGCGCCCGCGCCTTTGCCGAGATGCGGCGCGTCCTCCGGCCAGGAGGCGCTGCGTTCATCCTCGAGTTCTCCCGCCCCTGGGCCTGGATCGCTCCTTCCTACTTCTTCTACCTGGAACACCTGCTTCCGGAAATCGCCCGCTTCTTCGGTGCTCCCCGCGAGGCGTATCAGTATCTCGCCTCCTCGATCGCCGCTTTCCCCCGACCCGAGGAGCTTGCCCGCGAGATGGAAACCGCCGGATTTCGTTTGATTCGTTTCCTCAGGCTGACCGGCGGCATCGTCGCCCTGCACGAGGGAGAAAAGGAGGCGGCATAGCCCCTCGTGCTGCATCCTCACCGGGAGATCGCCTCGAGCGCCAGGCCGGGGCGTATTCGTCGGCAGCCGAAGAGGAGCAGTCCTGAAAGAATGGCGGGCAGCGCCCCGATCCAGAAGCTCGCCCAAACGGCGCTTACCCCATGGCCGAGGGAGAAGCTAAAGAGAGAAGAGCTCACGATGGCGCCCAGCGGCCCGACCGCGTTGACTAGTGCGGTGGCATTGCCCCGGATCCGGGTCGGGAACGATTCGGCGATATAGGTAAAGAGAGCGGAGTAGGCGCCCGCCCGCCAGAAGTCGGCGAGCCCATAGAGCACGACTACCGGCCAAAATCCTAGCGCCGGGAAGAGCAGGGCGGCGTAGGCGAGAGCCGAAGCCATCCAGGCCGCTGCCACCGTCTCCCTCCGGCCCAGAAGGTCACCCAAGAGGCCGTGGACCAGATAGCCCGCGTAGGCTGCCGCGCTCCCGATCCCGAAAGCAAAGAGAGCCTCGTTGTAGGTCAGCCCCTTGGCTTGGGTAAAGACGGTGGTCGCCAGGACCGTGAAGATCTGACCCGCGAACCAGTTGAGGAAGAAGGCGGCCAACAGGAAGAGGAAGTGTCTGCGCAGGTCCGGTCCGAGCAGTTGGAGGAAAAAGAGCCGCCGGGACTTTGCCGCATCGATTCCATTTCGCTCTGCATAGCGGGTGGCCGCCTTCGGATTCCGGTGCCGATGAAGCCTGCGGAATCGCTGCAGCTTCCGGAAGTGAGGGCTTTCCGGGAGCCAGAGGCGGGCGATGAAGATGACGATCGCCGGAAGGCTTGCAACCAGGAAGACTCCTCGCCATCCGACCAGAGGAAGAAGCAGGCCCGTGGCGAGCGTGGCCAAGAGCTGGCCGATCGGCCAGCCCCCTTGCACCAGACCATAGAATCTTCCCCGACGGTCCGCGGGCTCTAGTTCGGAAAGATAGACGGTATTGATCGCCTGCTCCGAATATCCCAGGCCAGAAAGAGATCGCGCGAAGATCAAGGAGAGAGGGCCGACCACGAACGCGGTCAGTCCGGAGCTTAAGGCTGCCCCACCCACCGTGAGGACAAGAGCATTCCTTCGGCCGAACTTGTCCGCAATGGGGCCGGCAAACAGCGAGCAGAAAAAAGTGGCGACGGCGACCCAGGAGGCGATCGACACGCTCTGCGCGGGGGTCCAGCGGAACTCTTTTGCGAGAAGGGGAAGGAGCAGCCCAAAGAGCAGGAGGTCGTAGACCGCGAACGTCCAGGCAAAGAAAGCTACAAGGTATGGATAGAGCAAGTTGGGCGCGCTCTCGACACGGGAAGAGGGCGCGACGGAGAGCTGAGCACATTCCTTCGGGGAGACGGACGCCGTCGTGCTCCCATGAGCGGAGGCGTCACGCTCGGTCATGGTCGCGGTAGGCCGCTCTTCTCACTTCGCGGCGGATGTCTCCGCGTAGTGCTCAGCAGGGATTGCAAAGTGGATCTCGCGTCCACGGCTCTGCAGAAGAAGCTCCACGTTGGTCGCGGAGGTTTCGAGGTCGAACTGGAGGTTCGCCAGCTTGCGACCGAAATAGTTAAACGGGATAAGCGAAAAGATGGCGAGTGCCAGTCCGGTGGCGGTGGCGATCAGCGCCTCCGCGATTCCGCCGCTGACCTTGACGGCCGCTAGCTCCTCATTGCCCACGAAGTGGAAGGCATTCATGATGCCGGTCACGGTTCCCAAGAGGCCGAGCAGAGGTCCGAGGGTGACGATCGTATCGAGGACGGCGAGTCCTCGGCCCGCTTGCCTGAGCTCGAAGCCTGCGGCCACCTGGAGAGCATTCTGCAGGGAGGTCTCGTGGTGGCTCAACCCCCACCAGATCATTTTCATGACCGGGTCCTTGGAGGACCGCGCGATCTTGGCCGCTTCTTCAATCTGGCCGTTTTTGAGCAGGCTGTAAACTTCCGGGATCTTGCTCCCTTGGCGGCGAAGCCGAACCATCGACCACCAGAAGATCCTCTCCAGCACCGTCACGATCGCAATGACGGCGGTGAGCAGCAGGGGCCACATGATCGGACCTCCGCGGGAGAAGGTGCTGAGGACAATGTTGGCGAGTATCATCGTGTCTCCTTGGTTCGGTGGTTATCGGTTGCGTGAGAGTCCGCTATTCGAGCCGGTAGATGATCGGGATCGTGTAGGTGCCGGTAAGGTTGGCCGGCAGGCGCCAGCGCTGCCGGATCCACTGCCGAGCGGTGGAATCCAGGATCCCGAAGCCGGAGGATTGGACGAGATCGACGCTCAGGAGCTTTCCCTGGGCGACCGTCAGGGCTAACTGCACCGTCCCTTGGTACCGCCGCATGGCCGCTTCATAGGGGTAGGGGGGCTTGGGCGTGTTCGCATCTCCGACGCGGGGTGCCGCGGCGGCATACCGCGCCACCGGGCGGGGGGGAGCGGTCGCGGCCTTTCTGGCCGCGTGGACCGGTGTCGGCTTCGGCGCCTCGGGTTTTGGCTTGGGCTTCTTTTCCTGCGGAGGAGGCTGAGGGGGGAGTTGCAGCTTGGGCTGGACGAACTCGGGATTGGGCTCCGGAGGCGGCGGTGGAGTGAAGTCGATTTCGATCGGCGGGGAGGCTGCTTCCTCCTGCGGGGGAGACGCGACGGGGGTAACCGCTCCCCGGAGGAGCAGATCCACGATGGACTGGCGCTTGTCGAGGGCTCCGATCGCTACCAGCAGGCCAAAGAACAAGGCTGCGCAGAGGAGGGCCCAACGCCGCAGGCGGAGGCCCTGGTCGATCGGATAAAGCCCGAGGCCGTGGGGGACGACTCCCAGATGCCGGGCGGCATGTTGGACGACGAACGGATGGATTGGTTCGGTTTTTGCTGTCATCGGACGAGTCCTTTTGTCGGTGGAAAGTCTCTTGAACTCACGGTGTCGGCTTCGGCGCAGGGGTGGTCGGCGCGGAAGGGGAGGAGGCCGTGGATTCTTCCTTCACCTGGAAGCCGATCTTCTGGATCCCGGCTGCGCGCACCTTGTCGAGTACCCGCACTACATCCCCGTGAACCGCGTCCATATCGGCCTGAACGTAGATCCGCAGGTTGGGCTCCTTCTCCTTGCGGCGTTTGAGCTCTTCGACGAGCCCGTTCCGGTCGATCTCCTCCTTCTCGAGAAAGACCTGTCCGCCGGCCTTGATCGAGACGGTTAGAAAATCGGACTTGTTTTCCGTGGTTGCGGTCTGTGCCGTCGGCAAATGGAGCTTGAGGCCGCGCATCCGGATCATCTCCAGATTGACCATCATCATGCAGGCCATCAAGAAGACCATGATGTCGATCAGTGGGATGATCTCGATCCGACCCTTTTTGGTCGGCACCGGGTTAAGAATTTTCATGTTACCTAGTTGGGGAAAGCAGATGGTGTGCCAAACATGCTCGCTTCCGGCTCGCATGACGCCGCTACGGGAGGACGCAGGGGCCGGGCTGAAAGCGGCCGCGGGCTCGGACCGAGTGGCCTAGGCGGGAGAAGGCGACCTCACCGCGCACCAAGGTAAGCAGAAGGGAGATCCGATTGGGGACCCCCACATAGGGACTTAGAGGGTGGCGATAGAGAAGATCCTTGGTCGCAATGGGCTCGGGTTCTCGTAGCGCGGCCAGAGTCAGATCGGCATCATTCCCGACCGCGATCGACCCTTTGTTCGGAATTCCAAAGCGCCGGGCGCTCCCCAGGGAGCAGAGCTTGGCGGCGAGCGGAAAGGTATGGCTGCCCTCCGTGCTCAGCCGATCCAGAATAAGGGGAAGGAGATGCTGGCAGCCGGAGATCCCGCTCCAAGCAGCGAAGAAGTCATCTGTTGCCTTGGCCGCTGGTGGGCAGGGGGAGTGATCGGAGGCGAGCAGATCGATCTCTCCAGCGAGGAGCCCACGCCAAAGTCCCTCGGACTGTTGCCGCCTTCGGAGGGGAGGAGCGCACTTGCCGATCGTGCCCAGCCGCTCCATGTCCTCGTCGCAAAATAGGAGGTAGTGGGGGCAGGTTTCGACGGTCACATCGACTCCGCTTGCGGCGGCCGTTCGCGCGATCGCAACGACTTCCGGAGCGCTCACATGGACCAGGTGGAGTCGGCAACCCGTCTCCCTCGCGGATTCGACCGCTTCCCGGACGGCTTCGGTCTCCGCCTCCAACGGGCGGGAGGCCAAGTAGTCCCGCCAACCGGTTCTCTTTTGGGAGCGGAAGCGTCGGGCGAGGGGCGCCACGATCCGCTCCGATTCCGCATGGACGGCGACCGGAAGCCCGAGCGAAGCCGCCTGCCTCATGCCTTTGCGAAGCGTGGGTGGATCGACCCATCCGAACTCCGGGGTTCCCGTCGAGGAGAGAAAGGCCTTGAAGCCAATCGCCCCGGCCCGGGCGAGATCTTCTAGCTGCCTTTCGTTCCCGGGAACGATTCCTCCCCATAGGCCGAAGTCGGTAACGGAGACGGCCTCGGCGGCCCGTCTCTTGAGCAGAAAGCTTTCCCGGTCGACGGTCGGGGGAAAAGAGTTGAGCGGCATGTCCAAGAAGAAGGTTCCCCCTCCTGCGGCGAGCGCGCGGGAGCCCGTCGCGATTCCCTCCCAATCCTCCCGGCCAGGCTCATCAAAATGGACATGGGGGTCGATCGCCCCCGGAAGGAGGTATCTTCCCTGGGCGGCGATCTCCCGGTGGGACGCGCCCTCGAGCGAGGGACCGATTGCAACGATCCGCCCCTCTCGCACGGCGAGGTCCCCGACCTCGACGCCACTCTCCAACACGAGGGCGGCCTGTCGGAAGATCCAGTCGAACTTCTCTGTCATCCTCGGACCCAAAAGCGGCTTACGGTAGAAAGCTCTCCACGAACCCGACCATCGCCTCCAGGCCAGCTGCGATATCGGACCGGGAGACCCACTCCACGGGATCGTGGCTGATCCCGTGGCGGCAGCGGAGGAAGAGCATGACCATGGGAACGAACCGGCCCAAGATTGCTGCATCATGCCCGGCCCCGCTCCAGAAAGAGGGGGCCTTTCCCTGGATCGCCCCGACGCTCTTCTCGAGTCGTTCCTGCCAACCCCTGTTCGATTCGACGCAGGGGAGTCTTTGCGTGTACTGACAAGAGACGGCAACCCTTCGGCTCAGGCCGATCTCGCGGGCCCGGTCCTGGATCTGGCGGGAAAGCCGGTCGAGCACGTTGTCCTCGGGATGGCGCAGATCGACCGAGAGATCGACTTGCCGCGGGATTACGTTGACGGCCCCAGGTAGGCAGTGCAACTCACCGATGGTGGCGACCGCTCCGGGCCGCCCCCGGGCCGAACCTTCTACGAAGCTCACGAATTGCGCCGCCGCACAGAGAGCATCGCGGCGCGAGTGCATCGGGACGGAGCCGGCGTGGCCGCTTTCGCCGGAAAAGGAAACCAGGAGCCTCTCCTGCGCGACGATTCCGGCGACGACTCCAAGAGGGAGTCCCAGGGCTTCCAGCTGCGGTCCCTGCTCGATGTGTGCTTCGAAGTAGCCGAAGAGCGCCTTGGGTGGATCGGGTTCCGCCCTGGGCCATTCCCCCTTCGGGAAGGAGGCGTGGGCTTCCTTTAAAGAGATGCCCCGGGCATCGACCAGCTCCCAATCCCGCCTCTCCAGGAGACCGAGGAAGGCCCGGCTCCCTAGGCAGCCGGAGCGGAATCGCACCCCTTCCTCTTCATGAAAGGCGAGCAGGTCGATGGTAAAGGGAAGCTCCTGCAGACGCGGCCGAAGAATCCCGGCTGCGGAGATGCCCAGGAGAATCCCCAGGGCCCCGTCGAATCGACCCGCGTTCGGAACCGTATCGAGGTGAGAACCGATCAGGAGGGCGGGCTTCCGATGATCCCGTGGGCTACGTCCGAGGAGGTTGCCGAAGGAGTCGACGGCCGGAACGAGCCCCGCCTGCTCCATCCATCCGGCCGTCTCCTTCAGCGCCAGGAAAAGCGATTGGCTGAAGGGAGGACGATCTAGAGCCTCCTCCCGCTCCGAAATCCGTCCCAAACGATCGAGCCGTCGCCCGATCTCCTCCGCTTCCGCCCGCCAATCGACTCGGCTTCTCTTCAAGGGTGACTCCTCCTCTCCGCCTGGGTCTTTTCTTGAGCCCGGATCCATTGGCCTAGGAGCGTGCGTTCCTCCTCGGTCATTCCGGTAAAGTTCCCGGGGGGCATCGCTCGGGCGTCTACCGCTTGCTCCCGGACCAGGAGGAGCGCTTGCCGCAGCCCTTGCAAGGAGTCGAGGACGACTCCTGCCGGAGGGCTCGTCAGATGGGCGAGCGCCGGCTGGGGAGAGTGGCAGCCGGCGCAGCGCCGCAGGAGAATCGCCTCGATCTTTTCATCGGGCGCCTGCCCGGCAGATGCCGGGGATGGAGCGGGGACCGGCTCCATCCGGGCGAAAGTAATCGCTCCGAAAAGGAGGGCTGCCCCTCCCCCCATCCAGTGGAGCCAGGCTTTTCGCCGCTGGCGGAGGTTGACTCCGTGGCGGACTGCTCCCCCCGCCAGCAGAAGGCAAAAGAGAACCAGCCAGTTGGCCCGGCCCAGGAAGGCGAAGGGGAAGTGGTTGCTGATCATGGTAAAGAGGACCGGGAAGGCGAGGTAGTTGTTGTGCAGGGAGCGGAGGTGGGTGCGTTCCACCTCCGCGGGATCGAGCCGCTCGCCCCGCCGGGCGGCTCGGAGGAAGCGCCGCTGGGAGGGGATGATCACGAAGAGCACATTCCCGGCCATGATGGTTCCCAGGACGGCCCCGAGATGGAGAAAGGCCGCCCGGCCGCTGTAGAGATGAGTGAGGCCGAAGGCGAGAGCGGCGAGGAGTACGCTCGAGAGGAAGGCGAAGAGGGGCGGCCGATGGAGCAGGCGCGTGGAGGCGAGCCCGGCATAGAGGAACCATCCTCCTGCCAGGATGGACAGGCTCAGGAGGACGGCGCCTTCGGGAGAGAGGCGGGCGATCCGAGGGTCGATCAGCGTCGCTTCGGGGTGGGCGTAGTAGACCAGAACCAGCAGGGCGAACCCGGTCAGCCAGGTTAGATAGGCGTCCCAGCGAAACCAGTGGAGAAGGTCCGGCAGGGGGAGGGGCGCGGTCCGGTATTTTTCGAGCCGGTAGACTCCTCCTCCATGGACGGTCCAGAGGCGGCCGGCGAGCTCCCGGTCCTTGGGGAAGCGCTCGAGGCTGTTCTCGACAAAGATGAAATAGAAGGAGGCGCCGATCCACGCAACGCCGTAGATCAGATGGGCCCAGCGGAGCAGGAGGGGAAACCAGAGGGAGAGGAGGGAGGAAGGAAGGCCAAAAGAGATAGAGCGGAGCAAAAGGCAGGCGAGAAGCAGGGCGGCGGCCGCAAGGCCGAGTCCGATGGCCAGTCGTTTCGAAAGGGGAGAACCTTTCCAACGAAAGAGCGGAGCATGCGGTTCCATCTCGGCGGATCAGTACGGAATCCTCCTTTCCGAAAGGTTCCAGAGCCGAAAAGCTTCCCGGCAGGAGGGCAGGTCGATGCGCGCCGTGGGGAGGCTCCGCTTTTCCGGAGAAAGCTCCAGCTCCTTCCAGATCGAAACGTCCAGAAAGCCCGCCTCCGCGGCGACCGAGGCGGGGGCTCCGGAGACGACCATTCGGATTCGAGCCCAGTAGATCGCCGCCAGACACATGGGGCAGGGATCGCAGTTTGCGTAGAGGACGCATTCCCCCAGGTCAAACCGGTCGATCGTCCGGGCGGCCTCCCGGATCGCTTCGATTTCCGCGTGCGCGGTTGGATCGGGTCGAGCCGTCACCCGGTTGACTCCACGCCCCACGATGATGCCCTCGCGCACCACGACCGCTCCAAAAGGCCCGCCGGCATTTCGGAGGACGTTTTCCCTGGCGAGCGCGGCCGCTTCTTCGAGGAAGCGGATCTCCCAGGGGATGGGATCGGATGCGGCGCTACCGGGCGAAATCGAGGTGGAAGGATTCATCGATGGAAGATCGTATCGGTTCGGGAAGGGAAAGGGGAGAGCAGGGAGAGGATCTGGGCAGCGGTGGCGATCGCGATGGCGGCCGGACTCTTGTCCACGATCCCCGGAATCCCGATGGGGCTCGTGATGCGGCTCCACGCATCGTCTCCGAGGCCCGCCTCTTGAAGGCGCTGTCGGAAGCGGGCCCGCTTGGTGTCGCTGCCGATGAGGCCGATGTAGCGGAGATCGGGGCGGCCCAGGGCGGCTTCGAGGATGGCGAGATCTTCGGCATGATCGTGGGTGAGGATCACGACGAAGGCTCCCGGAGCCAAGGAGGAGACCCACTTTTCCGGAAGAGCGCCGGTACAGAGGTGGACGTTGGCGGCCCCGTCGAGGGACGGGATCCGGCTTGGAATCAGCATATCGGGCCGGGAATCGACGAGGAAGAGGTCGATCGGCAATAGCGAGAGCACCTGCGCGAGGGCCCGGCCCACGTGACCCATCCCGAAGATTGCGACTTGGGATGCTTCCCGTGAGACGGGCTCAAGGAAGAGAGACACCTCTCCGCCGCAGCACTGGGCACCCCATTCCCCCTTTTGGGCTCCGAGAGGGATCGTCACCGTGCGCGGGCTCCTCTCTCTTCGCTCCAGCATCTTTCGGGCCTCGGCGGCGGCGGTCATTTCCAGGTTTCCTCCCCCAATTGTTCCGAAGCTCTCCTCGGCCGTTACCAGCATCTTCGCTCCAACCGCCTGCGGCGCATGGCCGCGAACTTGGGTGAGCGTGACGAGGACGACCTGCGCATGGACCCGGAGAAGCTCGCGGAGCCCGTCGATCCAGGGGGTCGTCATGGCCGCTCTCCCGCCGCCGAGGAAGTCTGCGGCAGAGGGCGATCCGCAGGGCTCCCTTTCTCGCCCGCCAGGCCCCTTCGGCGCGTTGCGTCGATCGCCCAATAGACCCGCTCGGGCGTCGCGGGGAAGCCCAGATCGACCGGGCCGGGAGCGAAGGCCGCTATGGCCTCCTTCAGGGCCTCTCGGACCGAGAGCGCCAAAAGCAGAGGAGGCTCGCCGACCGCCTTCGATGCCGCAACGGCCGGGCTTTCGGTGCCGCGCGAGAAAAAGTCGACTTCGAAGCGGGGAGGCAGTTCCGTCCAGGAGGGAATCTTGTAGGTCGATGCCCCTCTGGTTTGGAGCCTGCCTTCCCGGTCCCAGCAGAGCTCCTCGCAGGTGACCCAGCCCAGGCCCTGGAAGAATCCCCCTTCTATCTGTCCCCGATCGATCAGCGGGTTGATCGATCGGCCCACGTCCTGCAGGAGGTCGACGGCCAGGATGCGGTACTCCCCGGTAAACCCGTCGACTTCAACCTCCGAGACGGCGGCTCCGACCGCAAAGTAGGCGAAAGGATTGCCCCGGCCGGTTTCCGGTTCGAAGGAGAGATTCTCGGTACGGTGGAACCCTTGGGCAAAGAGGGGGATGCACCGGCGGTGGGCCTCTTCCGCGAGCCGGGCGAAGGGGAGCGACCGGCTGCTTTCCCGCTCGGAGAATACCCGCCCTTCACGGAAGGAGACGAGAAGGGCGGGGCAGGACAAGAGCTCGGCCGCCAGCGGCCGGAGACGGTCGAGCAGCTGCCGGCAGGCTGCGGCCACGGCGGCCCCGTTGAGGTCGCAGCCGCTCGACGCCGCAGTCGGAGAGGTGTTGGGAATCTGGTCGGTCCGGGTCGCCATGACTCGGACCGATTCGATAGGCAATCTCAGGCAGGAGGCGGCGATCTGGCGGATCTTGGTCTGAAGGCCCTGGCCCATCTCGGTTCCGCCATGATGGACCTGGGCGCTTCCATCCCGATAGAGAAGCACGCTCGCTCCCGCCTGATTGAGGCAGCCACGGGTAAAGGAGATGCCGAATTTGACCGGGGTGATTGCGAGCCCTCGCTTTCGATGGGGATCGAGCCGATTGGCTTCCGCGATCTCTCGGCGCCGCTCCGCGTAGCGGGCCCGCTTTTGTAGGGTGCCCCAGAGCAGATGCAGGGATTCGGCCTCGCGCACCTCCTGGCCATAATGGGTCGTCTGCCCCGCTCGGTAGAGATTCCGCTCGCGAACCAAGGAGGGAGGAATGCCGAGGAGCTGAGCGATGCGGGTCAGGACCTCTTCGATGACAGCCGTGCCTTGCGGTCCCCCGAAGCCGCGGAAGGCCGTCTGGGATGTCTTGTTGGTCCGGCAGACGAAGCCGGTCGCCTCGATCGCGGGGATCCAATAGGCGTTGTCGAGATGGAGCAGGGCTCTCCAGAGAACTCCTGAGGAAAGATCCCGGCTCCAGCCGCCGTCGGCGAAGAGCTCGACCCGGAGTGCGAGGAGATTCCCCGCTGGGGTGAAGCCCGCTTGGAATCGCGCCAGGAAGGGATGACGCTTCCCGGTGAGGACCATATCCAGGGAGCGGGGAAGCCGGACGCGGACCGGCCTGCCGGTCCGGCGGCATCCCAATGCCGCAATGGCGGCATAGGGAGCCCCCTGAACCTCTTTTCCTCCGAAGGCCCCGCCCATGCGTGGACACTCGACCGTTACCAGGTGCTCCGGGATCCCCAAGACGCGGGCGACGATCTCCTGTGTTTCGCTCGGATGCTGGGTCGAGCTTCGGATGATCAGCCCGCCGTTCGGATCCTCCCAAGCCAAGGCCGCCTGTGTCTCGAGATAGAAATGTTCCTGTCCCCCCAAAAAGAGGGAACCCTCCAGTCGGAGAGGACTCGCCGCCCAGGAGGAGGGGAGGTCGCCCCAGCCGATCCGGAAAGGCCCTGCGAGAAAGCTTCCGGCTTCGATCGCTTCCTCGAGCCGGACGAGGCTTGGCAGCGGCTCGTACTCGACCGGAACGGCTTCCGCTCCGGTGCGGGCTGCTTCCAGGCTCTCCCCGAGTACCCAGGCCACGGGCTGGCCGTGGTAGAAGATCTCCTCGACGGGGAGCAGGGGCTCGTCGCGGGACCCGGAACTCGTGTCGTTCTCTCCCGGCACCTGAGCCGCCGTCAGCAACGCGACCACCCCGGGCCGGCTAAGGGGTTCCTCCGTCCCGATGCGCCGGATGCGGGCATGGGCGTGCGGGCTTAGGACGGGCCATGCGTGGAGGAGGTCGCGAAAGCGCCCCGCATGGTCATCGGTGTAGCAGGCGGCTCCTCTCACATGATCGCGTGCGCTCTCGTGGGGCAGGGGTTGCCCGATGGGGCTTAGCGCGGAAGGAAGCGGGTTTGCCAATGGAACTTCTCCAAGAGGTTTTGCGCCAGGGCGAGCCGGTAGGCCGCGCTCCCCCGATGGTCGTCGATCGGGGAGAGAGAGGCTTGCAGAGCCAGTCGGCCCTTTTCGATCGCCGCAGTCTCCCAGGGTTCTCCCAGGAGCGCCGCCTCGACGGCCTCCGGGCAAAAGGGGCGATCGGCTACCCCCCCGAAGGCGAGGCGGATCCGCAGCACGCGGCGGTCCGGGCCCAGATCGAGAGCCGCGCCGAGGCTGACCGTGGCGATGTCGTCGCTGGGCCGCTTCGCAACCTTGTAGAAGCGGACGACGGAGGGGTAGGGCCGGGGGATGAGGACCGAGGCGATGAGTTCTCCCGGCCGAAGAGCCGTCTTCCGGTAGCCGAGGAAAAAGGCGGACAGGGGGAGCTCGCGGCTCCCTTCGGAGGAGAGGAGGGTGAGCCGAGCGTCGAGGGCGAGGAGCAGCGGGGCCGAGTCCCCCACGGGCGACGCCGTGGCCAAGTTTCCTCCTAGGGTCGCCCGGTTGCGGATGAGCGGGGAAGCAAAGGATGGGAACCAGTCCCGCAGGCCGGGAGGGGGGCAGGAGAGCTCTTCGAACCGTTCCTCGATTTCGCGCAGCGAGAGGCCCGCTCCGATCTCGATCCCATCAGACCCCTCCCGGAGCTTGCGCAGCTCGGGGATCCCCTCCAGGCTGATCAGGCAAGGGAAACGGCGAAGACGGAGATTGCGGTCGAGAGAGAGATCGGTCATCCCTCCCGCCCATTTCGCATCCGGATGACGGCTAGCAAGCTCCCAGAGCCCCTTCAGGCTGGTCGGCCGAAAGAAGCGTTCGGATCCCGACTCCCAGGCGAATGGGCCAAGCAGGGGAGGAGGAGCCGAAAGACGGCGGGCGAGAAAGTGACCGGGGTCGAGAGCGGAGAGACGACGCGCTGCATCCAGGATCGGGCGATAGCCGGTGCAGCGGCAGAGATTTCCGGAGAGGGCTTCGGCCGAGATTGGACCCTCCCTTCGCTCGCTCTGCGCGGCCACAAGGGAGATCACGAAACCCGGCGTGCAGTAGCCGCACTGCGAGCCGCCCTCTTCGACCATTACCTTCTGGGCCTGGCAGAGCCGGTCTCCCTCGGCCAGTGCTTCGACCGTGTAGATCTCCCGCTGGGCCGCGGCCGCCAGCGGAACAAGGCAGCTGTTGATCGCCCGCAGCCGTGGCCGCCCCCTCTGCTCCTCGACCCAGAGGAGAGCGCAGGCCCCGCATTCGCCTTCGGCGCAGCCCTCCTTTGCGCCCGTGAGGCCGATCGACCGCACGTAATCGAGCAGAGTCGCACCCGGTTCGATCCCTTGGATGAGGCGCGGCCTGCCATTGATCGAGAGAGGCAAGCTCTCCCCAACGGATCGTCCCATCCTTGTCGTCATCTTTGTCCGCTGACTCCGTTTAAGCAGGTTGCGTGCCGCGATCTGTCGAAGGTCATGGCACGGGTCCTGCTTTTTTCGGCTTCGGAGATGACGACCTTCGGCGCCATTCTGACTTCCCCGGCACAGCCCGTTGCGCTCGGCACCAGCCGGACGGTGCTCGGTCGCCGGCATGCGCTTCTGGATCCCGCGGGCCATGTGCGCGGGGGACTTCCGGGATTCCCTCCATCCGCGGCGGTGGTGCTCATCTCTCCGCAAATGGGTGCGAAATTCGCCCAGTTCTTGATCGAGCTGGAGCCACAAGCTTCAGGCGGAGCCGAGCCCGGCGGCATCGAGAGCTTCTTCTTTTCCCTGGCCGGAGATGCCGCGGTCGATCTGGATGGGCGCTCCTTCTCCCTTTCTTCCGGCGGGTTCCTGTTTATTCCCGCGGGCCCGGGCTGGATTCTCCGAGCGGGAACGAGCGGTCTGCGCGCGGTCCTGTTTCAAAAAAACTACGTTCCTCATCCAGGCGCTCCGGGACCCGCTCCCGTCGTAGGGCGTGCGGATCCGACGGCAGCCCAACCCTTCCTCGGGGATCCCGACGCGCTTCTCCAGACCTTCCTCCCCGAAAGTCCCGCCTACGATATGGCGGTGAACCTCTTTCGCTTTCGGCCGGGTGCGGCCCTCCCATTCGTGGAGACGCATGTGATGGAGCACGGGCTCTGTATGCTCGAAGGACGGGGCATCTACCGGCTCGAAGACTCCTGGTACCCCGTCCGTGCGGGGGATGCGATCTGGATGGCTCCCTACTGCCCCCAGTGGTTCGCCGCCCTCGGTCCGGCTCCCGCCTCCTATCTCTATTACAAGGACATGGCCCGTCATCCGCTCAGCGGGTAGGAGGAAAAAGGACCGGTGCATGGGTGGCTTTTCCTTGCCGATCGATATCGATCGACTCTCTTTGCTTCTCGAGGAGTTGGCCTCTTTTTCCGATCCGCCCTCCCCGGGGGTTACCCGTGTGCTCTTTTCCCCACCGGACCTCGCGGCCCGAAAATGGATCCGCGCTCGATTCGAGGAAGAGGGGCTTGTCGTTCGGCAAGATGCCATCGGCAACCTCTTTGCCCGATGGATCGGAGAGGATCCAAGCCTGGCGGCCGTCGCCACCGGCTCTCACGTCGACGCCGTGCCCCGATCGGGTCGCTTCGATGGCACGGTGGGGGTCTTGGGGGCTCTGGAGGCCTTCCGTTCGTTGCGGGAGTCGGGATTTCGCCCGAAACGCTCCTTGGAGATCGTCGTCTTCACCGCCGAAGAGCCGACCCGCTTCGGCATCAGCTGCTTGGGGAGCCGTGCACTGGCGGGAAGGCTCGCTCCCCCGGAGCTCGAAACGCTACGGGATGAGGCCGGAATCGGCTTGAGCGAGCTGCGCGAGGGCGCGGGCTTGTCTCATCTCCCTCTCTCTTCGCTCGCTCCACCCCGCTACGACGCATTCCTTGAGCTTCACATCGAACAGGGACCTCTACTCGAGCAAGAGGGTGAGGCGATCGGAGCCGTCGAGGCGATTGCGGCCCCGGCGGCTTACCGGGTTCAATGGGAAGGGGTCGCGGGCCATGCGGGCACCGTGCTTCTCCCGGATCGCCGGGACGCCCTGGCGGGTGCCGCCGAGGGGATTCTGGCGGTCGAACGGGCGGCCAGGGAGTCGGGAGCCATCGATACCGTTGCCACCGTTGGGCAGATCGTTGTCAGTCCAGGCGCTCTTAACTCAGTAGCGGGCAGCGTCGCCTTCGGGATCGATCTGCGCGATATCGATCCGGGGCGGCGGGAGGCCGTGGCGGCCCGGATCCGCGGGGAGCTGGATCAGATCGCACGGAGGCGGCGATTGCGGCTCGCGTGGGAGGTCATCTACGAAGACCCTCCGGCGGCCTGTGATCCAGGGTTGGTGGAGCTCATCCTCCAAAGCTCCGATCGGTTGGGGCTGCGGGCCAGACGCATGATCAGCCGGGCTTATCACGACTCCCTCTTCCTCGCTCTTCTCTGCCCGGCCGCGATGATTTTCATTCCCTGCCGCGAGGGCAGAAGCCACTGTCCGGAGGAGTACTGCTCGCCCGCACAGATCGAAGGAGGAGTCCGGGTTCTCGCCGATTGTCTTCGATTCCTGGCCGCTTAGGCCTCTTAGGCCGCAATCGGTCTGACGCCGGTTTTGCAGGGCCGTGTCAGGCCAAGGTAGAGCAGGGCTGCGACTGCGCTGCCGACCAGAATGGAGAGGTCGCCCCAGTCGGGATGGGAGGCCGCAAGAGAGCCCAGGAACCAGGGTTCTTGGCGGATGCAGGGAACCGAAGCGAGGACGCCGGCCAGCCAGCAGAGGAAGCCGATCGAGCCCGCATCTATCTTGGGGATGCGGGAGTCGCGTGGTTGCCGGTGGGCGATCGCCAGGATCGGGAGGCGGGGAAAGATCAGGTAGGCCAGAAAAAACAAGAGCCCCTCGTATCGGTGGTAAAATTCTCGGTAGCCCAAGAGAGCGCCCGTGAGGCCGGCCGCCCCTACCAGCAGGGCCGCCTGGTATTGGGGGATGCGGAGCCCCGAGCCAAGGAGGGAGAGGCCGGCCGAGTAGAGGTTGATCATGTTGGCGCTGATCGTTCCGACCACGATCACCCCCGCGAGCAGAAGATGGAGAGAGCCCGGCAGCAGAGAGAAGAGGAGATCGGTCGGATCTTCGGATCGGATCTTCCCTCCCAGGAAGGCGCCGAGAATCTCGATCCAGGTAGTCGAGAGAAAGGCCCCCAGGAACGTATGCCAGAATACCTGCCGCTCGATCGTTCGGCCTTCCCCTTGGTAGCGGAGGTAGCGGGAATAGTCGGCGGCGAAGAGCATCCAGCCGCCTAAGTAGGAGAGGACCATGCTTCCCGCTAAAAACAGCGCTCCGGGGGCCGCTTCCCCGGTCCACGGTTTCGGCGCCGGGAAGGAGCCGGCCGGGAGCGGCAGCAGGGAGAGTGCGGAGACGACGGAAAAGAGGAGTATCAAGACCAGGAAGCAGACGTCTCCCGCCAAAAGGATCATCTTGTGGCCGACGCTGACGAAGAGGATTTGGACTGCGGCGAGCAGAAGGATCGCCGGGGCGGGAGGGATCGAGAGGACATGCTCGAGGGCATAGGCGCAGACCACCGTGTTGACGGCGAACCAGCACGCTCCGTTCAGGAAGTTGATCCAAGAGAGGACGCGGTTGCCCGAGCGGCCGAACCATCGTTCGCAGAGGACCATCATCGGAACGCCATAGCGGACGCCGTAGGTAGAAAACAGGCCGAGGGCGAGAGATCCCAGGAAGTTGGCGGCAGCGATTGCGAGGGCGGCTTTCCAGAATGGGAGGCGGAGCAGGGCGGTTGCGATGGCTCCCGTGCCCAAGGCGGCGATGTTGACGTTGGCGGCCATCCAGAGGCGGAAGAGGCTCTCCGGCTGACCACGGGCTTCCTCCGGGGAGACCTCTTCGATTCCCTTTGTCTCGAAGGGAGAGCTGAGCTTCCCGATTCGCAGAGCTCGCTCCTTTCTCATCGACCCCGGTAGATGGTGTAGCTCCATGGGGTCACCAGAAGAGGGATATGGTAATCCGATTCTTTGTCGTTCAGGCCGAAACGAACTACGATCTCCTCTAGGAAGGGTGGATCGTGAAGAGAAACCCCCGTTCGAACGAAATAGTTCCCGATCGCAAAGACGAGCTCATACCGTCCGGTTGCAAGAGGCTCCCCGCGCAGTGGGACGCAGACCGCTCTTCCCGTTTCGTCGGTTTGGCATTCGGCCAAAAGCTCCTTCGCGTTGGCGGGGTAGAGTCGCAGCAGCAGCCCCTGTGCAGGTCTGCCGAGGACTAGGTCGAGGACGTGGGTGGTGAGCCGGCTCATCGGGATCAGAACTTGTAGGCTACCGTTCCCTGGACCCAGAAAGGCAAGCCGGCGACGATCTGTTCGGTGTCCATTTCCCTCCCGAAGGTGACGCCCGGTCCGTAGGGAAACCAGAGGTGCCGGTTGTCGGTCAGGTTGTAGATGTTGACCGAGAAATCCCACTTTGGCGTGGTGTAGTAGAGGCGTGCGTTGATGACATATTCGGTGGGAATCTCCAGGTTGTACGAATAGTCGAGGTACTGGTTGCTCAGGACGAGTGCCGACAAGGTCAGGCCCAGGCCTGCGTCGGTCTGGTAGGTCACCATGGCGCTTAAGGTCTGATCGGGCCATCCGACGAAGGCATATTTGCCGGGGGGATAGTTAGTCGAATTGTTGAGCGGAAGCCCTTGGGCGAGTGCGGTCGAGGTCGAATAGGTCTGAAACTGGAAGGGTCCGACCGGCATTCCCGACCAGTTCTCGGTCCCGTTGGCGAGCATATACTGGACGCGCGCCCAGAAGTTCTTGCTTGGCTGGTAGGTGAGGGCAAGCTCGAAACCCTTTATGTAGGCAGGGGTCGGAGGCATGCCCATGTTGGCGATATAGAAGTCCTGGCTGAAGCCCGCGGTGGTGATGTAGAGCTTGTCCCGGAGCAAGCTGAACTTGAATCCTCCTTCGATGAGCTGGTTGACG
>JBFXFN010000034.1:0-26340 GCA_050179015.1 Methylacidiphilaceae bacterium | reverse complement strand
CGAAGCCGCTCCCCGCCGAGGGGGAAAGAGTTGATGAGCCGGCACCGGTTCCCCGCGATCCTGATCTCTTTCCCACTGGACCAGTGGACACGCGGAGCGCTCTCTGGCTGCCTCTTTCACCCCTCCCCCCCCCAGCGACCGTCAACCTGCAGGGGACCGTGCCCCGCGAGAGCGTCGCCGAGTTCGACGAGGCTCTTTCCCGCCGGCTCATCAACGCGTGGAAACCGCCGGCGGTCTCGGCCCGACTGCTTTCGGAGACGGACCCCACGATCGTCCGCCTGGCGATCGATGCACAGGGTTTCCCCTGCGCTGTCCTTCTCCAGGAGAGCTGCGGAGAGAGACGGGTCGACGAGATGGCCGTGCGAGAGATCGGGCGGCTCCGCTTCTCACCCGATCCCGGCGTCCCATTGACCTGGGGGCGAGTTAAGGTGTTTTGGCATTTTCGGAGCCAGAGCGCGCCATGATGCGGATCACGATGCCGGAGGCATTCCTCCTCTACGTCGCCGTTCCTCTTGCGGTCCTTCTTTGGGTATGGTTGTCTTTTACCGCAAGAAGGGGCGCTTGGCGGCGTTCGGCCCGAAGAGTGGCCGTCTGCCGGTTCTGCGGGGAAAAGATCACGGTTCCGCCGGATCGCCTGGAGTTTCGTTGTCCGTCTTGCTCGGCGGAACAACGAGTGATCGCCGAAGAGGAGAAAGGGGCAATCTGATCATGGGAATGTGGATTGGAAAGAATCGGAAGGCGCGGGTCTGTTATGGCTTTGACGAGATTTCGCTCGTCCCGGGGAGAATCACGATCAATCCCGACGAGGTGGATACAAGCTTTATAATTCCCCATCCATCGGGCGAGCCGATCCGGCTTCGGATCCCCATCCTGGCCAGCGCGATGGACGGTGTGACCGATGTACCCTTTTGCGTCGAGATGGCCCGATTGGGGGGGCTCGGCATCCTCAACCTCGAAGGGGTGCAAACACGGTACGAGGATCCCCGCGCGGTCATCCAGGAGATCATCTCGGCAGACCAGAACAAAGTGACCGAGCTTCTGCAAAAGATCTACTCGGCACCGATCCGTGAGAACCTGATCTCAAAGCGAATCGAGGAGATGAAAGCACAGGGGGTCCCTGCGGCCGTCTCGGCGATTCCGCAGAAGGCCTTCGCCTTTGGCGCCATCGCGCAAGAAGCGGGAGTCGACCTCTTCGTGGTCCAATCGACGGTCAGCACGGCCAAGCACATCTCGCGCCAATATGCTTCCCTCGACCTAGCGGCCTTCTGCCGCCAGATGCGGGCGCCGGTCATCATCGGCAATGCGGTCACCTACGATGTCGTCCTCGACCTTATGGAATGCGGGGTCAGCGGCGTCCTGATCGGGGTGGGTCCGGGCGCCGCCTGCACCTCCCGCGGCGTGCTCGGCCTCGGGGTGCCTCAAGTGACGGCTACGGTCGACTCGGCGGCCGCGCGCGATGCCTATTTCAAGAAGACGGGACGCTACGTTCCCATCATCACCGACGGCGGGATGCGCCGCGGCGGAGATCTCTGCAAGGCGATCGCCTGCGGAGGAGATGCCGTCATGATCGGATCGGCCTTCGCCCGGGCAGAGGAGTCTCCGGGTAAAGGCAGCCATTGGGGCATGGCGACACCGCACGCGAATCTTCCCCGGGGGACCCGGATTCAAATGGGAATCAGCGGCCCCTTGCGGCAGATCCTCTTCGGGCCCGCGACGGTGGATGACGGCTCGCAGAACCTGGTAGGCGCCCTGATGACCTCGATGGGCAACGCCGGGGCGGCCACGATCGCGCAGTTCCAGGAAACCGAGGTGATCATCGCGCCAAGCATTCAATCGGAGGGCAAGCTCTTTCAGATGGTGCAGTCGGTGGGAATGGGCAGCCGCTAAAGCGATGTCGCATCCTTCTCCCGCTCGGGAAAGAGCCAACGAAGCCGAACCGCACGTTCTCCGGACGGAAGAGGGCGAGGCCGAAAGCCGGATCGTCATTCTCGACTTCGGCTCGCAGTATACCCAGCTCATCGCCCGCCGCATCCGTGAGCTGGGGGTCTTTTCGGAGATCGTCTCGCCCGGAACGACGGCCGAGGAGTTGGCCCGGCCGGGCGTGCGGGGCATCGTTCTCTCGGGAGGGCCCTCGAGCGTCGCCAAAGAGGGAGCGCCCCAGCCCGACCCGGAGATCTTTTCCCTGGGACTGCCGGTGCTCGGCATCTGCTACGGGCTCCAGGTCATGACCCGGCTTCTGGGCGGGGAGGTGGAGCGGGCGAAATCCGGCGAATACGGGCGGGCAACGCTCGAGTGGCGTGAATCTTCCCCACTCTCGGCCGAGCTCCCCAATCATTCCACGGTATGGAATAGCCACGGTGACCGGGTATCGCGACCGCCCGAGGGCTTCCTCGTCCTCGCGCGCACCGAGGAAGAGCCCCATGCCGCGATCGCCGACCCGCGGCGCCGGCTCTACGGGCTCCAGTTTCATCCGGAGGTGACCCATACCGAGCTCGGGAAGGAGATTCTCGCCAACTTCCTCTTTCGGGTCTGCCATGCTCCGGCGAACTGGAAGCTCTCGTCCTTTCTCGACCGGAGCTGTGCCGAAATCCGGTCGCAGGTGGGGGAGAGCGAGCGGGTGATCCTGGGATTGAGCGGTGGGGTCGATTCGAGCGTGACGGCCGCCCTGCTCCACCGCGCCATCGGAGACCGGCTCCACTGCTTGTTCGTGGACAACGGGCTCTTGCGCCAAGGGGAGGCCGAGACGGTTCGCCGCCTCTTCGGGGAGCAGATGGGGTTTGCCCTCCACGTCGTGGATGCGGCCCCGCGTTTTCTCTCGAAGCTCAAAGGCGTGGCCAATCCCGAACGGAAACGGAAAATCATCGGCAGGGAGTTCATCCAGGTATTCGAGGAAGCCGCCCGAAAATTGGGAGCGGTCCGCTATCTCGCCCAGGGAACCCTCTATCCCGACTGCATCGAAAGCGCGGCGGCGGGCCATGCGCGGCCTGCCGTGATCAAGAGCCACCACAATGTGGGCGGGTTGCCCAAGCGGATGAAGATGCGGCTGGTCGAGCCGCTGCGGCTCCTCTTCAAGGATGAGGTCCGGGAACTGGGCGAGCTTTTGGGCCTGCCTCGGGAGATTCTCTTCCGCCACCCCTTCCCTGGCCCGGGCTTGGCCGTCCGCTGCCTGGCCCCCATCACTCCCGAGAATCTCGCCCTGCTCCGCGCCGCCGACGGGATCGTGGTCGAGGAGATCCGCCGGGCGGGGCTCTACGAGGAGGTCTGGCAGGCCTTCGCCGTTCTCCTCCCTGCCCGCAGCGTGGGCGTCATGGGGGATGCCCGGACCTACGAGCGGACCGCCGCAATCCGAGTCGTGCAGAGTATCGACGGCATGACCGCCGACTGGACGCGGCTGCCGGGGGAAGTCCTCTCCCGGATCTCCAACCGGATAATCCAGGAGGTGCGCGGGATCAACCGGGTTGTCTACGACATCTCCTCCAAGCCGCCCGCGACGATCGAGTGGGAGTGACTTGGCGTCTGGCTTCGGCTGGCACCTAAGGACACGAAAGACCAGATAAGTCCATGTTTACGCGGGCTTTTTTGTCTGCTGCCGTCGCGGCGCAAGGAGCCCCATTCCCATTGACGGTAATGATCTTCTCCATTACTTTAGCGCGGAGAGGGCGGATATTGTAATGACATCACTTGCGGTCACAGTGAAGGGACAGGTCACGCTCAAGCGGGACTTGCTCCAGCACCTCGGCATCAAGCCGGGGGAGCGGATCGAGTTTGAAAAGCTGCCCGGTGGCGAACTGCGCCTACGCGCGGCACGTCCGCCAGGTACGATTGACGGCTTTTTCCATGCCCTGGACGGCAAGGTGAAGCTGAAAAAACCGCTGACGATCGAGGAAATGAATGGCATTGCGGCGGCAGGCTGGGCTGGCCAAGTGGACGACGAATGAAGATCACCGCCGATACCAACGTGCTGGTGCGTGCGATCCTGCAAGATGACGCCGCGCAGTGCCGTACCGCACGCGATCTGCTCAAGAGCGCGACGCTGATTGCCGTGTCGCTGCCATCGGTCTGTGAGTTGGTCTGGATATTGCTACGGGGCGCCAAGCTGCCCAAGGAAGATGTTTCGACCGCCGTCCGGGCGCTGCTCGACACGGGCAATGTCGTCATGAACCGGCCCGCCGTGGAGGCGGGCCTCGCGCTCCTGGAGGCTGGGGGTGACTTCGCCGACGGCATCATCGCGCATGAAGGCAAGTGGTTGGGCGGTGAAACCTTCGTCTCCTTCGACAAGAAGGCGGTCACGTTGCTGTCGCGGCAGGGAGAGGCCGCGCAGTTGTTGGCGTAGAGGAAAGGCCGCCTTGAACAAGCATGACATTTGGAAACCTGTCCGGATATTTCCGTGTGGGTTACAGTCAGAGTGGAAGGAGACGAAGGAGTGACCCTCGATCTTCCGGCGCGGGCCGCTTAGTCCGAAAGGGAGCAGCGGCCCCTCGCCCACAAGATGTCATGACCTGTTGCTTTACAGTTGACAAAGCATAGGGTTATTCTCGATTCAAAACCGAGGAGGGAGCCGATATGAGCATCGAACGAAAAGTGCGTGCGCTGGCCGGGACGATCATTCTGACTAGTCTTCTCCTGTCGCTTTGGAGCGGCTGGTGGCTGCTTTTGACCGCCTTCGTCGGCCTGAATCTTCTCCAGTCGGCCTTTAGCGGCTTCTGCCCGGCGGAGAACATCTTCCGCAAGCTGGAGCAGCGCCACGGACCGACGCAGAGAACCGCCAATCCCTAGGAACCGGCCACCTTCCATGTCGCCCCGTTGCCCGGCAAGGAGTGCCGTTTTACTCCTTTTGCTGGCGGGCGCTGCGCTCCCCGACGCAAGCCGAGGTGAACCGGCAGCGGGAGTTGTTGCGCCCGGTGTGGCTGAGAGCGCGACTCCGCTGGACCGTCCAAGCGGGCCGACTCGGGAGTTTCGGAGCCAGGCGCTTAGATCGCAGAACGTGGAGATTGCGAAGGCGCTCGATCCTCGCGAGAAGAGCCCTGTTGGCTCGGAGCAACCTCTGCTCCGCTTTTGGCGAAGGGTCCAGGCGCACTATCCCGAACTCAAAAAGAAGCATGCGAAGATTCAGGAAATGCTCGCTCAGAAAGCGCTCGCGGCGTCCGGTTTCCTTCCCAGGGTTTACGGATGGGCCGACTCGATCACCTCGGACAATCCCGTCCTCGGCTTCATGTTTCACATGACCGAGCGCAACTTCTCGGCGGGCGATTTCAACATCAACACTCTCAATCATCCGGGAACGGTCTCCAATCAGAACATGGGCCTAGTGGCGATGATCCCGATTTTCGACGCGATGCAGACGATCGACTCGATTCGCACCGCGAAACACCTGATCCAGCAGAGCGAGCAGGAGGAGCGATTCACCCGCATGGAGGCAAGCCTGCTCGCCATCGATGCTTACGTGCAATTGCTCCTAGCCGAGCGCCAAGCGGCTCTGGCGCGGCTCGATCTCCAAGCATCCACGCAGGATCTCGAACAGGCGGTCCAGCTGATGGAGCAGGGGCTCGTTCTCGGAGCGGATTTCTATGCAGGCCGCTCCATGAGTGCTTCGATCGAGCAGAGCCAAAACGGCTATCTCTCGAAACGAAAGGTAGCACGGGTCACGGTTAACACGCTCCAAGGTGAAGCTGCGGATGGCGAGGTTGCTGTGGCGGGCTCGCTTCCCACCGCTCGCAAAGGTCTGGCGAAGCCCCTGGAGCAGTGGGTGCAAGAGGCCTTTCTCTATCGAAGCGACCTGTTGGCCCTCCAGTCGTCGATCGCGGCCCAGCACTCGGAGGTCGGACGGCTGCGGGCGACAGCGCTCCCCTCGGTCAACGGCTTTGCTTCCGGCATGCTCGATAGCGACAACTTCAATACGGGCGGCAGGAGCTATACGGTCGGAGTCCTAGGAACGGTCCCTCTCTTCGATCCTGCGCGGGATCCGAAGGTCAAGCAGGCTCAGGCGGCCGAGGAGCAGATGCGCCACGAAGCGGCTTCCTTGCGCGATCTCATCCAGAACAAACTGGGTCAGGCCTACGCCGAGTACCAGGGTGCTCTCCAAGATGCGGAGATCCTTGGACGAGCCAGCGCCGACGCGCGGAAGTCGACTGAAATGATGGCCGAGCTCTACCGGGAGGGGCGGAAGACGATCGTCGATCTACTCGGCGTGCGCCAGATGCAACTACAAACCGAAATCGGGTATTGGGATAGTCTCGCCCGGCTCGAGATCTCTCGAGCAAAGCTCTACTTCCTTTCAGGAGAGCTCGATGACTATCAAGTCCAGCAGATCGCCAAGGAAATTGGAGAGGCGGCCCCATGAGCGAGCGGGAGAGAGGTGGTGGGATCGGCGGATTCATCCGTTTTTTTTCTTCCTCCCTCGTTACGCCCCTGCTCATTCTCGCGTCCTGGCTTCTGGGCGCCTTTGCCTTGATCGAGCTGCCACGGGAGGAAGAGCCGCAAATCGTGGTCCCTCTTTTTGATGTCTTCGTCTCGATGCCCGGGGCTAGCCCAGAGGAGATCGAAAAACGCATCGTCAACAACGGGGAGCGGGTATTCTGGGAGATCCCAGGGGTCGAATATGTCTATTCGACGGCGGCGCCCAATGGAGCCGTTTTTATCGTCCGGTTTCGAGTAGGCGAAGAGATGGAGAAGAGCCTCATCAAGCTCTTTACCAAGGTCTACTCCCATCTCGATTTCCTCCCGCCCGGCGCATCCCTGCCGCTGATTAAACCGCGCTCGATCGATGATGTACCCATCCTCGCCCTCACCTTCTATAGCCCGTCCAGGGATCCGCTCAGCCTCCGCCGCATCGTCGCGACCGTCCGCGACAAGATCAATCCCATCTCCGACATCTCGGAAACGACGATTCTGGGCGGCCGCAGACGGCAGTTCCAGGTCTTCTTCGATCCGGCCAAGCTGACCGCCCGCCTTCTCACTCCCGCCGACCTCGTGGGACTTATCCGACAGAACAACGTGCGCCTCCCTGCGGGCCACCTCGAGTCGGAACCGCAGCTCGTCGACGTCGAACCCAACGCGCTCCTCACGACGAAAGAAGATTTGGAAAATCTCGTCGTCAGCGTAAGCCAGGGGAAAGTCGTCTATCTCCGGGATGTTGCCCAGGTTGTCGATGGGCCGGACCAGGACGAGCGGAGCTTGACTCTCCGCTTCGGACCCGCCGCGACCGGCCAGGCGAAAGGCTCGATCGAGGCCGTCACCCTTGCCATCGCCAAGAGAAAAGGCTCCAACGCCACCTTCCTCGCCAAGAAGATCCTGGCGAGCGTAGATGCCCTCCGTCCCTTGGACCTTCCCCCGGATGTTCACTATGTCGTCACGCGGAATTATGGGGAGACCGCCGCCGAGAAATCAAACGAGCTCCTGGAGCACATGGGGATTGCGATCTTTGGCGTGAGTCTTCTGATCGCTCTATTCCTTGGTTGGCGAGCCGCGGCGATCACCGTCATCGCGATCCCGACCACGCTCGCGATCACACTGCTCACCTTCTATCTCTTCCATTTCACCATCAACCGGGTCACTCTTTTTGCCCTGATCTTCACGATCGGAATTCTGGTCGACGACCCGATTGTCGGCGTCGAAAACATCGTTCGCCACCTCCATCTCCCGGGCAGCGCCGGCCGCTCCTTGCTCTCCGTGGCAACCGAAGCGATGCTCGAGATCGTCGGTCCCTTGATCTTGGCTACCCTGGCGGTAATCGCCGCCATCCTCCCGATGGCGACGGTGGGGGGCCTCATGGGTCCCTATATGCGGCCGATCCCCATTGGGGCGACCGCCGCCATGATCGTTTCCATGCTCGTCTCCCTTTCGGCAACGCCCTGGGCCTCGGTCTGGCTCCTCAAAGGAAGCAAACACGCGGGCGAACGGGGAGAGGGACTACTCCTGCGCCTCTACCGCGGGTTTGTCACGCCCTTAATCTACAACCGGTGGTGGCGTCTTCTCTTCGTGCTCGCCGTTCTCCTCCTCCTTGCAGCCGCGATGGCCTTGATTCCTCTCAAGCTCGTCCGTGCGAAGATGCTGCCCTTCGATAACAAGAACGAATTCCAGGTTATTCTCAACATGCCGGAGGGTACGCCCCTCCAGACGACTCGCTCGATGCTCGATCGGATGGCTGAAACGATTCTCAAGATCCCCGAGGTGACCAACGTCGAGATACAGGCCGGCACTCATTCGCCCTACAACTTCAACGGTCTGATCCGCCACTATTTCCTCCGTGAAGCCCCATACCAGGGCGACCTGCAGGTGAACTTGACGGACAAGTCCCAACGGAAGCGCCAGAGCCATGACGTTGCGGAAAGCATCCGCCCCGAAATCAACCGCATCGCCCGAGAATTCCCGGGAGCCTACGTTCAGGTCGCGGAGGTTCCGCCGGGCCCGCCCGTTCTTTCGACCCTCGTCTTGGAAATCTATGGTCCTTCGGCCGCCGGGCGGCGCGAAATCGCTACCCAGGTGGAAAAGCTGATGCGCCAGTCCCCGGAGATCACGGATATCGCTACCTATGAGGAGAGCGATCGGCCGCTTGAGCTGCTCAACGTGGATCTGGTCAAGGCATCCTTGAACGGGCTGCCGAGGGAGGGCATCGCGCAAAATATTGTCACCTCCCTTCAAGGAAACAGCCCCGGCCTCGCCCATGTGCCCGACGAGCCTGAGCGCGTGCAGATCGTCGTCCGCCTCTCCGAAGAACTGCGCCGAACGGACCAGTCCATCCGTGATCTGACCCTCCTTTCCCGATTTGGGCGGCTCATCCCGGTCAGGGACTTGACCTCCGCAGAGCTGGGCTCGCAACGCCGCCCGATCTTCCATAAAAACTTGATGCCGGTTACCTATCTCTTGGGCGACGTCACCGGTCAAATCGGCAGCCCCGTCTACGGCATTCTCGATTTTACCCCGTCTCTCGAAAAGATCCGCTCTCCGCAGGGAAAACCGCTGGAAATCCTGTACACCCACCTCCCCGACGACCCGAATAGCTGGGCCATCAAATGGGATGGCGAATGGCAGGTGACCTACGAGGTCTTCCGGGATCTCGGCAAGGCCTTCGCCATCGTCCTTGTGCTGATCTTCATCCTCGTGGTCGGTTGGTTTCGCTCCTTCGTGACTCCCTTGGCCGTTATGCTTCCGATCCCGCTCTCCTTGATCGGGATCCTTCCCGCGCACTGGTATCTGGGCATGTTTTTCACCGCCACCTCGATGATCGGCATGATGGCCGGTGCCGGCATCGTCGTCCGCAACGCCATTATCTTGGTCGATTTCATCGAGATGCGCCTGGCGGCGGGCGATTCGCTGGAGGAAGCGGTCATTTCCGCGGGCGCCGTTCGTTTGCGGCCGATTTTGCTCACCGCACTTGCCGTGATCATCGGCAGCGCGGTCATCCTCTTCGATCCCATCTTTCAAGGACTGGCTCTCGCCCTCATGGCGGGAGAGATCGCGGCGACGCTTCTCTCCCAGCCTGCAGTTCCCGTTTTTTACTACATGCTGCGCAAACGGCAGATCGCCAAAGAGAAACAGACATCGGCAAATCTCTCCGAGCCCGTACAACACTAAAGGCTTCCGTTCCAAACAGCGCTCTACCGTCCGCGACACAATCTGCTTGCATCTCGTTACGCGCATTTGTAACCTACTATAGGAGTGCCCTTCGGGCCAACGGGATGCCCTGCCACTCGCCCGTCATGGGGAAAAGACAGGGTCTTTGGCCTGAGGCTCCGCACCAGCCCTCAAACAGGAGTTTACAGCCATGGAAATCGAGATCTTCTACTTTGAAGGTTGCCCGCATTGGAGAGAAGCTCTTCACCGGATTGAGGAGGTGCTGGCCGAGGAAGGCGGGGTCCACGAGATTCGCTTGATCCTCGTTGAGACGCTGGACGACGCAAAAAAACACGGCTTCTTCGGCTCGCCCACCGTGCGAATCGACGGGCGGGACATCGACCCGGCTGCCTGGGGTCGGATTGACTACGGCTTTAGCTGCCGGTTCTACCAGAGCGCCGATGGCTCCGTTCATCCCCTTCCGTCCAAGGAGCTTCTCCGACGCTCGGTCCAGTCCCGTCGCCCGCTCTCGATCTCCGAAGCTCATGATGAGGTGCTCGAAGCAATCAAGCATCAACACCCGCACTGGGTGACGGGGACGATGGGGGAGTGTCCTCGATGCGTTCGCTACGAGTACGAACTGGCAGATCCCCTCGCCCTGCCGCCGGAGGAATGAAGGATACGGAGATGCGGGAGATCGCTGCGCTCTCCCTAGGCGGGTTGGGGAGTTCGCGACAATCCGCGAGAGACGCCGGCTAGGGACTCTTTTCTACCCGCTCGGTCTGAATCGCGATCCGCAGGATTCCTTGCTTGCGGATTTCGTCGAGCACGCCCACCACGTTGTCGAAAGTCGCCTTCCGGTCGCTGTTGAGGAACACTCTTGCCTTCTCTGGACCGACCTCTGCCTTGAGGGCCGCTAGCCTTCCCGGCAATTCTCCCGTGGAGACCTTATCATGGTCGAAGTAGACATCGCCCTTGTCGGTCACGGTGAGGGTTACCTCTTTTTCATCTCGCTGCTCGCTTCCGGAGGTCTGCGCCTTGGGAAGTTGCACGGCCACCCCGGCATTCTTCACCATTGCCAAGGAAACCATCATGAACGTGGCCAATAGGAAAAACATCACATCGATAAACGGGATGATCTCGAGCCGCGGCCGATGGCGACGAGGAGGTGAGATTTGCATCAAATTCCCCGTCCTATATTAATCGCCTTCCCGATTTCCGCCAATCGGAGCTCCTACTTCCTCCACCCCGGCAGAAGAGCGACCCGGATGTCGAAGCAGGAGCATTTCGAGCTTGGTGGAGGCGGCTTCCATCTGGCGACGCATGTTCTCCATGCGGGCGCTGAAAAAGTTGAGGGGGACGATCGCCACGATTGCCACGGTGAGACCGAAGCTCACAGCGATCAGCGATTCCGCAACGCCTCCGGTAATGGCCGCCTGCTTGCCCGCAAGCTCCCCGCCGCCGACGATGCTGAAGGCCCGCATCATCCCGGTGACGGTGCCAAGTAGGCCGAGAAGCGGACCGAGGGTCACGGCGGTATCGAGCACAACAAGCCCCTTGTTGTAACGGTCGAGTTGGGAGTTGGCGGCTTCCAGAAGCGCATCCGAGATCGAACCATCCTTGTGTCGCAGACCTTCCACGAGAACGCGCACCACCGCGTCCTTCGATTTCTCCCCGGCGGAGAGCGCCTGACCCACCCGCCCATGTTCGACCAGCTCAAACATCTTGCGCACAAGCTTGATGTCCCTCCTCCGGCCCTCGGTCATGAGAAAAAGGAAGCGCTCGAAGAGCACGGCCACGGTCGCAACCGACAGGAGCAAAATCGGCCACATGATTGGGCCGCCCTTGAGAAATAACTGATAAATCATAGATCTACAGGGATATTAGCCGACAAACGGAAGAAGGGCTAGTGGCCATCAAGAGCATGTGCACTCATCGCCAGATTCACTTTTTCTGGAGTCAGCCGATCTTACGATCGATTCGATCTCTACCCGAGGCCACGGTTCGAAGCAAGCGCCAAATTTGACGCAACCGATTAGGCTTTACGCCTACGCCTACTCCACAAGAGATCTCCGACCCAACGCCCTAGGATCAACGCCAGCCGGGTCCGCTCCCCCCAAGAGAAGAGGCGCCATACCGAGAGCAGAGAAAGCCTCGCCTTCTTAGGCGTCTCTTGCCTCCAGATGTCCCGAACCTCGGTGAAAAGCTGTAGTCCGGGCCGAACCACCTGCGCTAAGCGCCAGCCGACTTCCAAAAGACGGGCGGGCGCCCGCAGCTCATCAAGGGAGGCGCTCAACTCGGCACGCTGCTGTTCGCAGGCCGCGACGAGCTCCTGTATTCTCCTCTCTATTGCTTCTTTGCGCGATTGTGCAGCCACGCGACATCCTTCCCTAGTTCGCGAATGCTCTCCGCAAAGGGGGTGCTTAATGCTCGAAACCACTTCCAGACTCGCACTCCAGCAAAAATCGTAGAACCCAAGCAGGCGACTCCCATCGTGCCAACGGTGATGGTCCGGGCCATCGGATGGTCCCAAGTCAGAGAGAGAAGTGCAATGCCAAGCCAGAGGAAGGTAAGAGCGCCCAGGATAATCCCCATGCCCAGCCAGAGGAGTAGCCGGAGAAGCTCTTCAAGTTCCGCTTGGAGCTCCACGGAAAATAGCTCCAGGCGGACCGCGATCAATCGAAGCAGCAGGGCGAGAAACTTCTGCCCCGAGCCGCCGGTGCCACCGCGCTGCTGCGCTTCCGTCATCTATCGGCGGCTGAGCAGCGCTCCGAGCAGTATCCCAAAAACCACCCCCACACCGACAGTCTGGTAGGGATGATCGCGCACGATGCGGTCGACCTCTCGCGCTCCCCCGAGCGCGCGATCCGCAAGCAGGTCTTCCCGCTCGCCCAGGTACTCGCGCAGAGAACCGATTCGAGTCGTCAAGCGCTCCTGCACGTCGCGAGCCTTTTCTCCGAGATTGCCCGCCGATTCCTTCACGAGAATCTCCGCATCGTGAAGGACCTCGCGAACGTCGTTGAGAAGCTTCTGCCTAGTGATCACCTCGTTCATGAAATGCCTCCTTGCCTTCTTGCCAGACCGTAGCAGAGAAGGAGGCATGGGCGCAAGCAAGGCTTTTTGGAAGAAGCTTTTGTCGGGCAACCGACAAGCGCGTCTTCCCCCGGGCGTGCGCGAAAGAGAAAGAGAAACGCCGCTTATGCGTGGCGACTACCGCACGCAAAGACCCCCTTCTCTCCGCACCGGCTACAAAGATGCTCCATCTGCCCACCCCTTCCCTCTCGGCACCGGGTCTCTCCCCCGCAGGCGGGACAAGGCTGCGGTCGAGAGCGATCGAACCAGCACAGATGACCCTTCGCCTCTTGGCGACGGATCTTCGTTGTCCATACGCTGCGGCAGCGGCTGCAAACGAAGGCAAAGGTGTCTCCGGGCCGCAATGCTTCGGCCTCCGCTCGACTGCCTAAAATCGTGAGCCGTTCTCCTTTCGAGGTTTCCACGACAGCCGCTTTGCTGCTGCTCGGCCCAAGGCACCCGAAAGCCGCGATCCAAACTCCGCACGTGAGCCAAAACCTGATCCACCGCACTCTTCGCCGCAATCCCCTCATCCTTTGTCCTCCCAACCGCTGCGCCCCCGTCTCTTGTGAGCGGCTCGCCCTCTGACGAGTGAGCGGCTCGCCCTCTGACGAGACATCGCCGGAGGGGCGGGGGACCTTCTTGCTACGTCATACACCGGCACTAGGAGGAACCCTCGCTCCATTTTTCTGCGGGAAAATCCCTCCTTCGGGGTTTATCGTCATTGGAGATGCGCACTGAGGCATGAGCAGCGATCCGTTGGATGAGCTTTTGCGCCGCTGGCAACCGGAAGGCCGTCTTCCCATCGGCTTTCAAAGCCGCGTCTGGGAACGGGTGGCATTGCGCTCCCGGGAGGCCCTCCCCCCCTCTCGCCCGAGCCGGGGCATCTGGGCAACGGTCTTCGCCGCCTCCCTTCTCGCCTTTCTGCTCGCCACGGGCCAAGCCCGCCGATGGGAGGAGAGACGATGGTTGGAGCTCCGAGCGGAATACTTCCAGACGGTCGACCCGCAAGCGCTGGCGGCAGCGAAGAGGAAGCCGTGAAGCGGATCTTCTCGCTCGCCGCCCTGATCGGCATCGTTGCGGCCGTGGTCTATGTGGCTACCCTCTTTTTCGAACTGCTCCCCTCTCAGCGAATGGCTAGCCGCCCCGACGCGGGACTGCAATGGCTTCGCCGCGAGCTCCGCCTCTCCGAACAGCAGCTGGAGGCGATCGCCCGCCTGCAAGAAGCCCACCGCCCTCGCTGCCAGGCGATGTGTCGGCAAATTCTCGCGGCCGACTCGAAACTCAGAGAGCTCTTACGGCAAAACCATTCGATGACACCGGAAATCCTGGCGGCCATGGCGGAGCGCGATCGGCTCCGCTCCGACTGCCGACAGGCATTCCTTCAGCACGTCTATGCGGTGAGCGGGGAGCTTTCCGCCAAGCAACGCCAACGCTACCTAACCCTGGTCTCCGATGAGCTTCTTGGCTTCGATCCAATACCGTAGCGTAAGGCGAAGCTGGAGAAGAGACCGATGATCCCGTCGGATCCCGACTGGGAGCTTATGGCTCAGCTCGCGAAGGGCGACGATCAAGCCCTAAGCGTCCTCATGGAACGCTGGAAGGAACGCATCTTTTCCTTTCTTTTCCGACTTACCGGCGATGAGATCTCGGCCGCCGATCTCGCTCAGGAGACCTTCGTTCGCGTCTACGAGGCCCGTTGCAAGGTTCGGCCCCAGGGCCGCTTTTCTACTTGGCTTTTCACCATCGCTACGAACCTGAGCCGGAACTTGGCCCGCTGGCGCCGGCGGCATCCCACGGTTTCCCTCGAAAACCCTGGAGAACGAGAGCGATTAAGCCCTCTGGAGGAATGTGTCGGAGAGGAAAGCCCGCCGGGAGCCCTGCTGGAAAAACAGGAACTCTGCGAGCAGGTCCGCACTGCGGTCCTTTCGCTGCCGGAGCCGCTCAAGGAGACCTTGATCCTTTTCACATACGAGGAGCTCTCTTACGAGGAGATCGCGCAGCTCTTCGGCTGCTCCCGAAAAGTTGTCGAGATGCGGCTCTTCCGAGCTCGGAAGAGCTTGCGAAAGATGCTGACCCGAAAGCGGCTCCTCTAGCCTACATTTCTCATAAGCTTTTTCGATCGGCGACGACGTGAGGGACCACCGGACTTTCTGCTTGACGAGCGGTGTCGCGCTTGCGATCTTGTAATATCAAGCGAAATGCTTGCGTCTAACCCCCATTCAGGAACTCCGATGAGCAACAAGCTATCAATCGTCCTCTTCTCCGGCACCGTGGACAAGCTAATGGCGGCTTCGATTATCGCTTCCGGCGCTGCTGCCATGCAGAAGGAGGTAACCATTTTTGCAACCTTTTACGGGCTCTTCGCTCTCCGAAAGGGGGACTGGAAGCAGAACCGGCGCGTCAGTAAAGACTTCGAGGATTACGGGGCCCAGTTTCTGCAAGTCCTGGAGACCAAAAAAGCGCCGAACTGGCTCGAAACCCTGCAGAACGCCATGGACATCGGTGACGTCAAAGTCAAAGCCTGCGGCCTCACGATGGACCTCCTCTCCATAAAACTCGAGGATCTCGAGCCGATCGTGAGCGAGATCGTGGGAGTCGCTCACTTCGTCGAGGAAGCCTCCGACGGGCAAATCCTCTTCCTCTAGGAAGACCAAGGGCTTTTGGACAGCGAGCAAACAACAAACGAAGGAGAAGCGATGGAAGGGATAAAGATCACGAAGGAGAGCGATGCGCGAGGGAGTTTCTGTCCGGGACCGCTCATGGAGATGATTCGCTTAGTGCGTTCGGCAAGCGTTGGTGATGTAGTTGCGGTGATCTCCGGAGACGAAGGGAGCAAAAAGGACATTCCCGCTTGGATCAACAAGGCCCGCTATGAACTAGTCGGAATGGAGGAAGTCGCTCCCGGGGCAACCCGAATCATCTGCCGCAAGAACCATTAGCCGACAAGAGCACGATCATCCTAGGCGAGGGCGAATCGGTGGATCCAGGGAAGGACGAAAGCTCATGAAAAAGATCCTGATCGTGGGCGGTGGGACCGGCGGAACGATCGTGGCAAACCGGCTGTCACGCGTGTTGCGCCCGGAGGAAGCCTCGATCGAACTCCTCAGCGCTTCCCCTCTCCACTACTACCAGCCCGCACAGCTCTACGTCCCATTCGGGGAGCAGGATCCAAGAAGGCTTGCACGCTCCGAACGCCACTTGCTCCGTCAGAGAGTCCAACTTCGGGTGGATCCAGTTTGCGAATGGCTTCCGGAAAAACAGAAAGTTCGCACCCAAAAGGGAGAAGAGCTTTCCTACGATTACCTCGTCCTTGCGACCGGCTCGGTCGCTTGCCCGGAGGCGATCCCGGGCTTTGCCGATGGAGCGGATCATTTCTACACGCCCGAAGCGGCTTATCGTCTCTACCAAAAACTGAGCGAGTTTGAAGGAGGACGCCTGGTCGTCGGGGTGGGCGGGCTTCCCTACAAATGCCCCGTGGCCCCCCTGGAATTTGCCTTCCTGGCGGAAGCATTTCTCACCCGCAAGGGAATCCGTCCGAAAACGGAGCTCCTCTACACTTTCCCCGTGGACGATGTCTTCCACATCAAGAGCGCGGTCCCCGGCATACGGGCGCTTTTCGAACGCCGCTCGATTCGAGCAGAAACCTTTTTCAACCTCGACACCGTGGATGCCGGCAAGAAGGTGGTCAAGAGCCTGGAGGGGACCGATCTTCCTTTCGACATCCTGGTGATGACGCCGCCGCATAAGGGGGTGCCATTCCTTCGAGGACATCCGATGGCGGACAACGATGGCTGGGTCAAGACCGACCGGAACACGCTTCGCGTGAACGGGCTTCCCAACGTCTGGGCGCTCGGCGATACGACCGATCTCCCCATCAGCAAAGCGGGCAGCACGGCTCATTTCGAAGCGCCGGTGATTGCCGAGCAGATCGCGTGTGCGACCCGGTCACAGGAGCCAGCGCCCGAGAAGGCCTCCTACAAAGGGCATGTGGTCTGCTTCATCGAGGCGGGTCACGGAAAAGCGACGATGCTTGATTTCGACTACGCGCATCCGCCGACCGTACAAGAACCTAGCGAACTTCGTCACTTACAGAAGATCGCTTTCAACAAGCTCTATTGGTATCTTGTTCCGACCGCCGTCGTCTGAAGCGGACGTCGGTTTCCGACGGGTGGATTGCGTAGAACCGATCGGCAGCTCGTCTCGCCTTTACTGAACGGCGCGCACGGCGACCATGGCTCCCACGAAGATCAACCAGACCAAGAGAAACACCCGGGCCGGCTTTTTCGGAATGATCGTGCAGGCGTAGGAGCCTCCGATCGCTCCCAAGAATCCGCCTCCAACCATGGCGAGAACGAGGTGGGAGTCACTCGTCCCCTGGTGGGCATGGATCGCTCCTCCCACCAGCGAAAGAATCATGCCGAAGGCGATGTCCGTTCCCACGACCTCGCTCGGCGCGAGCTTGGTCAGAGTTAGAAGAAGCAGGCTCCCCAAGGCCCCGCCGCCTGCGGAAAAGGAGCCGACTTCCAGCCCGATAAAGAAAGAAAAGAGGGGAAGCCAGCGCAGGTAGCGGTGAAGGACCAGACGGTGCTCGGCCAGGGTGAACCAGAGGTTGAGGAGCGAGGAGAGAACCACCGTTAGGCCGATCGCGAGCAAGATGAGCGAGCCTAGGTGGCCTTTTCGAGAAACGTGGGCAAGCAGAAAAGAACCGGCTACGACCCCAGGAATTCCCCCCAAGGCGAGGAGCAGCAGGATGCGCTTGTTGATGTCCCCTTTGAGAAAGTAGATGAGGGAGCTCGGAATCTTGATCAACGCCGAGAAGCCGAGGGCGACTCCGACGGCGATCGGAGGCTCGATTCCAAGAAAGAGGAGGATCGGAACCGTTAGCGTGCCACCCCCCACCCCGGTTAATCCGATGAGGAAAGCGATGCAAAAGCCGAGAAGGTAGAATTTCGCCACAGACTGTTTACAATAAGCCTATAGAGCAACTATACTTGCGTCTTCGCCAAGACTTCTCGCAAATTCCGCATTCGAGCCGCCGTTCGCCTGCAAGAAGAGCACAGAGACGCTGGCTCGTCGATCTTGCGAAAGCTCGCCCTCCGTCCCGGGTTTCTTCGCAGCCGCCGGCTCGAGAGAAAATTTTATTCTCTGCCTGGACTGGACGGAATGTCCGCTTGGGGAAGCGTTTGCTCCGCAGGAAGGCCGTGGCCGCGCCAAAGCAGGTAGAGGACGGGATAGATCAGCAACTCGAGAATCCCGGACGTCACGACCCCCCCCACCATCGGGGCGGCGATCCTCTTCATCACGTCGGCTCCCGTCTCTTGGCTCCAGAGAATGGGGAGCAGTCCAAAGAGAATCGCGCAGATGGTCATCATCTTCGGCCGAATCCTGCCGAGAGCACCCTCCTCGATGGCGGAGCGCAGATCGGCGCGCGTCCGCAGTCGGCCCGCGCGGCTCCGTTCTTCGTACGCGTGATCGAGGTAGAGAAGCATGACAACCCCCGTCTCCGCATCGAGACCCGCGAGGGCAATCAGCCCGACGGCCACCGCCACGCTCAGATTGTAGCCGAGCCCGTAGAGCAGCCAGAAGGCTCCTACAAGGGAGAAAGGGACAGCAAGCAAGACTAGACAAGTTCGGGCCACCGACTGCGTGCTTATATGCAGTAGGACAAATACAATGACCAGGGTGAGCGGGATAAGGAGAAGAAGGCGCTGCCTCGCCCGGAGGAAATACTCATAGGAACCGGCCCATTCGACATAGTACCCCGGCGGGAAGCTGACGTTCCGAGCGATCTGCGCAGCCGCCTTCCGGACATAGCCGGCTAGGTCCTTCGTAGTGCTGTCCACAGAGACAAAGCCGACGAGCTGGGCATTCTCGCTCCTGACCTCGGGAGGTCCAAAGGCAAAATGGATGTCAGCCAGCTCACCCAGAGGCACCTGAACTCCGGCGATCGGCTGCGGTGGCATACCCGGAGACGCAGCAGCCGTGGTACCGGCTGCCGCAGACTCGCCCAAAAGGATTCGGGAGAGAGCGAGCGGATCCTGTCGAAAGTCCCGATTGTAGCGAACGCTCACGGGATATCGCTCCCGGCCCTCCACCGTCACGGTTACGGTGTTGCCCCCGATCGCTCCCTCGATCGCCTGGTTGACATCTTCGACCGTGAATCCATAGCGCGCCAGCGCCTCGCGGCGAACTTGGATGTCGAGATATCGACCGCCTTCCACTCGCTCCGCAAAGACGCTCCGGGTTTCAGGGAACCCGGAAAGAGCCCGCTCGATCTTCTCCCCCAACTCGCGGATGACATTGAGGTCGGAACCAAAGATCTTGATTCCCAGGTTCGACCGGAAGCCGGTCGTCAGCATCTCCGTGCGGGTCTGGATCGGCATCCAAAAGATGTTGGCCACTCCCGGGAACTGGAGACGCCGATTGAGCTCCGAGACAAGTTTCTCCCAGTTCATCCCTTTGCGCCACTGCTTCTCGGGCCGGAAGGTGACCACGGTTTCGGTCATCGAAAGCGGGGCCGGATCGGTCGAGGTGTCCGCCTGACCGACCTTTCCAAATACGGTGGCGACCTCAGGCATCCGGGCGATGATCCGGTCTTGCGTCTGAAGGATTCGAGCCGCCTCCGCGATGGCTACTCCCGGGACGGCGGTCGGCATGTAGAGCAGGGTTCCCTCGTTGAGCGGAGGCATGAACTCCGCTCCCAATCGGCGGATCGGGTAGAGAGTCGAGGCCAGGGCGGCGAGCGCCAGGCAAAGCACGAGGAAGCGATAACGGAGCGAGAAGTGGAGGACCGGCTCGTAGAGGGCGAGAAGAAGCCGGTTGAGCGGATTCTGTCTTTCCGGAACGATTCGCCCCCGGATGAACCAGCGCATCAGCACGGGAACCAGGATCACAGAAAGCAAGGCGGCGAAAAACATGGCGAAGGTTTTCGTGAAAGCCAGCGGACGAAAGAGACGGCCTTCCTGAGCCTCAAGAGCAAAGACCGGGATAAAGGAAACGGTAATCACGAGGAGCGAGAAGAAGAGAGGACGACCCACCATCTTGGCCGCGGCGAGCAGCACCCGGAGCCGTTCCTCCCCGCGCGGATCCTTCCCGCTCCTTTCCCGAGCCTCCTCAAGCTGCTTGTGGGCGTTTTCCACCATGATGACGGCTCCGTCGACCATGGCTCCGATGGCGATCGCGATCCCGCCGAGAGACATGATGTTCGCCGTCAATCGCAAGCCGGCGAACGGAATAAAGGCGAGGACGATCGCTGCGGGAAGGAGCAAGATGGCCACCAGGGCGCTTCTCACGTGCCAGAGGAAGACAATACACACCAGGCTAACGACGACGCTCTCCTCAAGCAGCTTCTCCCAGAGGGTGTGAATCGAACGATGAATGAGCTCGGAGCGGTCGTATGTGGGAACCAACCGAACTCCGGACGGAAAAGAGCCGGCAAGAGTCTTCAGTTTTTTCTTGATCCCGTCGATCACCCTCAGGGCATTTTCGCCGTAGCGCATCACGACGATCCCTCCGACCGTTTCGCCCCTCCCCCCGAACTCCGCGAGCCCCTGCCGCAGGTCACTCCCCAGTGCGAGGCTCCCGAGTTGTCGGACCAGGATGGGAAAGCCCTGCGGATCGGTGCGCACCACCGCGTTCCCCACGTCGGCGAGCGATTGAAAGTAGCCGCGCCCGCGGATGTAGTACTCCATGGTGGAGACTTCGAAGCTCTTTCCGCCTACATCCCGGTTGCCCTTGCGGACCGCGTCGACAACCTCGGAGAAGCGAACGCCGTACGCCACGAGCTTATCAGGGTCGAGGTTTACTTGGTATTGCCGGACATAGCCCCCTACGCCCGCCACTTCGGATACGCCATGGACGGATGCCAGGGCGTAACGCAAGGTCCAGTCCTGAAAAGAGCGGAGCTCGGCCAAATCGTGTTGCCCCGACTCGTCGACCAGCGCATATTCGAAAACCCACCCAACCCCGGTTGCATCGGGTCCCAACGTCGGGTTGACTCCTTCCGGCAGCCGGCTCCGGACGGCATTCAGATACTCGAGAACGCGCGATCGAGCCCAGTAGAGATCGGTGCCGTCCTCGAAGATCACGTAAACAAACGATTTCCCGAAGATCGACTCTCCTCGGACAGACTTCACCTTCGGCGCCGAGATGAAGAGCGTGGAGATCGGGTAGGTGATTTGATCTTCCACGAGCGTCGGACTCCGCCCCGCCCACTCCGTGTAGACGATCACTTGGGCGTCGGAGAGATCGGGAATGGCATCCAGGGGAGAGCTGCGCAAGGCCACGATTCCCCACGTGATGCCGAACGCGGCCAGCACACTCACCAAGAACGGATTGCGGCCGCTCCACTCGATGAGGCGTTCGAGCATGGCTACATCCCCGGCATGAGGTGTTGATGAGGATGGCCGGCGGGTGGCGAAGCCGGCGGTGCAGGCACGTGAGGAGCTCTCTCCCCCTCGGGAGGCTCTTCTCCGGACCAGATCTGCAAAGCCCCCTGGACGCGGGACTCTGCGTCGATGAGGAAGTTCGCCCCGGTCACCACCCGTTCCCCTTCCTCCAACCCTGCGAGCACTTGGTAGTAGTCGTCGAGTTTTTCCCCCAGTCGAACGAAGCGGGGCTCGAGATGGCCCCCCCCGTGATCGACAAATACGACGAAGCGCCGTCCCGTCGGAATCACGGCATCGCTCCGCACGGCAAGCTCTGCCCCGTAGTCGAGGTGGGCCGTCACGTCGGCATACATTCCCGGACGCAGCTTGTGGCCTGGATTCGGAAGAATGATCCGCGCCTGGAGCCTGCGGACCGTCTCGCTGAAATGCGGTTGGACGAAATCGATGCGGCTCCGCAACCGTTCTCCAGGGAGAGCGGGCAGAGTCACCTCGCAAGCCTGGCCTTCCGAAATAAACGCTGCTTGATCCTCCGAGAACTGCGCAAGAACCCAGACGCGGGAGAGATTCACTAAGCGAAAGAGCGTTTGCCCCGCCGAGAAACGCATTCCCTCGACGACGTTTTTCTCGTGTACGTGGCCGGATATGGGAGAGAGAAGATCGAAGGTCCCCTGAATGCCCTTCCCGGTGCGGACATCATTGGTCGACATGCTCCAGGCATACTTCTCGAGATCTCGAATCTGCTCTGCAGTCAGGTCCCAGACGCGGATCCGATTCCGGATATGCTCGAATTGCTGGTCGAGTAGGATCGGGTTCGCCTTTTGAATCAGCAGGCTTCTTCGCCAGGCGCGGTAGGCGCGGATGTAATCCATCTGAGCCTGCACCCAGTTCTCGGAAAGGATCGTGGCCAGTTTTTGGCCCTTGTGAACTTCTTTCCACAAATAGTCGGCGTAGAGTTTGATCACGTACCCGTTGCCGGCCTTCACGTTGATGTCGACCTGCTTCGACTCGTCGACGGCCAAGATGGCGGGGGCGTGCAGCTCCCGCACGAGATGGCGCCGCTCGACGACTCCCGTCCGGACGCCGATCGCCTGCAGCCGCTCGGGTGGAACGAAAAAGGGGCTGGTCGGCGGTATGGGTGGAGGCGAGGAGCCTTTTTCCGCCGGAGCCGGCGTATCTGGCAGAAGGGAGCCGGACGATCTTTCGGGAGAGGGGGCTTTCGCGGGAACGGGAACTAGGTCCATGCCGCAGATGGGGCATTTGCCCGGGACGGGGGAACGCACGCTCGGGTGCATGGTGCAGGTGTAGTAGAGAACCTTCCCCTCCTCTCGCGCTCCGACATCGACCGGCCGGGCTCCAAACCAACCCGCAAGACAGAGAACGAGAAGAAGGGGTGGCAAGGGTCGTCTGCGGTTCACGAATGGGGAAGAATCTGCGTTCGAGAGGTGAAACACCCAAAGACGAAGAAACCCTCGCCGCCGGCCAAAGCTACCAGAGATGCTTCTCCCATAAGCCTGCTCTGCCCGGCTCCCGCAGGGCAATAGGAGGGTTCCAGAGGATCTCCGTCCCAAGGAGGGCCTCTCGCGCCCCAATCGGCCTTCGGAGCCGGCGAAGATAGCCCCGATACCGAAGGGCCGCTGTCATGGGGCGAGGCGATCCGGGGGAGACCTCCCGGACCGGGAGAGGCGCCCTCTCTTCTTCCAAGGGAAAGACCTTCTCGCCACCGGAATGAGACTCTCCGCCGGCGGGAGAGACCTCAACTCTGAGGATATCGCGATCCATCTCCTGGGGAGCCTTGGGTTCCAACTCATCCGACGGTGCGTCGGGAATCCGAGCGTCCGCTCGCCCTTGCCTCGACCGCCCCGGCGGAAGAGGCTCGACCTTGCCCCGGCGGTAGGCGAGAGCCGTTTGGACCGCCAGCAGAAAAAGGATTGCAAGGAGAGGGCCCCATTCCGTCGAAAAAGAGACCCCCGCCCCCAGAACGGGAGAGATCGCTTCCTCCTGGAGCCAACAGCGCATCGTCTTCCCGCTACCCCTTTCCGATCAAGGGGAAGGCGAACTCCCCTGTGCCGGCCCCGGCGGTTCGCCCGCGATGTTCGAGCGCATGTCCGTGTCAGCCTGGATATTGCGCAATCGGTAGTAGTCCATCACCCCGAGATTGCCTTTGCGGAAAGCATCCGCCATCGCTAGAGGAACTTCCGCTTCCGCCTCGACGAGCTTTGCGCGCATCTCTTGCTCCAGGGCTACGGCCGCAGCACGCCGTACCTCGGCTTTGGCTTGCGCGACCCGCTTGTCTGCTTCTGCCTGCTCGGCCTGGAGCTTCGCCCCGATGTTGTCGCCAATGCTAACCTCGGCGATATCGATCGAGAGGATTTCGAAAGCGGTTCCGGAATCGAGGCCTTTCTGAAGCACCGTCTTCGAGATCCGATCAGGATACTCCAAGACTTCTTTGTAGTTGAGCGCCGAGCCGATGGTCGTGACGATCCCTTCTCCGACCCGAGCGATGATCGTCTCCTCGGTCGCCCCTCCGACGAAACGCTCGAGATTCGTACGAACCGTGACTCGTGCCCGCGCCTTGACGGCGATTCCATCCTTGGCAACGCCGGTAATCGTGTTTTGCCCGGTCGATGGATTCGGGCAGTCGATCACCCTGGGATTTACACTGGTCCGCACCGCCTCGAAGACACTCTTCCCGGTGCCAATCGTAGCGAGATCGATTGCACACGCCCGGTTGAAATCGAGCGAGATTCCCGCTCGATCCGCGGCGATCAGGGCGCGCACCACCTGCTCTACGTTGCCTCGGGCCAGGTAGTGTGATTCCAACTGGGCCGTGCTCAGATCGATGCCGGACCGGACCGCGGTGATCCGATTATTGACGATGAGCGAAGGAGGTATCCCGCGCAGCCGCATCGCAACTAGGTTGAAGAGGCTGACCCAAGCCCCGGAGATGAAGGCGCGGACCCAAGTGCCGAGAAACTGGACCAGGAGGAAGGCGCCGACCAGCGCGACAATGGCGAGAAGACCCAGCAAGAAAAGGGAGAACACCGGCTATTCCTCGGTTAAAGCCTCGACGATCCAGTGGCCGTCACGCCGTCCCACCACGCGGACCGTCGTGCCCTCTTCCAAAAACCCGCTCTCCGCAACGACCTCCGTTCGCTTCTTCTCGAATAGGGCGACCCCGATGGGATGGCAAGAGGAAAGGAGAATCCCGTGTCGACCCATCAGTTCGCCCGACAAACCCGCGACACCGGACGGATTGCTGAAATTGAGAGCCATTCGGCGTCCGAGGCGGCTCTTCGGCAACAGGCGGAGCCAGGCCCATAGAAGCCCGCCGAAGAAAAGGAGGCTTGTCGCAAACGCCGCCAGGCCCGCTCCCCAGCCGAAAAGGGCAAATGCGAGAACGACCCCCACAAGAAAGGCCATCGCCGCGAGTAGCCCCATAACCGTGCTGGGGAAGAAGAGTTCGCCCGCAAACAAGAGCAGGCCCGCCAAGAGACAGAAGAGAACCGCCCTCATATCTCCTCGTCTATCGCCTCGACGACGACCCGAACTCCCTCCGCCGAAATGATCCGGACCCGGCTGCCCTTGGAAACGAAAGCCCCCGAAGTAACAACGTCGACTATCTTTTGCCCGAATCGGGCGGTGCCGGATGGCCGCAGGACGGTGATCGCCACCCCCTCTTCCCCGGAATGCACGGTCGGAACGGTTTTTTCCGCCGAGATCCCCTCGAACCCCAGGCGGAAACCCCGTGCCGGGAGAAACCGTGCGGCAACCGCGCCTGCGGCGAAGGCTCCCAATACGGCCAATGCGAGAGAAAGCAGGGGCCTGGCGAGTCGCTCGGCTCCGATCCAGAAAGACTCTTTGGGATATCGATCGACCATCGCGTAGAGCAATCCCATGACGACCAGAATCAACCCCGCCATGGTCGGTACAAGAAGGCCCGGTACGAAGAGCAGTTCGAGAGCCACCAGCCCGATCCCGGCAAGAAAGAGAAAAAGTGGCTCCCAGCCGCTTAAACCGGCTAGGTAGTGACCGAAAAAATAGAGGAGAAAGCAGAGCAGGGCCGCGCCTCCAAAGAGTCCGAAGGAGCCGCCCGTTTTTAGTTCTAAGTAGCCCAAAAGGAGACCAAGCCCCAATAGGAGGGGACCTGCGGCCATCAGCGTGCGGGCAAGCTGCTCGAAGCCGGTCGGCTTCAGCTCCCGCAGTTGCGAACCGGGGCCGCCCACCTGGAGTGCCAAGTTGCGCAGATCCGAGACGGTCCCCTCGGAAAGCAAGGGCCTGGACGGTTCGCCGTAGCGGCGCGACGCCTCGGCATCGGTCAGCGTGAGCACTTTGCCTTTCGGCAAAACGACGACCCCATCCACCGTGAGGCCGCTCTCCCGATCGACCATTGCTGCGAACACCGCTGGATTGTGGCCGTGACGCTGGGCCGTCGCCCGCACCAGGGCCTCATAGGCGGAAAGAATCTTCTTCTCGTAGCTTTCGGGAATATTCTGAACCGATCCGCCGCCGGGCGCCGCGAGGATCGGAGTGGCGGCGCCGATGACCGAACCGGGAGCCATGTAGATATGCCGGGTCGCCGCCGCAACGAATGCGCCTGCCGAAAACGCCTTTGGATCGACGAAGGCGTAGGTCGCACCCTGATCCGGAAAGTGCTCGATGATTCGAATGACCTCCTCCATGGCGTCCGCTCGGCCTCCGGGAGTATCCAGGTCGATCAGGAGTGCTGCGGCATTCTGGGCGACCGCTTCTTTTACTCCTCGGCGCACAAGATAGACGAGGGCGGAATCGATTTCGCCATGCACCGGAATCACGTAGACAAGCTTTTCGGCCGTTGCCGAGACCGTCTGCGCCAGCAGGATAAGAATCCATAAGAGCTTCCAGGAGAGGCTTGAGCCGACACTGCTCCGCATAAGCTCTGACTCAGCTTCCGCCAAGGAGTCACCCCCGTCAATCCCGCTCCCAAAGAACATTGACAGGCTTGGGCTTATTGCGCGAGGCTTCTCCCCGCATCAGGGCAGGCAGATGGCAACCCGCTTTGTTTCCTCAGCCGAGAGGGATTCTTCGTCCGGGACAAGCCGTTTCTCTCTTTCGTCGTATGCCAAGATTACGTCTCTTTGTCTCCTCTGGATTGCCCCTCTGCTCTCGACGACTGCCGCCTCAGGCGACGCCGATTCCTCTAACGCAACGGTCAATGCGAGCCAGAGTTCGCAGGTGGCGGAGTTGATGAAGCGGCTGGAGGACCAGGGGATTCCGGTGCAAGCGAACACCAAGGGGATCGTCCTATCCGGGTATGTGGATGCGAGCTACACCTACAACGGGATCAACG